>JAISZA010000006.1 GCA_031269535.1 Tannerellaceae bacterium
CCACGCTACCGAACAGTTGAAACAAAAGGGCAATCCTCTCTATCGCTTACTTAAAGTGATTGATTTTGAGATGTTTCGACTGGAAGCGGAAGAAAATATGCTTAATCACGATAAGAAAAGCAATGTCGGCGCCAAACCGATAGACGTTGTTTTAATGTTTAAGTTGTTGATATTACAGCGTTTATACAATATTAGCGATGAAATGCTGGAAGAACAAATTATTGATCGTCAGAGTTTTAAGGATTTTCTCAGACTGTCGAGCGGAGATAAAGTTCCCGATGCTCGAACGATATGGCTGTTCAAAAACAGCGTAATTGAAAAAGGGTTGGAAAAGATTTTGTTTGAACAGTTTGTAACGTTTATTTCCTGACAACGCCTAACTCGTCAAGGTGAAGGAGTGTGAAGGATGCTCTCCCATCCTTCACACTTTAACTTTATATTGTTCAGCCGATTATACACTCTTTGAAGGAGTGAAGGATTTTTCGTCAAAAGTCTATGGGGATTGTGAAACTATTATACCTTATTTATTTCACATCCCTTAGTATCTCAGCTGCAAAACGGGCATAGTGGCCTTGCAGGCCGTCGGCGTACCGGCGCAGGATGCGTTCGGCCAGGCCATCCCAGTCTCCGCAAAGGTAAAGCGCTTTCGCCAGATGCAACTCCTTGAGGGCGATGTTGCGCGTGCTGACGTCGTTCCAGTCGGGTACGGTACGCTGACGCGCCGTGGCATACGAATCCAGCGCATGGAACCGGACGCCCGGAGCAAGCAGAAGGGAGGCCAGGAGCGGAACGGCTTCGGAGCTGCCAATGCTTTCCGTGGCCATAGTGACCGCACGGTAATGCGAAAATTCATCTTCCGGCTCCAGCAAGCCGGCTTTTTCGAGAATAAGAGGAAGCGAGGTGCGCTCTCCTGACTTACCCAAGGCGATCAGGAGGGAGTCCAAGCGGCTCAGGCTCATGCCGAACTGCCCCATACCTGTATAATGCCAGCCCTTATCCCAGCCTGCCTGCTTTGCAATTGCACCGGCCAGATGTTGTGCATACTGCTTATCTCCCATCATACACAGGATGGAAGCGCAGATGAGGGCTTCTTCGCCTTCCAGGCCTTCTGCAAGCCTCTTCTTCAGCAAACCGGAGCAGCGGGCGGGGTCGGTGAGTAAGACTTCCAGGCCTTTGTAGTTATCGGTAACGCTTCGGGCAGCCTCCTGCATTTCCCTGGCGCTGAATCCGCTGAATTCCTTATCCGTCAGTACGCGGGCGGGCAGGTTGCCCATAGCGACTAAGTGGCGCTGAATCTTCTTCATATCGACTTTGCGAAGGGATTTCCCCTCCTTGACGGCCGTTGCAGCCAGCAAACCGACGGCGTATCCCTGGTTCTGAAGGCAGGCCTGCATACGGATGACGGGCATCGCATCGCGGTGGGCGCCTGTGCCCAGGCCGGTTGTCAGGATCCCTTCCAGTCCTCTGGGGAGCAGACTCCTGAGCGGAACGTCGGCATCGTATATCATATGCCTTTCCATCGGCGGGCTGAGGATAAAATACGGATCGGTGATCATGCCGTGGGTGTCGAACGAACTCCGGTGATACGAAATCGTATCCGGATAGCGCCGATGGTTGAGGACATCATATACCGAGATGATATGTTCGCTGAGGATACGCCTGCGTTCACGAGTCTGAGGTATTTTTACCAGGTCGTAATGCCCTTGCAGTTTCACTTTTGCCTGTACAAAAGCCCGGCTAACATCAAGTATATCGGTATCGTCGATGAACAGCCAGTCGTTGTTGTTGTAATAATCGCCGGGATCTGCTTTCCCCAGGCCGGCTCCCTGAACGGCCAGCGTATGTTTACCTGTATAATCGAAAGCGGCGCCTGCGGCAATGGCAATATCTGCACTGCCAGTACTGTCGATAAGCACATCGGAAAGGATGACTCCCCGTCCGTAAGGCGTCGAGACGACCACTCCTTTGATACGTCCGTCTTCCACCAAAGCGCCACATCCCAGCACACCGAACCAGAGCGTCCCGCCTGCCTGAAGCAGTTCGCGGCGGAACCATTCCATCTTCCAGTCTGCCAGCGAATCATTCTTCCAGTCTTTCAACTGCCGGCTGTGTCCTTCCGGCGCCATCTCACGCACTCCCTTATCTATCCGGCTGGTAAAGCCCTCGCGAAAGCCATCCCAATAGCGGCCGATCATTCCCGCGGTCATGAGTCCTCCCAGGCTGTGCAGATATTCCAGTACGATTGTTTTTGCTCCCTGTCCGGCTGCCGATATGCCTGCCGAAGCGCCGGCTGTTCCGCCTCCGAGCACGACGACCTCATACCGTCCCCATACCGGCAGGGCGCCTTCGGGCGAGTCGATAAAATCCTTTTGTGCCAACGGGCGGAGAGGGTTAAGCAGTTCTCTGACACTGCCATAGTTGAATCCTTCCGCCTTCGGCTGGAGCACCCTGGCCTGGCCCGGTGTGGGAATACCGGATATCCTGCCTGCTATACGTTCGCCGAGCACGTCGGCCAGGAACAGGGCATTCAGGGGGCGCATCAGGGTAGCAGCCATCGCCCGCGGAATATCGGCGCAGGGGCCGACAACCCATATATTGCCGATACCTCTTACCTCGAATGCCTCTTCCGGTATCTTCCGCAAGGAAGCCGGATTGCCGCGGTAGGACTGGCGGCAGAGAATCGTTTCTTCCGGGATAAACCACAGCAGGTCGGCACTATCTACCTGATCGGGGTCCCAGGTTCTCGTCCGGGCGATGTGTTCAATCTGCATCAGTGCAGCATACGAAGGCTCCTGCAAAGGAAGGGAGAAGGTATAACGTGTGAGCGGATAGGTCTTCCCGCCAAAAGATAAAGGACGCAGGTTTTCTGTTTTTGTAATTCCGTCTCCCTGTGTGGGAGTATTGCCTGTAACCGTAAACAGGAAATCTCTCACACCTGCCCGGAAAGGAGTCTGCTGCGCTCCGAAAAGCAAAGCGACAGAAGCGGTCTGCGTCGCATCAATCAGCGCCTTGCAACGGATAGCCTGGCGACCGGAGCGGTTCACTATCGTCACCCCCGCCACACGCCCCGAATCATCCACAACCGCATGGGTTACATAGCTGCAATACAGAAAGCCGACCCCGTTGTTTATCAATTCATCTTCGAGTACTGTTTTTACATGCAAGGGGGTAGGGTATGCTTCCGAAGGGAATACTCTCCGGGCAAGCGCTGTCTGCGCCTGTTCGCCTTCTGCCTGCTCATACAGGAAAGCACCGCAGATATCATCGCCTAAATAAGGCAAAGAAGCGATCAGGAATACGTTGCATCCCGTCCGGACTGCCGCCGAAGCAGCAGCTACTCCCCGCGAACTCCCTCCGACAACCAGGAGGTCAACATCGGCAATCAGGGGAATCCGGCGGCTGCTCTCCCAGACATATCCTTCATCCGGCAAAGCCGGTTGTACAGCCGCGCGCGCCTCCGCGACCCTGCCTGCGGAGACCAGGGCTCCCCCCGCCGCAGTAATTTTTATAAAATCTCTTCGTGAAATCATGGTTAGTATCTGATAAAAGTGAATATAGCAAAGAAGTACAGGACGTATTTTATCAGGGTTGTTTCCCTATATAGGCTAAAATACCGCCATCCACGTAAAGAATATGGCCGTTCACAAAGTTGGATGCGTCTGAAGCCAGAAACACAGCCGGCCCCTGCAGGTCTTCGGGCGTACCCCAACGGGCCGCGGGAGTTTTGGCTATGATAAACGAGTCGAAGGGATGGCGCGAGCCGTCAGCCTGCCTCTCTCTTAATGGAGCGGTCTGCGGGGTAGCAATATATCCGGGGCCAATCCCGTTGCACTGGATATTGTGTCCGCCATATTCGGAGCAGATATTCCGCGTCAGCATCTTCAAACCACCTTTAGCCGCCGCGTAGGCAGAAACGGTTTCACGTCCTAATTCGCTCATCATCGAACAGATATTGATAATCTTTCCGTGTCCTTGCTTAATCATACCGGGAATAACGGCTTTGGATACGATAAAAGGCCCGTTCAGGTCGATGTCGATTACCTGACGAAACTCAGCCGCCGACATCTCGTGCATCGGAATGCGCTTAATGATCCCGGCATTGTTCACAAGGATATCAATTATTCCCACTTCTTTCTCTATCCGGGCGACCATTGTTTGCACCTGTTCTTCATCCGTCACATCACAAACATAGGCTTTAGCCTCTATACCAGCCTCTTTATACGAGGCTAATCCTTTATTCAACGCTTCTTCGCTGCGATCATTGAACACAATTCCGGCCCCGGCCTTTGCAAAAGCCGAGGCAATAGCAAACCCTATCCCATAGGATGCACCCGTAACCAGGGCAACTTTCCCGTCTAATGAAAATTGATTTGTCATCATCTGTAAGTTAATATTATTAATGTTATTTATCCGAATCAGGATGTGTGTATATCAGCGGCTTGATTCTCTTATCTTTTTTATCTCATCCTGGGTAATCTTTCTGTCATAAATGCGGCAATCATCCATCCGTATCATGGATTCGTCCGTTTTTAATTCTTTCAGTTCCAGACTTTCTATGGCTATTTTCTGATCGATCAAGCCGTTTATATAAGTAGTCAGCATACCCGAATCGCAGACGAATGCGAGGTGGAAAGAACGGAACGTCTCCGGTTCGTACCATTCGCCTCCGGTCGCTCTTTTCCGGGTCTTCCACACATCGGAAGTGGCTAATTTATTGGTACTACAGAAGTACTTTTCTCCTGTTCTCACATAGGGTCTGAACGTTTCTTTATCTATTCCATACCCTACGGAACCGAGTTGCAGCATCTCCCCTCCGTGTGTATCCGGATTCAGATGGACTGATACGGATATGGAAAAAGAACTGAGGCCTTCCGCGGCAACCTTATCCGGATACCGGCTGCCAATCCATCCTCTTTCCGGCTCAACAGGTCCGGCAGGCAAACAGTAGTCGCCATGTATGGCGGTAGGATATCCCTGCGGACGGGAAGAACTGACAATCCAATCATAATAATCCCCGTGCATCCACACCAATCGCAGGGGATTTTTCCCCGATCCCGGTAGTACATAGGGGCGCACATTGTTTTTAGCGGAGTTACGGGTTATCTGTTCGGTACTGATTACCGAGCCTTCTTTTCCTATGGTGTATTTCTTTATCTCATAGACTCTTCCGGACGCTGCGTCAACAGGTACGGAGCAGTACAGGATGTCCGGATAGTCTTTGTCAATGCTCATTCCGCCGCTGTAACAGGCTTCGATACCAGGGGTCTGGTGAAAAGAGCCTCCAGCATTCGTCAGGAAAGTTAATCCCCAGGCCTTTCCCGTCCATTTCGCATAATAATAGTCGTGGCTGTCTTTCGTTTCGTTTATCCGGGCCAGTGCAATCACAGGATTTTCCTGCCCGTCTGCCGCCACTTCCCATACCCAGTCGCGATGCGAATCCGGATGGTCAACCACAGCCTGTGGATGAGCGGCTAAATAATCAGGGCTTTTCTGAATGCAATGCACCTCTTTGCCGATACGAGACAAGGTCTCGCCTTTTACATCCGTGAGGCTGATCTCCGATGTATCTCCCGAAGCCGGGATATGGATGTAATTGAAATATACCCAGTTCGGATTTTCATTATCCGGATGGGTGGTCGTGTAGGTCATATAAATCTTATCTTTCCCATTGGAGGTGTATTTCGCATAAGGGCGTGAACCTCTATACGGATGTGTCCCATCGACAGTATAGCGGAGCATCTGTTTAGGCCCCCAGTCGAAACGGCTCCGGCCTTCGTCGTCCGGCATTGTCAGACGGGCAATCGTGGGATGCCATTGAATGCCCCGCCAACAGAGGTAAATATGGGTGGGATCGTCCGACAATATAAAGGGAGAAGGGTATGTTGTCGGATGATCTGTCTCCAGCCGGTATTCCTTGCCTAAGCTTGTGATATCGCCCGGAAGCTCCGATACGCGATAATAAAAACACGATTCATCCGTATGGCGCGAATAGAAGACCATGACCCGTTCGTCGCCGGGCAGGATCAGAAAAGTCGGGTTGTTGTGATCATCAGGCTGGAAATAAGAACGAATAAGCACTTCTTCTTTTTCCCCTGTAAGAAAATCATATTGCATGGCTTTTATATTCCCATGCACATCAATATAACCTACGTATGTCTTATTAATCGTACCGGACAGATTTTCATAGTGTATCGCCCGGGGGTCGGCAAACCAGCACCAGGCGCCTTCCTCCGTCAGTGTATAACCGCTCTCGCCTCCGTCCGGAATAAAGGCCTTGCTATTCCAGACCGACAGCAAACCTATACCTATACCTATACATAAAGCAATCCAATTGTTTTTCATATAACTTTTTTATGATCGAAAGAGAATTTATCAACAGCCCGGTTCCTTCCTGATTTCTGATGGCCTTTCTGAAACTGTTCTGCATACAAAGATATGCATTTTCCAGAGATATAAGCGCAAAAAAAATACCTCCCGCTACGTGATTAGGGAGGTATTCTCTATATTTTCTCTCTGATGTCGTGCAGAGTGTGAGCGAAAAACGGGACTCGAACCCGCGACCCTAACCTTGGCAAGGTTATGCTCTACCAACTGAGCTATTTTCGCATTTTCCGGTTTGCGCTTGCAAAGATAGAGAAGTTTTTTATTTATACAAAAAAATGAGAAAAAAATAAGCGATTCAGGGAGAAAAAAGGGTAGTTGAAAATAGTTGAAAATAAAAAATTCCGGCTGATTTTGTAGCCGTGACACCGTAGGAGGGGCTTTCGCCCTTAACTACAGTGTTCTTTCATATTATACTTCGCGCGGTTTAAAATAGTGAGATGAAAACAGAAAAAAACAATATAGGTTCCGGAAGCTGAATATGCAGTCGGAGATTATCTGCAGACATCATTATGCTGTCCTTTCAGGGCGCGTACCGGATTATTCCGTTTTATCCTCGGGGCCGTTGCCTCCGGAACCCGGCAACGCCCTGGGTTTCGTGATGAATATTCAATATTTTATTGAATCCGACACCCACAAAAGACGCTTACTTTATTTCTGTTTTCATCTCACTATTTTAAACCGCGCGAAGTATAACTATTAAAAAGCACACAAATTAACCGGATTTAGAATCAGTTGATATTTATTGACATGCGCATAAACGGGAGGCATATCAACCTGAGTTCCGGATAAGGATTTCAGTAAGTTGCTGATAGAGGATTGGTATGCCAGCGTATCTGTCTCGGAAACAAATACGCCGGCTCCGGGTTAATAATACCGTCCGGCGCCTCTTGATTCGGCACCGAAGGTATTAAATTCAAATGTTTGGTCGTGCGTCATACCGTGACATGTGCCACAGTCGTGCATCGTTTTGGTATTGAAAAGCAAAATACCCTGTATGCCCTGTGAGCGCATTTCAATCCAGGATAGCATATACACGCCGTCGCGGATTTTGACGTATTTGCAGGGAAAACTGCCCATCACGCTCGGCCCGGCACTCGATATGATGGCGTATGTAAAGGATTCGGTGGTGGTATAGACGTGCTGCGATGATATGTTGTCGCTATATTCCCATGTATAGGAGTGTCCCAGCAATTCGTCTGTGAAATCATGACGCTCGCCCGAAGGATGGATTCCTTCTGCCTTGACGATGCCGAACAACCATTCCTGGCGAGGGTCGCGCGGACGCTCTGGATTGTCGAAGGTGGAACGGATGCAGGTTACAAGTCCGTTTTTCAGGTCTATTGCGTATTGCAGGGCGTCGATCGGGCAATCGTTATCGGTCGTATGGGTGAAGAAGACTAATTGGTCGTCGGCCTCGAACGCATCGTAACGCTCCGGTTTCCATTCGCCTCCTTCGGGACGGAAGCGCATTTGGAAGTCGGTGCCGATTTCGTATTCCCATACTGTCCCGTTATCGAATACGAGCGAGAAGTTGCGATTGTCGAGCAGGGTGGAATGTTCCATCATTTTTTTCTCTTTGCCCGGAAAGTCGAAAGCACCTTTCCATCCCTTTGTCCGGGATGCCACGGCTGCAACTTCTTCGAGCGTCATCGGATGGGTCAGTTCGGAGGGACGGTAAAGGTATCGCATCCCTTTGGGGGCGGGCGGCATGGGCGGTGTCTGCGCTTCTTCCGCAAGTCCGAACGGATAATATGCGGCAAGCTGCCCGCGGATTCTGCCTGCGTCCGAATAGAATGCATAGTCGAACTTATCTTGGGCGTTCAGGCCAAACCGCACGCCTATCTTTTTCATGGCGTAGAGGTCGATAACGTCGAGCACAAACTCTCCGCTAAATTCCACCTCGACGCGTGAATACAACCAGTGGCGGTCGTCGAGTTCGTAGTAATCCGACGGATAGCAAAACGTCTGCATGGAGCCTTCGGGTACACGTGCGGAATAGGTTGCCGAGCCGAAAAGGGTAAGCTCGTCCGACCATTGAACGACCTTGCCGCTTAGTCTTTTTGTCGCTTTATGGCGACGCTCCGGCGCTTCCCGGCCTGCTATATAACCGGTGGAAATGTAGCGTTGCACTTCGCGGGGCGGGAGCCTGGTGCCCAAGCCGCCTTCGCCGCAGAGCCAGGTTTCAAACACGGTGGCAAGCTGCGTACGCTCATCCACTACGGCAACAAAGAACCGGAGCGAATAGGGCTCGCGCCATACATTTAATGTAAGGTCGTTCAAACGAAGGCAGGCCGAACCTTCCGGCACAACAAACGAAGTGCTATCGTTGAGGAGCAGCGCGTAGCCGGGGCTTTGTTCGCTGTCGGCAAATGTGAACGGGGCGGCATCAACCGCCTCACGTACCTGTCCGGCCGTGAGGGGCGTGTATTCAAATAAAAAATCCGCAATGATTTCGTCGTACGATACTTTTTTTTCTTCGCACGAAGTTGTGGCTACTAATAGTAATACAAGAGTAAGCCAGGTTGCGGACCAAACGTTTGTGTTATTTCTTGTTTTCATAATCCTGTTGTATGATTATTCCCATCCACTTGGAGCCATATACCCGGTGAGGAAGCCCAATGCTTCGATTTCGTGAATCTCCCCCTTGCTTATTTTGTAAACATGTGCTGCGGGCAGGTCGAAGGGTGGCAACTGCACTTCGCGGCTTGTCACGCCCGGGACGTTATAGATGGGGAAAACCTTTTTGGCCATTCCATGCCGGAAATGCGAGAAGCCGATGGCCAGTCCGGTGACGGGATCGATTGCAAATACCCGCACGTTGTCGATGTCGTCGATATAATCCATCATGTTGGTGTTGAGCTGTTCGACGGTTTTCAGTGCGCTGTAATTGGGAGACTCGTCAGTTTCGCTGTCGGGGATTCCGCTGTTGCTTGCCGGCATACCGTTTTCCCGGCGGGCACAATCATCCGCCATGGGAGAAAGATAGCCGTTGTCCATAATCAGCGCGTCGTAGTAGGAATAGGCGATTCCTGCCATTTCATGTCTTTTCATGCGTTCCTTTTCCGGAATGGTGGTAAGGATTCCGGGGCGGACGGTTTGCAGGTACTTCATGTTTTTGGGGTCGAGGCTACGCACGACTAAATGTTCGGCTTCGAGAACGAAACCATCCACAACCTTCAGCCGGAGCGCAATCATAATGGGTTTGCCCTGTTCCTCCATCATTCCCATAAAACCGACTTCGCCAACGGCAGGGTCGGGCACATAGATTCTGAAAGAAGACGGAACCGCCGATGCAGTCTGCCAAAGTCCTTCCCCAACGGGCTTGTTGTCTATGTTTTCGACAAAGCGGGTGTTCGCTGCAAACGGAATCTGGCTGGGATCGTGGGCCACCAGCGCTTTGAAATAGGTATCAACAAGGTCGATCAGACATTGCCTGTCTATACATTTCAGCGGCTCCTGCGCCCTGAACTGAAAAGGGAATTGAGCAAATGCTCCGCTACTGAAAACACACATCAAAAAGGTAAGAATAAAGCCTTTTTTGTTTTTTAAAAAACCCGTCAAAGGGTTAACACTTGTCATCATAATTATTCTTTATTTTGTTAAACATCAATTACTCACCCATACGGAAACGAAAACAGACGGAACCTTTTCTCATCAGAATTTATATTGGTATGTTTCATAACAGTACTGATCGAAAAAAGATGACACGAACAAAGATAGAGAGAAAAGTTTAGTCGCCGGTCGATTTTCAAAGAAAAATAATGGATTTATACCTACTATACTTGTAATTTCTGCACGGGTATAACAAGCGAGTTATGGTATGCTACCTTATCGGTAGAGGTAACATTTTCCGAAAACAGGAGCATGACAAATTTGTCATAGCCATTTTTCAATACATGGGATGTTTGTACCCTTTTGTGAAGCCTCCTGCAATGT
>JAISZA010000007.1 GCA_031269535.1 Tannerellaceae bacterium
TAATAGCTTTTCTGAAATATTATAGGTTTTGTCCATTACCCTATATTAAAATATTTCTATATAGCTATAGAGAGTAAAAGCAAATTTATCCTATAATCCAAATGCTATTTTAACATTCATTCTACCCGGCACAGGCGCAGCAAGGGATGGGGTGCATTTGACTACGTCGATTCTCAATTCAAATTGTCGCATCGTCATTACGGGCCGTCCTTGCGAGAAGGGAACCCATCTTTTGTCCCGGAATATTTACAAAAATATCAGGATATGCGTATCCGGGCAATAAAAGGTCGGCACCCGTCGGATAAAGGATGTATATTTGCAGAAAAAAAACAGGAATCATGAAATACGAATTAGCAATTATCGGAGGCGGGCCGGCTGGTTATACCGCTGCTGAAAAGGCGGGAGAGGCAGGGCTTCCGACCGTACTCTTTGAGAAAAAATCCCTGGGAGGCGTTTGCCTGAACGAAGGCTGTATCCCTACCAAGACCTTGCTCTATTCCGCCAAAGTGTATGATACGATACGGGGAGCCTCCAAATATGGAATAAGGGCGGAGAATGCCTGTTATGACCTGCCCGGAATCATCGCACGCAAAAACAAGGTGGTGAGAAAGCTGGTAGCCGGCATCCGTATGAAGATGACAGCGAAGGGCGTAAGCCTTGTGCAGGGTGAGGCGGTCGTCAGAGGGCGTACTGCCGAGGGAAGCCTGTGCATCGACTGCGCCGGAGCCATATACGAGGCCCGGCAGCTGATCGTGTGTACCGGCTCGGAACCCTTCATCCCACCCATTCCGGGATTGGGCGAAACAGCATACTGGACCAGCTGCGAAGCCCTCGAAGCAAACGAACGGCCGGCTTCGCTGGTGGTGATAGGCGGAGGAGTCATCGGGATGGAATTTGCCTCCTTTTTCAACAGCCTGGGGACGGAAGTGCATATCATTGAGATGCTCGACGAGATATTGCCGGGGATGGACAGGGAGCTGGCTACCCTGCTGCGCACCGAATATACCCGCCGGGGCATCCGCTTCTATACAGGGCACCGGGTGAAGGAGGTCAGCGACCAGGGAGTCTCCGTGGAAAAAGAGGGCAAGACTTTCCGCATACAGGCAGAAAAAGTCTTGCTCAGCACCGGAAGGCGGCCTCTCACCCAGGGCTTCGGCCTGGAGACACTCGGCCCCGGATTCCTCCGGCACGGCATCCAGGTGAACGAATACATGCAAAGCCCGGCGCCCGGAGTGTATGCCTGCGGCGATGTCACCGGCTTCTCCCTTCTGGCGCATACCGCTGTCAGCGAGGCGGAAACAGCGGTCAGACACATCCTTGGGAAAGCGACGGCAGGAATGAGCTACCGCGCCATCCCCGGCATAGTCTATACCAATCCCGAAATAGCAGGCGTGGGCGCTACGGAAGAACAGCTACAAGCCGAAAGCAGACCTTATACGGTGCACAAAATCCCCATGACATTCTCCGGCCGCTTCGTGGCCGAAAATGAGATGGGCAACGGCATCTGCAAACTCATAACCGCCGGCGACGGCACCCTCCTCGGCGCCCATCTACTGGGAAATCCCTCCTCAGAGCTGATTACCATTGCCGGTATCGCTATTGAGAAGGGATTGAAAGCCGGAGAATTAGCCTCGTTTGTCTTCCCTCATCCCACCGTAGGCGAGATACTGAAAGAAGCGGCAGCGAGAGGCGGCGGCAGCTGAGCTATCCGCGTACGATCTCTTCCTTGTCCTTGTCCCAGTACATGGTGCGTCCTTCCAGATAAGCGCGCGTTCCCATGTGGGCGGTGATGGCTTCTTCGAAGGCGGCGTCAATGTCGCAACTGGGAGTCCCTCCGTTACGGATGCATTCGACCCATTCGCGTATGTGCAGGTAGGTCGTATCGTAGCGTTTGCCGTTGACGTAGGCGTAAAGCAGTCCCCGCTGGGCGAAATAGAGTTCGGTAGCCGAGCTGACGGCATCTACATTCTCCTGCCCCGGGACATAGGTAATCAAAGGAGTATCCGGTTTGATTATGCCTTGTTCGATTTGCGAGGCATAGCGTGTGGAACGAGGGTCAACCTGCACGATGAGCGAGCTCGACAGTTCCATAGAGGCATCGTGGCCCATGAATACTTTCCCCCGCGAGCGCTGACTGGCCAGGGTGGCGCTGTAGAGCATGGTGAGGTCGCGGTCGGGAAACTCGAATGAGGTCTGTAGCACATCGGGAACCGTCCGCCCGTCTTTGAAGAAGTAAACGCCTCCGGAAGAAGTGGCCGAGTAGGGAATTCCCACACCCAGTATCTGGTTGACGGCATCGTATTCATGCGTCAGCAAATCGCCGCTCAGTCCTGTGCTGTAGTCCCACCAGCAGCGCCAGCGGAAGAAGCGTTTCAGGTCGAACTGTTCACGTGGTTCGGGGCCTACATAGCGGGCGAGGCCATGAGCCTGCATATAATCCAGGTATTCGCGGATGCGTTCTTCGTTTCCTTCGAACTGTTTCCAGTCTATCGTACTGGGGTTGGCCGTTTCGTGGATAGGATAGACCCAGGCGCCATTAGGGTCGTTGCGATTGGTGCATACTTCGATCAGTGAGACGGGGCCGAGGATGTTTTTTTCAATAATCTGCCGGGCCCTGAGGTAGCTGTCGGTCTGCCTTCCCTGGTGTCCGAACTGGAAAGTAACGCCGCTTTGTTTGATCACATCGCGTATCATATACGTTTCGGGCACTGTCCACGACATGGGTTTTTCCAGATAGACATGCTTGCCTGCCCGTGCAGCATCCATTGCCATTGTGCCATGCCAGTGGTCGGGTGCGGCAATGATAACGGCGTCGATGTCGTCGGCAGCCAGTAAATCTTTATAATAGCGGTAGCGTTTGGGGGGCGTACCGAAGGGGCCGCCGGAGCCTTCGCGGTTGGTATTTGATCCGGAGAGGATAGCGGCTTCGGCATAGGTGTCGAAGATATCGCATACGCCGGTTACGCTCAGGTTCAGGCTCTCCTGTTCGACATAATCCTTGTAACGGGTATCCTTCGAATTAAGCCGTGCGGCTTCTTTCCAGGTATCAATCACGGAAGGTTCGGCAAAGCCTGCCGCCCTTAGTAATTGCTTCCCGCGGATACCGTATCCGATAATACCCAGGCGGATAGGCTTGCCGTCCGGTGCTACTTCTCTGGCCGAAGGAGGAGTCACGGGATCGAGTTTGAACAAATCTCCCAGATTTCTCCTGGAGCGGTCGTATTGTGTCTTCTTATACACTCCGTAAGCCATCGCTCCCAATACCGGGACGGAAACAAGGGTCTTTATCGCATCTCTGCGTCCGGAGGAGAGGGGTTGTTCCTGCTGATTCTTATTTTCTTCTGACATAATTAAAGGGATTTTGAGGGTTTTCTTTTCAAAACATACGAAACATATTTATCCAATCCGAATACGTGAGAGGTGGGAAACACATAGAGTACGGCGAGTGCAACCATTTCTATCAGATTCCTGTCTATCCACAGATAAGAGCCTTCACGGGGTAACATAAATAAATCTTCGGACCCGATAAAGGGAGGATGAGAGAAATAATACAAGCCCAGGAGGAGAATCCCCCCGATACTGCCCAGACGTGTCAGACAGCCCAGGAGCAGACTCAGCCCAATCAGAATCAGGCCCCATTCGTTCAGAAAATTAACAACAGCAAGCGTACCGGGGTTGCCGGCCATGGACTGGAACAGGGAGGCAAACCACCCCTGTGAATCCATCAGATATCCCAGGGAAGTCCATTTGGGATTTAACACTTTGACAAGACCTTCGTACAGGAAATGCCAACCAATCAGTAAACGCAAGGCAAGCAGCCACCACATTTGGAATTTTGAATATGAAACCATTGGTCATTATTGGTATTAAAATTAGTATGTCCTTTCTAATAAGTAAGGCAAAAGTAGTATTTTTGCACGAAAATCGCATAAATAATTCAAAAATATAATGCAAATGATAGCATATAAACGTATTCTCTTAAAATTGAGCGGGGAATCTCTGATGGGGGATAAACCATACGGGATCGACGAAGTGCGCCTCAGCGAGTACGCCACGCAGATACGGGAAGTGGCGCAAATGGGCGTGCAGACAGGAATCGTCATCGGAGGAGGCAATATCTTCCGCGGACTCAGCGGCGCCGCCAAAGGCTTCGACCGTGTCAAAGGCGACCAGATGGGGATGCTGGCTACCGTCATCAACAGCCTCGCGCTGAGCTCTGCCCTGACCGCCCTGGGGGTAAAAACAAAAGTGCTGACGGCTATCCGCATGGAGCCTGTCGGAGAGTATTATAACAAATGGCGGGCTATCGAACTGCTGGAAGAAGGATACGTAGTGATTCTCTCGTGCGGAACGGGAAACCCCTTCTTCACTACCGACACCGGCTCTTCCCTGCGCGCCATCGAAACGGAGGCCGAGGTGATGCTGAAAGGTACCCGTGTGGACGGTATCTATACCGCCGACCCGGAGAAAGACCCCACGGCTGTAAGATTCAGTGAAATCACATACGACGAAATCTATCAGCGGGGACTCAAAGTCATGGACCTGACGGCAACAACGATGTGCAAAGAAAACAAGCTACCCATCATCGTCTTTGATATGGATACTCCGGGAAACCTGAAAAAAGTAATCTCCGGCGAAGCCGTCGGGACACTTGTCCGCTGAGAAACCAGTCTCTTTACTCCTCTCTCTCTCTACAGCCTCCCTTCGTCGGCATAGCTGTAATAGGTATGACCGGCAAGTATCAGGTGGTCCGACAGGTTGATCCCCATCAGCCGGGCGGAGTCGTGCACGCGGTGCGTCAGGGCGTCGTCCTGCGGACTGGGGTGGGCATTCCCCGAAGGATGATTATGACAAAGGATGATACCGCAGGCCAGCGACTGAATGGCCGGTTTGAGTATCAGGCGTATATCGGCTGTCGTTTCGTTTACGCCACCCTGGCTGATCTTTACTTTCTCAATGACCCTGGCGGCTCGGTTGGTGAGGGCTATCCAGAGTTCCTCGTGTGCCAGGTCGCAAAGCAGGGGGTAAAAGAGGGTATAAACATCTTTGCTGCATGTGATGCTCTCCTGGCGGAAGCGTTCGCTGCCGTTGCGCCGGCGGGCTAATTCAAGGGCTGCGGCAATGGTGGTCGCTTTGGCTTCTCCGATCCCTTTGAATCCGGAGGTCATTTCTTTAACGGAGAGTTTACCCAGCGCGCTCAGGCTGTTGTTTACCGAATGGAGGAGGCGCTGTGAGAGCTGTACGGCCGATTCCGTCCGGCTTCCCGAACCGATCAGGATAGCAAGGAGTTCGGCATCACTCAGTGCCGAAGCTCCTTTCTGAAGCATCTTCTCCCGCGGGCGGTCTTCTATTGCCCATTGTCTGACAGGAAGTTTATCCATAGTTAAGGTACATTTGAAGTTCATTCCCTGATGCGCCCGACGTACGAACCGTCGCGCGTATCCACTTCTATCTTTTCGCCTATATTGATAAACAGAGGTACACGTATTTCGGCTCCGGTTTCCACCGTGGCCGTTTTCAGTGTATTGGTCGCCGTATCGCCTTTCAGACCTGGTTCCGTATAGGTCACTTCCAGGACGACGTGGGTCGGGAGTTCGCAGGTCAGGATAGTTTCGGTAGCAGCATGTACCATGGCTTCCACGATATCTCCATCTTTGAGGAATTTCACACCGCTGATAGCTTCGGCGGGGATAGAGATTTGTTCAAAAGTCTCGGGATGCATGAAGTTATACCCCATATCATCCTTGTAAAGAAACTGATACGGACGGCGCTCAATGCGTACTTCTTCTACTTTCACTCCTGAGTTCCAGGTCTTGTCGATGACACGTCCGGTCATCACATTTTTTAGTTTGGTACGGACGAAAGCCGGGCCTTTCCCGGGCTTTACATGAAGGAACTCAACAATAAAATAATAGGTGCCGTCGATATCCAGGCACATTCCATTTCTAAAATCAGCAGTCGTTGCCATAAATTTTATATATCTCTGTGTATAATTAATCGATTAAAACAGGATGCAAAAGTAAGACATCTCCTTTAAAGATGCAAAAACAAGCCGGATATAATGTTTTTCCTGCTAAAGAACATATACGTGGGCACACCTGGGTTGCTCCATGCCTTACAATGACGATATCCATCCCCCCCTGACTCTTATACTTCGCGCGGTTTAAAATAATGAGATAAAAACAGAAAAAAAACTATACCGTTCCGAGGCTGAATATACAGCCGGATATTATCTGCGGGCATCATTAGGCTACCCTTTCAGGGCGCCTACCGGATTATTCCGTTTTATCCCCAAGATGAATATTCACTATTTTTTATTGAATCCGACACCCACAAAAGAAGTTTACTTTATTTCTGTTTTCATCTCACTATTTTAAACTGCGCGAAGTATAATTCTTAATTGAAATAAGCAAATTGTCAGAACTATCAAAATGTCAGATTTTGTCATTAAAAAATCCGCTTTTTTACCGTCCGTCTCTCCTCCGGGCGCAAAAAACGCCGTAATCCGAGGGGAGTGAAAAAGCAGAATGCTTTTTCAAGTGAATAACGAATAGTGAATAGTGAACAGTATATCCCTGAAAGTGACAATAAGACAGCTTTTCTTCCGGAAACAGCGCAATCTGATATTCCTACTTGTAATTTATAACTCGTAACTTGTAACTGCAAAAAAAACTGATTTTAACTGAATTTTCTGCTATATTGGATGTTCTTAACT
>JAISZA010000022.1 GCA_031269535.1 Tannerellaceae bacterium
CTGTCCGACCCAGGTCAGACACGTGTTCGACCCAGGTCGGACAGCTGTTTGACCCGGGTCGGACAAATAAAAGCTTCAGAGGCAGGCTGCCGGTATATTCCTCTGCGGGAACTTCTTCCTCTAATTATAAACGTAACAGACTTTACTGCATCAGAAGGCCGCAGAGGGTTTACGCAAAAACAAATACCGGAAACAGTCTGCTGATTTCCGGATATTTCACTACTGTTCATTCACTCCTTCACAAAGGGTATAAACATTTGAATGACACAAAATTAAGATGTGAAGGACGGAGGTTTCATCCTTCACCTCTCCCCCGGCCCCCATCGCTACAAAAATCAGGCGGAAACTCAATAAAATGCAGCATTTCCCGTTTTAAACACATCCATGAATACGATAATAAGATGTCAAAATAAATTTACGGGATTATGAAACCTCTGATAGTAACATTCTTCGCCTTCCTGCTGTGTTATTCATTACTCACTCAGAATAATGAAACAAAATCGAAACCTGTGCTCATGAATAAACAGACTCCTTCCTTTGATGAAATAAAACATCATGAGACAAAAAAGAGCCAATCGGCTGATTCTATCCTTTATATAAATTATCTGATCACCTAATGCATCTCAAACAAATGAACAAACAACAGAAAATGTGCATGTCTGCACTCTGCGTATGCTTTTTGGCTTTCACCTCGTGCGCGCAGCGGGAATTACCTCTGAGCGAATCCATCCGCTTCAACCAGCTGGGATTCTATCCTTCGGAAGAGAAGGTAGCCGTTCTCTTTTCCGACACTATCGGCCGGCGGCCTTTCTCTATCCGCGACATGACGACAAACCGAATCGTCTTCAGCGGCATTTCATCCGAACCCCGTTCTTCGTCTTTTTCGGATAAGAAAACCTCTGTGCTGTCTTTCACCGGCATACGCTCTCCCGGAGAATACCGGATTGAAGTGCCGGCCATAGGCCGCTCTCATCCTTTCGTCGTCAGCGACAAGCTCCTGGAGGATATCGCCCTGGCAGGACTGAAAGCTTTCTACTACCAACGGGCATCCACTCCGGTGGAAGCAGCGTATGCCGGACAATGGAGCCGCCCGGCCGGACATCCCGACAGCCTGGTCGTGATACATCCCTCCGCCGCCTCGCCCACCCGCCCGGCAGGCACTCTCATCTCCTCTCCCAAAGGCTGGTACGATGCGGGCGACTACAATAAGTACATCGTGAACTCCGGCTTCAGCGTCGGCGTTTTGCTCTCACTGTATGAAGACTTTCCCGAAGCAGTGAAGCAACAGAATGCCCATATCCCGGAAAGCGGAAATGCAATCCCTGACCTGCTGGATGAAACCTACTGGAATATCGGCTGGATGCTCAGCATGCAAGACCCGGACGATGGCGGAGTATATCACAAACTGACCACACCGGAGTTTGAAGGCTTCATCAAACCTACGGCATGCAGTAAACAGCGTTACGTGGTTGCCAAATCAGTAACGGCGGCATTAGATTTCGCAGCTTCCATGGCACAGGCATCGCGCGTTTACGCCGGATACGGGGAGGGCTACCCCGGCCTTGCCGGAAAAACACTCGAAGCCGCACGAAGCGCTTTCGACTGGGCGATGAATCATCCCCAGGCGCTCTACAACCAGCGGGCGATGAATGAAACCTCCGACCCCGATATTACGACCGGCGAATACGGAGATCGCTCGGCAGCCGACGAGTTCTTCTGGGCAGCCGTCGAACTGTATCTCACCACGCACGACGACAGCTACCTGGAGACAGCCCTCCGGTACAAACCCGAACGCTATACACTCCCGACATGGAGCCGGGTAGGCGGACTGGGAAGCTGGTCGCTGATCCGTTATGCCGGAACCCTGGAAGGCCCGGCAAAAACACTGGCCATCCAAGCGCAGACACAACTACTGGCCTATGCCGACAGCACCTTGCAGGAAACAGAAACCGCTCCCTATAACGCTCCGTACGGACGCAGCGCCAGAGACTTTTTCTGGGGATGCAATTCCGATGCCGCCTCCAACCAGGGCGTCACCTTCCTCTATGCCTGGCTGCTGACAAAAGACAAACGATACCTCACGGGGGCGCTCCACACGATGGATTACCTCCTGGGCAGGAATGCGACCGGCTATTGCTATATCACCGGATGGGGATACAAGAGTCCGGTGAATCCGCATCATAGGCTCTCGGCAAGCGATGAAACGACCGAGCCGATACCGGGATTCCTCGTCGGAGGCCCCAATCCGGGTAAGCAGGACAGGTGCGAATATCCTTCCGATATTCCCGACGAGTGTTATGTGGATGTAACCCCGGCTTATGCGGCTAACGAAATAGCGATCAACTGGCAAAGTTTATTCACCTATTTCTCTACGGCGCTCAATGCAGCTGTCCGGAAAGAGTGACTATTCGCCCAATTCATCGTAGGCAGGCAGGCTTTCCAGGAAGGTATAGGTCTGTGTTTCGTAATCTATCCGGCAGCAAAAATGCTGAATCCCGTTGCTGACAGTCAGGAACCTGACCCTTAAAGATGCGTTATAACGGCTTATCTGGTCGAATACAGCTCTTTTTACCGCTACGTAAGGGGATTTATACTCGATGATCATCAGAGGGGCTAAAAAGCGATTATACACGATTGTATCGCAACGCCTGATCACGGCATGATACCGGAGGCTTATTTCGTTTCCCAGTAAGTCCTCCGGGTAATGCTTTTCAGTAATCAGGTAATTCACGAAATGCTGCCGCACCCATTCTTCGGGGGTCAGGGCTACATAGCGGCGGCGAAGCGGGTCAAATATCAGGCGTCTCCCGTCTTTTTCCCTTACTTTTATGTCGAAAGCTGGCAGGTTCAGTACAAACATCTGTAATTTATGTTATATTTGCAATCCAGTCATCAAAGATAGTTATTTATGAAAACAAAACAAGAAATCGTTGAAAACTGGTTGCCACGTTATACCGACCGGCAACTCTCCGAATTTACAGAATACATCCTGCTGACTAATTTTACCCGGTATGTAGAACTGTTTGCCGAATATTTTCAGGTAGAGATCAGAGGATTAAAAGGCTCTATGCCCAATGCCTCGAATGGGAAAATGATGATCATCAACTTCGGAATGGGAAGCGCCAACGCTGCCACGATTATGGACTTACTCTCAGCCGTCAGACCGAAAGCCGTATTATTCCTCGGGAAATGCGGAGGACTGAAAAAAGCCAACAAGGAAGGCGACTTCCTCCTGCCCATTGCCGCCATCCGGGGAGAAGGAACCTCCAACGAATACCTGCCTCCCGAAGTGCCTTCCCTGCCTGCTTTCTCTATGTTACGCGCCATTTCATCGGCCATACGCGACAATGGGCACGACTATTGGACAGGTACGGTGTACACCACCAACCGCCGGGTATGGGAGTACGATGACACCTTCAAAGACTACCTGCGCCGGACACATGCCACAGGGATCGACATGGAAACAGCTACCTTACTCACTGCCGGTTTTGCCAATGAAATACCCACCGGAGCCTTACTGATGGTTTCCGATAAACCTATGGAAGTAAGTGGCGTAAAAACAGAAGAGAGCGACAAAAGAGTTACGCACCAGTTCGTGGAAGAACACTTTAAATTAGGTGTGGAAGCGGTGCAACAAATTCTCGAAGGCAAGAAAACAATCCGTCACATCCGGTTCAGCTGGTAAACACCCCTTCATCAATAAACGATTATGGCTAAAACTTTCGAGGAGATTTGCAGGCAGATAAAAGCAAAAGAATTTGTCCCCATCTATCTGCTGATGGGAGAGGAACCATTCTTCATCGACCAGATCACCGACCTGCTGATAGAACATGTGTTAGACGAGTCGGAACGGGATTTCAATCAAACAATCCTGTATGGGGTGGACACCGATATGGCAGCCATATTCAACGCTGCCCGGCGTTTCCCGATGATGGCAGAACGACAGTTGGTGATCGTTCGCGAAGCACAATTGATACGCGACATTGAAAAGCTGGCCGATTATGTGAAGAACCCACTTCGTTCGACCGTATTAGTGGTCAATTACAAATATAAAACACTGGACGGACGGAAAGCGCTGGCCATGGCGTCTGAGAAAAACGGCGTTTTATTCGAGTCCAAAAAGATTCCTGATTACCGGATGCCTGCCTTTATCACCTCTTTCCTGAAGGAACGAACCACGGAAATAGACACAAAAAGCGCCCAAATGCTCGCCGACTTCTTAGGGAACGACCTGAACCGCCTCTGCAAGGAATTAGACAAACTGGCCATTTTACTGCCTGCAACCGGGACAAAACGCATCACCCCGGAACTGGTGGAGCAGAATATCGGCATCAGTAAGGAATATAATAATTACGAACTTCAGAGAGCCATAGTCACCAAAGACGTGCTAAAAGCCAACCGAATCATTCAATATTTTGAAAAGAATCCCAAAAACAATCCGATACAGGCAACTCTTTCCGTATTATTCAATTACTTTTCGAACCTGCTTATCTGCCACTATACCGGCGATCGCTCGGAAAACGGTCTGATGGCCGCCCTGGGAGTGAGGAACGCTTTCCAGGTAAAAGACTATTTAACAGGAATGAGATATTATTCTGCTATGAAAGTATTCAACCTGATCAGTGACATCCGTACCGCCGATGCCCGTTCCAAAGGCGTAGAAAACGCATCCCTGACTGATGCCGACATCATGAAGGAACTTCTTTATAAGATACTGCACTAATCATTCACAATCGTATAATAACTCTCCCAG
>JAISZA010000031.1 GCA_031269535.1 Tannerellaceae bacterium
ATAGCACATACATGAAAGTGACAATAAGACATCTTTTATGTCGTAAACAGTGCAATCTGATATTTCCACTTGTAATTTATAACTCGTAACTTGTAACTGCAAAAAAAACCGATTTTAACAAAATCTTCTGCTATATTAGATGTTATTGACTTTTCACCGGCATCTTTCCGAAAAATCATTGCAATGATTTTCCGGAATCATTGCAATGAAATTTCCAAATCACCGCAATGATTTCCCGGAATCATCGCAATGAAATCCCTGAAAAAACCGGATCAGATTACCGGAATACGCATAATTATTTTCATAAAATAACAAATCTGTCTGAATTAACTTTAAAATACAATGACAATATGATAGCCGAACTACCCGTTTAACTATTAAAAAGCATACGAATTAACCGGATTTAGAATCAGTTGATAGTTATTAACACATGCATAAACGGAAAGCATATCAGTCTTTCAATCGTCACTAACCGGTTATAAAACAGATATATAATGCTTGACTTAATGACATTCACTGTATGAAAAATCTTCCCTTTCCCGGCGCTCTGATTTTTTCTCCCTGAATCGCTGCCTATATAAATCATTTATAAGAAGTTTTTAAAAATATCTTTTTACCTTTGTCATAAATAATAGTTGTTTTATGGAAAAGAAAGTTGTAACCTTTGGAGAAATCATGCTGAGGCTGGCTACGCCTGATTATCTTCGTTTTAGTCAGAGTAGTTCGTTTAGTGCTACGTTTGGGGGAGGGGAAGCGAATGTCGCTGTGTCGCTGGCTAACTACGGAATACCTGTGGAATTTGTCACCCGCCTGCCTGCTAACGACATCGCCCGCGCCTGCGTAATGGATTTGCGCAAATATGGCGTAGGGACTTCTCATATTGTATATGGGGGAGAGAGGCTGGGTATTTATTTTCTCGAAACCGGAGCGGTGGCGCGCGCCAGTAAAGTGGTGTACGACCGCGCACATTCTGCTATATCGGAAATTAAACCGGGCATGGTGGACTGGGAAAAAGTACTGAAAGACGCTGCCTGGTTCCATTGGACCGGGATCACTCCTGCCATATCCGGCGGAGCTGCCGAAGCCTGCCTCGAAGCTATCGGTGTGGCAAACCGCCTGGGAGTCACGGTATCCTGCGACCTGAACTACCGGAAGAATCTATGGAAATATGGCAAGACTGCCCCGGAAGTAATGCCGGAACTGGTAGCCGGATGCGACATCATCCTGGGCAACGAAGAAGATGCTGAGAAAGTATTCGGTATCAAGCCCCGGGGCTTCGATGTGACGCATACCGGAGGCGAGGTGAACGCTGCCGAATTTGAATCGGTCTGTACGCAGCTCATTGCCCGTTTCCCCCGTGCCCGAAAGGTCATTATTACCCTGCGGGGTTCTGTCAATGCCAACCATAATACCTGGAGAGGCGTATTGTATGCCGGCGGCCGGCTGCATCAATCACGCCGCTACGATATTACCCATATCGTTGACCGGGTGGGAGGGGGCGATTCCTTTATGGGAGGCCTTATCTACGGGCTGCTGACTTATGCGGAAGACGACCGGAAAGCCCTCGATTTTGCCGTGGCGGCCTCCTGCCTGAAGCATACCATTTATGGCGATTTCAATCAGGTGACAGTAGAAGAAGTTGAGAAATTAATGGGAGGCGATGCTTCCGGCAGAGTAAGCAGATAAACCATAAAATAAACCTGATAAGATGCCTCGATTTAATAAATTACAAGTATTAAGTGCAATGATAGCTACCGGAATGGTTCCGGTGTTTTATCATAAGGATGCAGAAGTGGCGAAACAGATCGTGAAAGCCTGCTACGAAGGAGGTGTTCGTGCCTTTGAGTTTACCAACCGGGGAGACTTTGCGCAGGAAGTTTTCGGCGCCTTGTCGAAGTATGTATCAGCCGCCTGTCCGGAGCTGATTCTGGGAATCGGTTCCATTGTTGATGCCCCTACGGCGGCTCTGTACATCCAGTTGGGGGCCAATTTTGTGGTAGGCCCCTCGTTTAATCCTGAGATAGCCAGGGTATGCAACCGCCGCCTGATTCCTTATACACCCGGCTGTGGTTCGGTATCGGAGATTGGCTTTGCACAGGAAGCGGGCTGCGATCTGTGCAAGATATTCCCGGCCGGCAGTGTGGGAGGGCCTTCGTTCGTAAGCAATCTGAAAGCGCCGATGCCCTGGTCGCTCATTATGGCTACCGGAGCTGTCGAACCTACGGAAGAAAACCTGTCGGCCTGGTTCAGGGCGGGCGTTACCTGTGTAGGAATGGGCTCGAAGCTATTCCCCAAAGAGGCTGTCGCTTCCGGGAACTGGCAGGCAATCACTTCCTTATGCGAGGAAGCCCTGAATCTCATTAAAAAATACCGGAAAGTATGAAACCATTCTTAGATGCGAATTTCCTGCTGCACACCGATACTGCCATCGAACTGTATCATACACATGCAGCCGGCCTGCCCATTATCGACTATCACTGCCACCTCAATCCACAACAGATAGCCGACAATTATCAGTTTGCCGACCTGACCGAGATATGGCTGGGAGGCGACCACTACAAATGGCGTGCCATGCGTGCCAACGGAGTGCCCGAAGCCTATATCACCGGCGATAAACCCTCGTACGAGAAATTCGTGCGCTGGGCGGAAACGATGCCCTACACCATGCGTAACCCGCTTTATCACTGGACACACCTGGAGCTGAGCCGCATCTTCGGTATCGACAAAGTGCTGAATCCTGCTACTGCGCGCGAGATATACGACACCTGTACGGCCAAGCTGCAGACGCCGGAATTCCGGGCCCGGAGTATCATGCAGCGGATGAACGTAGAAGTGGTCTGCACGACCGACGACCCGGTGGATTCGCTGGAATACCACCTCGCCCTCAAAGCAGACGGCTTCCCGGTGAAAGTACTCCCTACCTGGCGTCCCGATAAAGCGATGGCGATAGACGACCCCGTGGCTTATAATGCCTATATCGAACGGCTGGAAGAAACATCCGGTATCACCATCCTGACGTTCGACGATTTGCTGGACGCTCTTCAGAAGCGGCATGATTTCTTTGCCTCCGCCGGTTGCTGTGTCTCCGATCACGGGCTGGAAACCTTCTATGCCACCCCTTATACCGATGCAGAGATACGCGCTGTATTTATGAAAGTGCGTGCGGGGAAAAAGGTGGATGCCGGCGAGCTGGACAAATTCCGCTCTGCCATGTTGTACGAAGGCGGGATTATGGACGCACGCGCCAACTGGGTGCAGCAGTTCCACATAGGCGCTATACGCAACAACAACACCCGTATGTTCAGGGAACTGGGGCCGGATACCGGTTTCGACGCTATCCACGACCACAACTTTGTCGTCCCGATGAATCGCCTACTCGATCGCCTGAACAGTGAAGGATGGCTGGCAAAGACGATTCTCTACAACCTTAACCCGCGCGATAATGAGTTGGTAGTCACCAATGCGTATAACTTCAACGACGGCTCGGTGGCCGGGAAAATGCAATTTGGTTCTGCCTGGTGGTTCCTCGACCAGCTGAAAGGGATGGAAAACCAGCTGAATGCACTGTCGGCCGAAGGTTTATTGAGCCGTTTTGTCGGTATGCTGACCGATTCGCGCAGCTTCCTTTCTTATCCCCGCCATGAGTATTTCCGCCGCCTGTTGTGTAACCTGCTGGGAAACGATGTGGAGAATGGCGAACTCCCCGCTTCCGAACTCCCCTTTATCGGGCAAATGGTAGAAAACATCAGCTACTATAATGCGAAGAATTATTTTGGATGGTAATAAAAAGTGCTAAATTTATGTCTTATGTTCAGAAAATGGAAAATCCTGTTAACAGGAGCCTGCCTGCTGGCAGGTATAAACACGATGTCGCAGAATAACCCCATCGTGCTATTCCCCGGCGGCGCTCCCGGAGAAACCGAAACGCCCCATACGGCTGAAAGAGCCGACAGAGACGGAGGGAAGACAGGTGGCGAAACGGTGCTTCGCATCATGAATGTAGAAGAGCCTACGATAACCTATTATCCTGCTCCCAAAGACATTGCCGGCGGCGGTGCCGTAGTTGTATGCCCCGGCGGAGGATATAATCTGCTGGCTTATGATCTGGAAGGAGACGAAGTTTGCCAATGGCTGAACAGCCTCGGCATTACGGGAGTCTTGCTCAAATACCGCGTGCCGCGCCGGGAAGGACGGGAGAAACACGAAGCTCCCCTGCAGGATGCCCAGCGTGCGATAGCTTACGTACGCGCTCATGCCGAAAAATATGCCCTTGATCCCCGGCGTATCGGTGTGATGGGATTCTCGGCAGGAGCGCATCTCTCGGCAACGGTGAGTACGAATTTCTCCAGGCGTACGTATCCGCCGGTAGATGCTACAGACAAGGTGAGTTGCCGGCCGGATTTCTGCCTCTTAGTCTATCCGGCCTATCTGGACGGAGAAGAGCCCTTCCGGATAGCTCCTGAATTGAAAGTCTCTTCTCAGACACCCCCGACCCTGCTCATACAGGCAGAAGACGATAAATCGTACATTAACAGCAGCCTCTTTTATTATTATGCCTTAAAAGAAGCAGGCGTCCCCGCCTGGATGCACCTCTACAGTAAAGGCGGGCATGGATATGGCCTCCGCGATACGGGTGTCGCCGTCAACGAATGGCCCGAAAGAGCGGAAAGCTGGTTCCGCGAAATCGGAATCATTGATTAATTCTGCTCTGACAGTATCCCGCGTGCGGAGCGACAGTCCCAAGAAAAAAGGACGGACTTTGCAGCCCGCCCTTTGGCTCATCTGTAAACCTCTGGGTTTAGCATAAGAAGCCGGCTTTCTTTTACCGGAAGAAGTAGCCCAGCGAAAAAGTAAGGTTGTTCTGGTAAACGGGAGACTCGTTTTCCGGTTTATCAGAACGCCGGTCAAGCGTCCCGGAAAGGGTGTTTATAGAGAAAAATACACATTTGTATTCTACACTTATGCCGGCATTTATCCCCACGTCGAAGGGTTTCAGGTTTTTTTCTGTTGGCAGGGGAGGCCCTTCTCCTATCTTTTTGGTCGAAGTATTGTTCCATAAGTGAAAATCACAGGCAGGGCCTCCGTAAACTGCCATCTTTACGTCCGAGATAGGGATATTGAAGGCGAGATTGAACGACGGGGTCAGAGAATAACTCCCGATCTTATGGCGTAGCATATACAAGCCGTCGATCGGATCGGAAAGAAAAGACCCTCCCTGATAAACCAAGGCCACTTCCGGACGAAAAGAAAACCGCCCATGAAAAGGTATGTCGGCCAAAACCGCTGCGCTATACCCTACACATGAGCCGGACCAATAAGCCAGATCGACCTTCTGAACCAGTGAAGAACGCGCCACTCCGGATCGGGCACCCCAATATACCTTTGCAGAAACAGAGACAGACAATACCGTTAGTAAGCCTATTATCCATCCTGTCTTTCCTATTCCTTTCATCATCTTTAAAATTACAATTTAATATATATCTGCTTTTTATATAACCAGAAATAGCCCGGTATCCAGTTTAAAAGAACAAAGAAGACAGCCCAGGCCAGCGAACCCCCGAAACTCCCGAAGACGGGAACAAACACGGATTGATGCACAAAAGTATGAATCCCCGATACATTAAGCAAGGTAGAAAGCAGGGCAGCCTGCACATAGAGGTAAAGGGGGTTGATGCCGAATGACTCGAAAAACAGCGACCAGCGTTTCCTGCCGTTGATGTCGATAATCCAGATAAGCAGCGCCAGTAGAAGAGAACCTAATCCGCAGGTGGCCAGAACAAAAGTGCTGCTCCATATTTTCTTGTTTATCGGACAGCCGTAATTGAGCAATAATCCGGCAAACAAAAGGATAGTCCCCAGAATAAAGAGGTTGCGGATAATCCGTTCGTTGTCTTTTTTTGCGTTCAGGATAAGCCTGCCTGCGTAGAAGCCCAGCAATACATGACCTATACTGCCTAAGGTGCTGAGAAGGCCTTCGGGATCGAAGGCAATGCGTGTACCATCGGCCAGCGTATCTCTGTAGAGATGCGACTCACCCAGTAAAGCACGGTCGGTTACGGCGATCAGATTGTTTACCGACAACGTCAGGCTATCGGTAAAAGCCAGTAAAGCAGCATAAAAAACCAATATACCGGCAGCTAACTGCAAAATATATTTATGATTGACAGCCAGCACTATCAGTGAACCGGCTCCGTAAGCCAGGGCCAGACGCTGGAGTACGCCCAGGATACGCAAGCGCTCAAACTCCCCGAACCCGTAACGGGAAAGATGTCCGAACAGGTTCAGCCCCAACCCTACCAGAAAGATAAGCGCTGTCCGTTTCAATACTTTGAAAACGCTCTTCCGGGAAAGAGTAAAATCATATTTCCGGAGCGAGAAAAACATGGATACTCCCATGATGAACATGAAGAAAGGGAAGACTAAATCGGTCGGTGTCAGACCGTCCCACCTTGCATGCCGCAAAGGGGCATAGACATATTCCCATGACCCCGGGTTGTTTACCATAATCATCCCTGCGATTGTAAGCCCCCTCATTACATCAAGGGAAAGGAGCCGTCCCTTTTGTGTAGCCTGTGTCATTTTACTTCGTTATTAACTATCATGTATAATAGAGATTGCTCACAAAGATACAATATTTCATTTATATATATTTGTGCCTTCCCCCTTTCCTTCAGAATTTCCGGCGAAGGAGGAGGGATAGGTCTGTTTTCGTGTTTCCGTCTATTTCTTCCAGGCCTGTTCCTGTTGTGCTTCTGTCGGTATAATGCGTACAGGAGAGTTTGGCAAAAAGAGAGAAGCGATTCGGGGCATCCCAGCGGAGTGTTGCCGACAAACGGACGCCTTTCCCGTACATCTGAGGCGTATGGAAAGCATAGAGTATGCTTTTCTCGTACGTACTCAGGCGGGTGTTGTAATCGTCTGTCCGGAAATAAGCGGCGGATAAATCGGCCCGGAAAGGGAGCTTCTCCGGATGCCAGCCGATATGCTGAGCCGGCATGAATCCTTTGCTCTGCTTGTTCTTTTCATTGTACAGTATCCCATCGACGGATGTTTTAAAATGCAAGGCTTGTATCCCGTATTGCAGTTGCAGCCTCAGCCGGTGTTGTTCATAAGGCAGGACAGATGGCTTTCCCCCAGGCAGGGTTTGATTTTTCTCCCTTTGTTTACACTTGTAACGCAGGTAGAAGGAGGCATTTTCCATTTGTGTATAATCCAGTTGCACCATATATTCTTTGCCTGCCGAAGGGGCGTCCACACCATACCTCAGCCAGGGGAAACGAAAGAAATCGGCATACGTTGATACTTTCCAGTAGGCGAAAGGGGTGAATTGCAGCCCCAGGTATAAACCCTGCTCGTTTTGTACCATTGTGTTTTGTGCAAAGGCGTTCCCGAACCAGGCCTGGTACTTTACGTCGTAGTAACGGTAGAGGAGCAGGAAGGAGAGGTAGGAGACAGGAGTTAGCTGGAGCGCATTCAGGGTAGCCGGTGCTTTATTGGCAGAGATAGCTGTCTCGCCGTAAAACTTCAGAAAACGATTCTTCAACAGGTAATCAAGACTCATGTTCAGGTTGCTGTTCCCCCGGAAATAAAAGAGGTTATAAGGCTTGTCATCAGGCATGATCCTGTAATCGCCGAAGGAATACGACAAGGCCGTAAAGCCGAAACAGAGGTTGGGAGTAGCGTAACGGATATTGCCTCCGTAAGTCTGCATGGGTAAGAGGGCACGCTTTTCCCAATCGCGCATCAGGCGATGCAGACCGTCTGTTTTTATGGAAGAAACGCTGAAGCTGTCGGCCGTCGCATCCAGTTTCCTGTACGAATAAAAGAGACTGACGTCTGTATTTCCCCAGTGTGCCGTAGCCGCTATACCCCGGAAAAAATCGCTTTCGTTGGTCGAAAAATGACGACGGAAGCCGTAAGTTCTCCTTTCGGCCTGAGCGACAATGGCGTTTCTTCCGGGAGTGAACTCATTGCTGACTACCAGCCCTTGTCCGAATGACATCCTGTAATCGCCGACGGCCAGTGTGCTCAGCCAGCCTGCATCTTTTAAGACAAAGTGAAAGGAATAGAAATCATAGCCTTTGTTATACTTGTTGGCAAAAGCTTCTCCGGCGTCTTTCTCGGCTACCATGCCGAATTGCAGACGCTGGTCGAAGGCATACGAATAACGCAGGGAATGATAGAATGGCTCGCCGAGATACTGACGGTTAGGGAAAGCAGCTAACAGACTGTCTGCCTGTGAGCGATAGCCCTGCTTTTGTTGAAAACATTGATCGTATCTGATTTGCAGCTCATTGTTTCCGTAATTAACAAAGTTATCCACCGTAAGCGGACGTTTTTCAGCTGTTTTTTTACTGATATAAACAAAGGGGAGGAGGAGTTCGATGCTCCGGAAGTCCAGTTCCTCTATATTCTTCAGTTCATAGACAGTTGCCATTTTGCCATACCGCTTCCGGTATGAAAGGATAGCTTCAATCTGATTATCAGACAGGAAAGGCAGTGTCTGCAACTCTTCTGCCGTTACCCGATTCAGATCGGAAGGATGTTCGGAGCGGTACGACAATTCATTGTACAAGGCTTCTGTCCGTTCTTCATCTTCGATTTCAGCAGCCATCTCTTCTACGTATTCCATCCATTTGTCAACAGAAAGAACAGATTGAGATTTAATTTGATAACAATTTATCAACAGATATATAAACAAAAATACAATCAGGCGGTTCATAAGTAAACAAATTAAAAGGAAAAGGAAACACTCACCCCCGTACTGACGCCCAGAAGGAGATGATAAACAGCTGCTACATCAATGCTGAAAGCCGAAAAACGATAGCCGAAGCCGAAAGAGGGTAGGAGTGGGGCCCCTTTGACTCCCGCACGGATACTGAAATCGTCGAATGCGATGTATTCAAGCCCCAGGCTTCCCCCTATTGCGTGTGTCTCACCGGTCTCCAGAGTAGCAGATATAAATGTATGATTGAAAACCTGCCATTGAAAACCCGCCTGTATCAGATAATACATAAGCACCTTTTTTTCAGTAGATTCATTTCCAAAAGAAGCAGAGGGGAAGTTAATTATCAACAGGCTTGTCAACAAATTATCCAGAGGAGCATACGTCAGTCCCAGGTCGGCAGACAACTGTGCCGGTTGTTCCTCAAATAATTCTGTTTGCAAGAGGGCATACTGTATGCTTATGCCTAATATCCACCGCGGGTTCAGGCGTTTTGCCATCAGAAAACGGAACATGCTTTCCCTGTATGCATCGTATCCGAAAGAAGCAACATCGACGCCCAGGGGAAGCATGTCGTTCGGCAGATAAAGACTCCCGTTGATTGTTCCCAGCTCCTTCAAAGCATAGCGGTTGAAATAATTGATCCCGACAGTATAGTGTCCGGCCAGAGCAATCAGGGAGGGATTAAACAGGGCTGAGCTCGTTGCTTCGTTCCCTCCCATCCCGATGCTGCGCATACTTCCTATGCGCAGGTTATCGGCAGCATACAGACCAGGGAGCAAATGAAGGAATATCAAAATAAACAGAAGATTTGGTCTCATCTCATCCATTATTTAGTTATCCGGCATCCAGCGGTCTTCTTTGATTTCTTCTTTCTTCATAGATTCGGACTATTTATATGATTAAAAGTTCGTAAAAGTAAGTAATCTATTTAATATAATACACATAAATGCGTTATTTTTGCAGCATGATCCGAACTCATTTATATATTATTCTTATCCTGGGCCTTTTATGCTGCTTTGAAAGTCAGGCGCAAAGCATAAAAATAAAGAAATTACCCCCTGGCTTACACAGAGCTGTGATTGATGAAGGCGACACCATCGCTATGGTACAGCTCCGGGAAATATTTGTTTACCCCGAACTGCGTTTCAAGAACAAGAAGGCAAAGCAAAGCTATGATAAACTCGTGCGCGACGTCAAACGTACACTCCCATACGCTAAAATGGTGTATCATACGCTTATCGAAACCTACGAGTATATGGAAACACTTCCCGATGATAAAGCCAGGGAAAAGCACCTCAAACGGATGGAAAAAGAATTATTCCAGGAATACAAGCCGGAACTTAAAAAGTTTACCCTGTCGCAAGGGAAATTGCTTATCAAATTAATCGACAGGGAGTGCAACCAATCCAGCTACAATATATTGAAAGCTTACTTAGGCAGTTTCAGGGCTGGCTTCTGGAATATTTTTGCAGGTGTGTTCGGAGCCAGTCTGAAGTCGGAATACGATCCGAAGGGGAAAGATGCACTGACCGAGCGCGTAGCCGTAATGGTAGAACGCGGTTTAATCTGATAATTTCGTAAACAAATCCCATAACACAATCCCTGCCGAAACGGATACATTCAGCGAATGTTTGCTGCCGTATTGGGGAATTTCGATGCACATATCACAGGCGTCAACGACCGGCTGGCTCACTCCTTTCACTTCATTCCCAAAGATAAGAGCGTACTTCTTCTCCTTGTCTAAAGACAGTTTATTCAGCATGATACTTCCCTCTGCCTGTTCTACGGCACAAAGGATATAAGTCGCTTGCTTCAGTTTCTCCACCGCCTCCTGTGCATGCCTGAAATACACCCAATCGACTGTGTCTTCCGCTCCCAGAGCTGTTTTATGGATTTCGGCATGAGGCGGACAAGCCGTTATCCCACAGAGGTAAATGGATTCGATCCGGAAAGCATCGGACGTGCGGAAAACCGAGCCGACATTGTGTAAACTCCTTACATCATCCAGCACAACAACTAAAGGCAGCTTCCTGCTTTCCTTATATGCCTCCACACTGAGGCGATTCAGTTCCGTCACCTTTAATTTACGCATCTCCCTGACATTTTGATAGATAAATAAGCCGCTTCCCTTATACCGCTGTACATATCCTGTTTCTTTTGCTGCAAATGTAACTATATAAACATATTCCCACATTAGATATTGTAAAAAAACTACAGCACCTCGCACCCATTATGGGACGCAAGAGATTAGAACGGCCGAGTACGGAGAGTTTGTTTTCGACGGTAAGCAGCATGCTTGTACCGGCACACGTATTGGAATATTTTGAGATATGGGATGCTAAAAAGTATAAAGCTTGCTGGGTAATAGAGGCTGTTAAACATAGGCTGCCCTTTCAGGGCGCCTACCGGATTATTCCGTTTTATACCCAGGGCGTTGCCGCTGGGTATAATTTAACGGGAAAATACAACGATTCATAACTAACAACTACGGACTCAGGGACAAAGACTTCTTCCTCTTCCGTGTGGCCGGTTATTTTCCTGATAGCACCTCAAAAAAAGATTTAGCCGAAATCATTCAGTATAACTCCACGTCTGCCCGAAAACTGGGACAGGATGGTTTTAAGGAATATAAAGGCTTTTGACAGCTCTTTTGATATAGAAGTTAGCAGAATAAACGGGAAAATTTATTTGAAAATTACATCCAAAGGTAAAATATTGTTCAATAAACAACTTAATAAAACAATGGAGATTGTAAGCATTAAACCAAAGGATATTCCTGATTATACACGTTTTTTCGTTTTAATACAAAAACGCGAAATAATATATTTTTCTCATATAAATTTGCAAAATAAATTATACATTATACAATATTATACAATGAAACATTTTCTTTTTTTACTTTTTATTTTAGTTTCGGGCGAGATTTTTGCAGGTGCATTGGGAAATGCAACAATCCGCGGGAAAATAGTTGATAATCAAAATGATGAGCCGGTTGCAGGAGCGAGTGTTGTCGTTGTGAATACGGCTACAGGCGTAAATGCTAATGCCGAAGGAGAGTATTTGTTGAAAGGCTTGACGGCGGGAAATGTATCCATATCCGTTTCGGCGTTGGGATACGTTACGAAAGTTGTGGAAATACAATTGAAAGACGGCGGCAATGAATTGAATTTCACACTTGAAAAAGCGGCTGTATCACTCGAACCGGTTACCGTAGTTGCACAGCAGCGCGAGCAGCAACTTCTTGATATTCCAATAACAATCAGTAACGTTAACGCGCAGACAATAGAAAACACACATACGCGTACACTGGAACAGTTAGCGGCTTTCGTTCCCGGACTGAATATCAACATTCAGACGCCTCACCGTCCAAATCTGACCTTACGCGGGCTGACGAGCGACGAAACCAGTCCCACTGCGCAACCACGAGTTTCGGTATATTACAATAATGTACCGAACAGCCGTGCAAGTATGGCTATTGCCGAACTGTATGATATGGAGCGCATCGAAGTGACCAAAGGTCCGCAGGGAACACTGTTTGGACGCGGCGCACAGATAGGCGCTATACATTTCATTAGCAAAAGACCTGAATCAGGGTTCGGCGGTTATATGTCGGCTGGAATGGGTAATTATGCCATGAAAGAAATCGAAGGCGCTGTGAACATTCCTCTGGCAAACGACAAACTGTTTGCACGCGCCGCAGGTATCTACAGTTATCATGACGGTTATGTCGTCAATACGTCCGGAGGAAAACTGAATGGAAAAAACACTTTTGGCGGACGTTTTTCGTTACGATACCTGCCTGTCGAAAATCTGAAAATCGACTTAATGGTATCTTATCAAAAAGACGATAATCCCGGAACAGCGTTTATGAGTAAACGATATCCCAATGTCAACGGCGAAAAAGATATTTTCAAATACGAAGCCTCGTTTGACGAAGGAAAAGAATGGTTCAACAAACGCGATGTCTTCGGTTCGTCGCTGGACGTCAAATATTACCTGAACGAAAACAGTTATCTCTCGTCCATAACTTCGTTCTACACCAATTCGGTTGACCACCGCTGGGACGGCGACGGGTCTGTCGCTCCCGCCATCGACATGGCGGAATATAACGACGTCAAACAGTTTACGCAGGAACTCAGGTATAATTTTTCGCTCAACAGCCGAATTAACGGGTTTCTTGGCGCAAGTTACTGGCGCGAGGACGTAGAACAAAAATACTGGTTTGGTCCCAACGAACAGTACATGGCTTATTTGATTTTCCAAAGTCCCGAATATATGGTTTTCGAAAACGGGACCTTAGGTTATCCCATGCCAGCCATTCCCGATTTGGGAAATCCCGACATGGCTCAATTAGTCGGAATGCCATTACCCACTAATCACGAAGAAGAAAGCACCGGAGGCGCCATAAATCAGGCTGCCGACATTTTTGCCGACGCCACATTCAAACTCCTTCCGAAATTAAGTCTCACAGCAGGTATCCGCGCCACTTACGAATCGTTCACGACCTCGACCGAAGCCCACATGCTTGGAACAGTACCATCTACACTGGGTTATCTGCTGGGTAGCGCTCCGAATTTTTTCTTTGCTCCGGTAGATTACCGTGAAATATCCAAAAAATTCTGGTCGACAACATATCGTATAAACTTGAAATACGACCTCAGCGCATCATCGAATATATATGCCGGATACTCTAATGGACGCCGTCCGAATGTGCTGCAATTTAATTCAGCAGGCGAAAGCGAAGTGATGAATGCCGAAAAAATACACAGCATCGACGCCGGATTCAAATGGAACCTCCGGCAACGTTACTGGTTCGACATCGGCGTATTCTATCATCGGTACAATGATTTTCAAACATCGAAATGGGACAATGCCAACTATCTGGTCGACGATGCCGGACGGGCAACGGCTTACGGAACCGAAGCAACGATAAAAACCGCTTTGAACACTTATCTGGATATTTTTGGCAATTACGCGTATATTCACGCCCGTTTCGATGACAAAGCTAACGACGGCAGTCAACAGGAATATGCCGGTAATACTTTCCGGCAGACGCCCGAACACAGTTTTCTGCTCGGATTGAACGCCAAACTGAATCTTGCAAAAGAAATACAGATGATATTCACGCCAAGTTATTCGTGGAAAAGTCATATATGGTTCGAAGACTCGAACGCTCAACAACCTGCCGACCCCGCGCTTGCCCGTTTGGAACAGGACGCTTACGGCTTGCTGAATGTCAATCTTGCAGTTAAATTCAATAAACCCGGATTGATATTTTCGGTATTTGCATCCAATCTCTCAGGCGAGAAATATATCATCGGTGCAGGAAATACAGGTATGATGTTCGGAGTTCCCACTTATGTGCCGGGCGCACCATGCATGGCAGGTGCCAAACTGATGTGGCGTTTCTAATATCAATCAAAGCATTTTAGCCGTCATGGATATTAAAG
>JAISZA010000055.1 GCA_031269535.1 Tannerellaceae bacterium
ATAACCGGCGCCATCAACCGCCTGAACGAAGAGCAGCGGGTTCCTTTCTCCCTGTACGTAAGCGGCTACAAGTACAATGAGATAGCCGACAAATTAGACATGCCCCTCGGAACGGTAAAAAGCCGCATCTTCTTCGCCCGCCAGGAACTCCAGAAGCAACTGAAGGATTTTCGCCGGGAGTAATCACTCACGATAAAGCCAAAACGACAATTTGAACCTTTCCGGACGTCCGGAAAATCTCAAAACGACAATTTCAAACTTTCCGGACGTCCGGAAAACCTCAAAATGACAATTTCAAACTTTCCGGACGTCCGGAAAACCCCAAAACGACAATTTCAAACTTTCCGAACGTCCGGAAAACCTCAAAATGACAATTTCAAACTTTCCGAACGTCCGGAAAATCTCAAAATGACAATTTCAAACTTTCCGAACGTCCGGAAAACCCCAAAATGACAATTTCAAACTTTCCGAACGTCCGGAAAATCTCAAAATGACAATTTCAAACTTTCCGAACGTCCGGAAAACCTCAAAATGACAATTTCAACCTTTCCGGACGTCCGGAAAACTTCAAAACGATTTTTTCAACCTTTCCGGACGTCCGGAACGTTGCTGCGAGGCCCGTCAGATAATTTTCGTACGGTTCGCCCCGAATTTAGCCGCATTTTTCTGCCGGTTCTAATTTTAATACCTACTTTTGTCAACCTAATTCAGAAAGAGAGACATATGAAATCATTTTTTATAGGAAACCTGGAAGTGAAGCTTCCGGTTATCCAAGGCGGAATGGGTGTAGGCGTTTCCCTCTCGGGGCTGGCCTCCGCCGTAGCCAACGAAGGGGGCATCGGCGTTATCTCATGCGCCGGGCTTGGCTTAATCTACAACAAATTCCAGGGCGACTACCTGAGTAAATGCATCTTAGGGCTGAAAGAAGAAATACGCAGAGCCAAAGAAAAAAGCAAAGGCATCATCGGCGTGAACATCATGGTGGCCCTTACGAACTATGCCGACATGGTACGAACGTCTATCGCCGAGAAAGCAGACGTCATATTCGCCGGGGCCGGGCTGCCTTCCGACCTGCCGTCGTACCTGAACGGCGACAGCCACACGAAGCTGGTGCCCATCGTATCTTCTTCGCGCGCGGCCAGGATAATTTGCGACAAGTGGAAGAACAATTACAATTACCTGCCCGACGCCATCGTGGTGGAAGGTCCCAAGGCCGGCGGACACCTGGGATTCAAGGTAAACCAGCTACAGGACGAACATTTCGCGCTGGAACAGCTCATCCCCGAAGTAATAACCGTGGCCGCCTCGTACAATGACGAGAAAAAGATACCCGTAATCGCCGCAGGAGGCATTTCGTCGGGAAACGACATACGCCGCTTCCTGGATATGGGCGCTTCGGGCGTGCAAATGGGCACCATCTTCATCACCACCGACGAATGCGATGCGTCCGACACCTTCAAAAACGTGTTTGTCAACGCCCGGCAGGAAGACGTGAAAATCATCCAAAGCCCCGTAGGTATGCCGGGAAGGGCCATCGACGGCGAATTTATCCAAAGCGTGGAAAAAGGACAGGAGAAACCCAAAAGCTGCCCCTTCCACTGCATCAAGACCTGCGACTACACCAAAAGCCCCTATTGCATCGTACAGGCCCTCTACCAGGCGGCCAGGGGAAACATGAAGAAAGGATACGCCTTTACGGGCGTAAACGTGCACCTGGCGCAAAAGATAACGAGCGTAAAGGAAGTGATAGCCCGCCTGAAGGCCGAATTCGGAAATATGGAACGCACATGAGAAAACTGGTAGCCTGTCCTCTTTCCGCCATTTATTACCTGCTGTTCGGAGGCACGCTGGTAATATTCCACCTGGTGCAGTGGCTGTGCTTTAACCTCTCCGGCTACACGGCCCACAAAAAGAGCGTAGACGTGCTCAGCTTCTTCCTGGTGGCCAACACCTGGGTTCTGGGAACCCGGTACAGCATTTACAACCGCGACAAACTGCCGACAGGAGCGCCCCTGATCATTGCCGCCAACCATCAAAGCCTGTACGACATTACGAGCCTCAGCTGGTTTCTGCGGAGATGGCATCCCAAATTCGTCAGCAAAATAGAGCTCGGAAAAGGCATCCCCAGCATCTCGTACAACCTCAGCCACGGCGGCTCGGTACTGATAGACCGGAAAGACCCCAGGCAATCGCTGGCCGCCATCAGGCAAATGGCCGAATACATAGAAACCACCAGGCGCTCCGTCATCATCTTCCCCGAAGGAACAAGGAGCCAAACCGGCCGGCCCAGACCCTTTGCCGAGAACGGCCTCAAGATACTCTGCAAATACGCCCCTTCGGCCTACGTTGTCCCGGTAACGATCAACAACTCCTGGAAGATGACCCGATGGGGCTCCTTCCCTTTGGGCATCGGCAACAGAATCACCCTTACTCTCCACGATCCGGTAGCCGTAAACGCCCTCCCCTTCCCCGAACTTTTCAAACAAACCGAACAGGCCGTTGTACAGGCCATTTCCGTTACAAAATAAAAGAATCGTATAGAGACATTTATCTCCATACTTTATTATCTTTACACCTCTCAAGGATAACACTTAAATAAATACGTATGGCTACACGAAGAAATTTCTTGAAAACATCGGCCACGGCTCTGGCAGCCGGGCTTATTGCGCCTTCCTCCGCCTGGGGTAAAGAACGGCCCGTCGCCGGGACTGCCGGCGCCAACGACAAAATACGGGTAGGGCTAATCGGTTGCCGGAACATGGGCTGGGGCGACCTGAACGATTTCCTTTTACACAAAGACGTAGAATGCATGGCCCTGTGTGATATCGACCGGAATGTATTAGACGGCAGGGCAGCCGAACTGGAGAAAATACAGGGCCGCAAAGCGCTCTTATTCTCGGACTACCGGAAAATGCTGGAGCTCAAAGAGCTGGACGCCGTCATTATCGGTACGCCCGACCACTGGCATTGCCTGCAATTCGTAGACGCCTGTTCGGCAGGGAAAGACATCTATGTGGAAAAACCGGTAGCCAATTACATAGCCGAATGCGACAGCATGGTAAAGGCGGCCAAACGGTATAACCGCGTAACGACCGTAGGCCAGCAACAGCGCAGCGGCAACCATTGGAAAGCGATGGTGGAATACCTTAAAAGCGGTAAATTAGGCACCATCGCCCGTGCCGACGTGTGGGCAAACTTCAATTACGGCGCCCTGGGGAAACCGGTGCCGGATTCGCCCGTGCCGGCAGGCGTTGATTACGACGCATGGCAGGGCCCTGCCCAAACGAGGCCTTTCAACGAACAGCACTTCCACGGTTCATGGCGTATGTTCTGGGCGTACGGCGGAGGGTTGATGACCGATTGGGGCGTACATCTGCTGGATATGGTGCTATGGGGCATGGATATCAAAGGTATGCCTAAACGGGTAACGGCTTTCGGCGGCAAATTCGCTTTTCCCGGCAATAGCCCGGAGACTTTCGACACGCAGAACGTTATTTACGAATTTGATTCATTTATTATGAACTGGAGCCATACCGGCGGCGTAGAAACCGGCCCTTACAACCGCAATTACGGCATCGCCTTCAAAGGAACCAACGGTACGCTGGTTGCCGACCGCGACAACTGGGAAATCATCCCCGAATGGGATCCGGCCAACAAACGGAACCGACTATTGGAGTCAATCAAGGTACAGGCCGATTACCAGGATCATAAAGACCATGTTTCGGACTTTCTAAACTGTATGAAGACACGCTCCGTCAATACAGCCTGCACGATTGAGAACGGAAGCCTCTGCGCCAAATATACGCATCTCGGCAACATCGCCGCCCGCACCCGGTCTGTACTCGTATACGACGACAGCAGTAAAAAGTTCACCGGTAGCGAAGAAGGGGCAGACGCCTACCTGACGCCCTCTTACCGTTCCCCCTGGAAATATCCATCCATTTAATAAATACGACCGTATGAAAAGACGCAATTTTATCAAGGCTGCCGGATTATTATCCGGCACATACCTGCTGCCCAACCTGTTATTGGGTGCATGCAGTTCGTCTGCCCAATCATTGCCGGCCTTTGGCGTTATCACCGGCAATACGGGTGGCAAATGGCTCGAAGCCAATCCCCGGAAAGCACTGAAAGAAATATCGGCCTTGGGATATACCGATCTGGAATTCGGGAACACATTCGGTATGGATACCGAATCGCTCAAATCTTTCCTGAAAGATTTGGGGCTAAGACCGCTAATCGGCCCGACGGATATGGCCGCCATGAATGATACCGAACGGTTGACGGGCAACATAAAGTCGTGCCACGAATTAGACAAAGAGTATATCGTTTGCTACTGGCCATGGACGGACGAGGGGCAAAATAAAAAAGCGGACGACTGGAAACGGGTAGCCGACAACCTGAATAAGGGAGGGGAAATATGTAAAAAAGAAGGCCTAAAGCTGCTTTACCATAACCACGACATCGAATTTTATCCCGCCGAAGGACAAATGCCTTTCGATATATTAGTCCCGGCGTTAAACCCGGAGTATGTAAACATCGAACTCGACCTGTACTGGATAACAAAGGGAAATCAATCGGCGGCTGACTACATAAAAAAATATCCCGGCCGCTATCCGGTATTTCATGTAAAAGACATGGATCGCACGACGGGCAGAAGTTTTGAATACGTAGGAAAAGGGATTATCGACTTCCCCTCTATCTTCCGACTAAACGATATCGCCGGAGCAAAGCATTTCATCGTAGAACACGATAATCCCGCCGATCCGGAGGAATGTATAAAAGTAGCCGCTTCGTTTTTGAAAAATCTACAATTCCGGTAACTAAAATACACGGTTGTGACCGTCTGTTTCTAACGATCCCGCCGAACCAGCGTCGCCGGGAAGCGACACGTCTGAGGTATCGACTCTTTGCCTTCCATCTGCTCAAGCAGCAGGTCGGCGGCTTTACGTCCTATCGTCTCGATAGGCTGCTGGATATAGGGCACCGGATTACTCATAAACTCAAAAGCTTCGCTTTTATCAAAACAGACCACGCGCACCATTTCCGGTATTTTTACCCGGTGCTTCAGCAATACTTTAATTCCCGTCAGGGAGATAGAGTTGGTAGCAAACAAAAGGCCATCTATTTTCTTATCCATCAGCCTGACTATTTCCCTTTCAATATCTTCTTCCAGCTTATTGAACCGTATCGAACTTTCCAGTTCGGGCTTGTAGCATCCGGCTCTCCGGAGCGCATCCATATAGCCATACTTCCGTTCTGCCATGTGGGAGTGAAAGCCCTCATAGGAAATGAACCCGATACGCTTACAGCCGCATTCCATCAGCATGGAGGTCGCCTCGAAAGAAGCCTGCGAACCATCCACCATCACCGCATAGGTCTTCAGGTTGGCGTAGTTTCGGTCCAGCAATACGAGCGGCCGCTTCAACTCCTGAAGCTTTATGATTGTTTTCTCCCCTTTCTCCGTAGGCACAATCACATAACCGTCTACCTGATGGTTCTTCAGCATCTCTACGATCTTTTCAAGATCCTGATCGTTTTCGTTCGTACTCATTATGATGACCGAATAACCGGCACGTCCTATCTGGTCCTGCACATAATAAGCAAGGCTGCTGAAAAAAGGGTTGGAGATATCCGCCACGATCAATCCGATAATATACGTCCGTCCACTTTGAAGGCTGCGCGCCAGGGCATTCGGCTGGTAATTCATCTCGGCGGCAATCTTCCTTACCCGGTCGGCTGCCTCTTTGCCTACACGCCCATCTTTTTCTTTTCCGTTCAAAACCAGCGATACCGTAGCATTTGAGACACCGGCACGTTGTGCAACATCCTTAATTGACACTTTCCTCATAAATCTATTTGCCTGTTTAGCATGCAAAAATACAAATAACCAATACAACTAACCAACCGATCCTCCCACTTTCTTATACCATTGCTCATTATTTAAAGACAGTAGCCCCGGGATACGGTTATAAGCTTCGGAAGCGGTCATTGTAAGTTTGTTTCTGTGAACTGTCCCAATGTACGGTATTTTTCATAGCTACGCATGTAAACAGCATGCTTCTGCATATCGGGTATGTATTCGCTGAGGAAACCTTTCCCCATCACTTTTTGCGCTTCTTCAGCCGTGCCGTGTATATTGGCAGCAACGGCGGCAAACATGGCAGCCCCCATAGCGCAAGCCTGACGCACGCGGGCAATCTTGATAGGCATTCCCAATACATCAGCCAGCAACTGCATGACAAAAGGCGACTTCTGCGAAATACCGCCGATAGCGATCACCGAATCGATCGAAAGGCCCTGTTGGAGGAAACAGTCTACAATGGCTTTCGACCCAAAAGCAGTAGCCTCTACCAAGGCACGGTAAAACATTGATGCCGTAGTGGCCAGCGTAAGCCCATACAGCGACCCCCTGACGGCCTGATTGGCAACGGGCGTACGGCGTCCGTTCAACCAATCGACAGCAAGCAGCACACCCTCTTCCGGGGGAAGCTTTCCTGCTTCTTCCGCCAGGTCATCGAGAATCGTATCAGACAAGCCGGTAAGGAAACGCTCCCGTTGCGAATCATCCAATAAGGTTGTTTTAGAAAGATAGTTCTCAACCGGCCGGAGAAGTAATTTCTTATACCATGCGTAGATATCGCCGAAAGCAGACTGTCCGGCTTCCAAGCCGATCAAGCCGGGAATAACCGATCCGTCTACCTGTCCACAAATACCTCCTATCAGGCGATCGCCCATTTCCTCATAGGAAGCAACCATGACATCGCAGGTGGAGGTGCCCATCACGCGGACAAAAGCGCCGGGAACGATCCCGGCGCCCACAGCTCCCATGTGGCAATCCAATTCGCCGACACCGACAACCACACCGCCCGACAGCCCCAGCCGCTGCGCCCATTCCAACGTAAGCGTACCTGCAACCGTATCACTCGTATATGTATCCGTAAACAGATGTCCTTCGAATAGCTGCAATAACGGATCCAGGGTATGTAAAAACTCCGCCGGAGGAAGCCCGCCCCATGCTGCGTTCCACATTGCTTTGTGTCCGGCGGCACAGCGGCTGCGAAGCATTTGTTCAGGTTTGGTCGTGCCGGTGAGCAGGGCCGGCATCCAGTCGCAATGTTCCGTCCAGCTATAGGCTGCCCGGCGCACCGACTCGTCCACCCTAAGCACATGAAGCATCTTCGACCAAACCCATTCGGAAGAGTAGATGCCACCGGAGTAAGAGGTGTAATCGGTTTTCCATTTTCCCGCCAGCATATTTATCTCTTCAGCCTCACAAATAGCTGTATGATCCTTCCAGAGCACAAACATCGCGTTCGGATTTCCGGCAAATTCCGGCCGCAGGGCCAGAGGTACCCCCTCCCGATCCAACAGTACCGGCGTCGAACCTGTCGTATCAAACGCCAGCCCGACCACCCGTTCAGCCGCGTCGGCAGGACATTTATCCAAAGCCATCCTGATAGCCGTTTCCATTCCTTCTATATAATCCAACGGATGTTGCCGGTATTGATTCTTGTGCGGATCGCAATACAATCCGGCCTTCCAGCGGGGATACCAGGCCACCTCCATTGCCAGTTCTTCGCCCGTTTCCGCATTCACCACCAGGGCCCGGCACGAATCCGTCCCATAATCCACTCCAATAACCAATCTGTCTTTTTCCATATTCTTCTTCTTTATCAGAATAGCCATCCTCCTTAATCAAAAACACCCTGCTCTTTCTAAAAAGTCATACGGGAGCTTTTCTATTCAAATTTAAATAAGCGTTACTTTCAGCCGATCGCCTTTCTTTAGTTCTATTTTATTGAATGTGATTGTTACTTTGTTGTTATTCTCAACTGAGACGGGGATTTCTTTGTCGTTGTGGAAGATTTTTACTTCTTCCGGAGAGATACCGGGAAGGGCAGAGAGGTTCAGTTGGCAGAGAATCAGTCTGCCATATTTCACTTCTACCGTATTCTGTTGGATACTTCCAGTCCTGGTTTGTGTGATATTTCCCCATCCTTCAGCAGATGTAAAGAAGCCATTGAATTTTTCCGGCATCAATTTCGGGGCAAAGCCCATTATGCCTTTCGGGCCATCATACCAATAATCCTGTATGGCCGTCAGGACACCATACGAAGCCATCGCCCGGGCATAATGATCGCCGCATTCCACTTCATTCCACGGATTATGCTTCTTTCCGTCATAACGGGAATGAATCGCCTTTACGATCGCTAATCCTTCCTCTATCATTCCTCTGAATATCATATTAGCGGCCACCTGGTATTCGATTCCGGTCCAGACTTCATCGCGATATCTCACACCGGCTTCTCCGGGATGTTTGCTGAAAGGCCATGTACAAATAAGGAGACCCGGTTCTCCGGCATGAGCATAATACCGCTCCGGCAGGTGCAGGCCGGTTTGCGGACCTACATCGTTCGTCCAGTTATATTTCCATACAGACTGTAATGTTTTACCGATCGTAGCTTCCGGATAGAGATCGCCCAGGCGAAGCAAATCCGACCAACTCTGTCCAAACAACTGATCACTCAGGCAGCCTTTGCCATATTGATACAATGGATATTCCTTTTCGTCTACATCCTGTATGAAATATCCGAACGTTTCATTCCATAGTCGATCCATCGTGTTCTTCGAACCGTCTTCATAAATCGTTTTATATCGATTGGCCGCCACGCTGTCTTTCATAATCAGCGCCATCTGTTCGCAAGCCCGTAAAGCAGCCAGGTATAAACCTCCTACATACGTGTTCGCACCATTGAAAGCAATATCATACGTATTCGGTTGCGTCTTGACTATCAGCCCGTCGGGATTGTAAGGGTGATCTTCACGAATGATGTATTCAATCGATTTCTTAATTTTGTCCCAATTTCGGGACAGGAAGTAATTATTCTTCGACATCAGGTGTTCACGGTACATCCGGAGGATAACGCTGGCATGCCCGTCAATCAAGACGCCATGCTCTCCGTTTCTGGAAAGGATTGCCCCGTCATCACGTAAGGAGACGCTGTAATCGGTCATTTCTCTCAGGTTCCGTTCCAATTCAGGGAATAAAGCGGCCATTGCCTGCGCGTATCCCCAGACATGCGTACAGGTCCCTTCACAGGATCCGACTCCTTCCCAGGCCCAAAATTTACCGGTTGCCCACCATTGGCACGTCTCGGAAGCCAGTGTAGAGACAGACATCATCAATCGATGAGTCAACCAATAGGGTAATGATGTCCGGTTATAGTACGTATCATGGAAAGTAAGCGTTTCTGCTTCCAGCCGTTGGTATTTATCATGCAATTGGTTAACTACATCCAATGAACAGTTATACCAATTGGAATACATATTCCCGATCGGTGGGGTGTTCGGCGGGAGCGGACGATTCCACGAAGAGCCTTTATAGCTTAACGGACGATTCGGAAAATACCAGGAGAGCACAAATACAACCTCTCTGGATTCTCCCTGTTTCAACGTCATGGTTGATGTTATTCCACCAGTTAGCTTACCTCCTAATCCGGTTTCGGCAAAGGACTGTATACCTTTTGAGATATCAGCCGTCACCGCTGCGTTCGGATCAAAGACTGTTAACGCCAGATTTCCAAAATACGGATGAGATTCATCTATCCGATACCGGGGCTTTTCAACCGGAGAGTCAGAAAACTGTATATTATCAACGCTGATATGTCCCCAACTGCCGGATTCGTTGTCTACGATTTCAAGGTAAGCCTTCTTTCCCTTCCATTGGGAAACATTCCAGTTCCGGGAAAGAAAATCTTCATTGTCATACCCGGCGGCTGTCTGTACAACCTGACCATCTACGACAAGGTTCATGCACGTTTTTCCGGGGTAGGAGCCTCCGGCGATATTGAATGTAATATAGTTGTCAGATATTGTAAATGTTTTAGAAGTGAGTTTGCCTGTTGGGCCGTCTTGGTTTATGTACGAATTCGCCAGATAACTCCCATAGTCTCCCCCGAATTTTTTTTGATTGTTAACCTCTCCCGGAGCCGGGCTATTCCCAAAAGCGGTTCCTTCTGCCGACCAGTTCTTGAATTTGCCCGATTCAAAATCATCAAATACTTTAAATTTCCGCTTACCCGGTTTTTCTGTCGCGATCTTATCCGGATCCATTTCCATATAAACAGATTGCATATCGCCATTGGATACGGCTTTATTTCTTAACGTACCATACGTTTCATCTTTTAAATCAATACAAACCAGATTCTGCAACCAGCCGGTCAAATCAACATTAACCGGTTTACCGGATGTATTGGTTACTTTATACTTCAGGATGGTTGCCGGCGTGGCCGATTCTTTCGCATTCAACGGAATGAAGGGAGTATACACCATAGATGTAACCTTTACCGGCAGATCATTACCTTTAGAAGCATAATCAATAAAAGCAACCGGATATTCACCAATGAAACCTATATCATCAAAATCCTTCTTACTTAATTCCTTTGTGACTTTTTGCTGTCCATCGTCAATCGTTATCCGAAATCCCTGATCAATATAACCGGGAGGCTCAAATGTCTGATAACATACTTTCCATGGCCCCTGCGGGGTGTCAAAGTTCAGCAGCCCCTCAATCCCATAACCTGTGTTATAGGCATTATTGGCAATCCACCAGTTAGCCAACGTTCCGTCACCCCGTACATATAGTTGCCCGGCCATAATACCGCCACAAGGCATTCCTATCGTTTTCAGTTCTTCGCCTTTATAGACTTTCCGCTCCCCTTTCTGCTGGACATTTCCCACTAAGGATTTTATATTTCCCTTATTCAACGAGACTTTATGATCATCTGAAAATTGCGCAACCGAAAAGAATGGAATACACAAAAATACTACTGTTAATTTTAGATATACGTTCATTTGTCTATACTTTTATTTATTTATTTTTCATCATGTTATCAGATTACACCGGCGCCCGCAAGCGTACACGCTTCTTATATGTACTTCATGGAAGTCATAACGTTAACTCGTTTGAAATAATTTGTTTACTAATTTCACTGTTCTTTCCCGGAAACAACGTACTTCTTCACATCAATTCTTCCGGAGACAACAGATAATTGTGGTTTGCCACCTTTGAAAGTAACAGTGCCATAACCCGTATCCGTGCTCAGGAAGCTGGTAAAATCACCAACGTTAGAATCTACATATAAGGCTTTTTCTACAGCATCATACCGTACACCGGTTAGACCTTGCAATAAAGCATAGCTGGCCAACGCGCGAGCATACCAGTGTCCACATTCATATTCATTGAACGGATTGCGCAAACAACCATCATACCGATCCCGGCAAGCACGGACAATATCCAGTCCTTTGTCTACTTCTCCGGTCATCATCAAATGAGAAGCTACCTGATATTCAATACCTGTCCATACCTCATCACTGTAAACAAATGGTAAAGATAACTTTCCTCCCTTCGGCCAACTACATAACAATAAGCCGCCATCTGTCCCAAAAGCAAAAGACGGACGCTGGGGATTGGAATGATTGATCAGATTCTGTTTCAAATTATATTTATGGATAGACACCAGATGGCTTTTGATCTTTTCCGGATCCAATGATTCGTTCAGACCGGCTGCACGCGAAATCCAGGAGCCCAACACACCGTCTGAAAGACAACCCGTTCCATACTGATATTTCGGGCCTTCTTTTTCCAACAGTTTTTTGGCTTCCTCCGAATAATTCACCGTCCAGGAAACCATTTTAGTAGGGTCCGGAGCTTTTAATCCTGTCCACTGTATTTTCTGTATGAAGTATTCACCGTTGAATAATTCTTTTTCCGTATAAGCCTTGCCTTTTGCAACCAAATCTTTGTAGAATGAGGCATCTTCACCCAAATGTTCACTCATGGCTATAAACGCGTTCAATGCTCCAAGATAGAAACTGTTATGCATCCCGTCCGGCCCCCAGAATTCAATATCATACGTATTATGGTGAGGTTCTTCAATCAATCCGGCATGACGTGGATCCCAGGTCTCAATACAATAATGCAAGCTGGCCTTCACTTTCGGGTACATGTCTTTGATAAAAGCATCATCACCCGAAATACGCCATTCGCGATACACTTTCATGATTCCTCCCATCTGTCCGTCAGCCGCCGCATGGAACCCATGCTCCACAGGGCGGATTGGCAAAGCAGAACGGAATGTCTGGTGTCCTGCCTTATTCTGGCTTTCTTCAAATTCGGTATGCCGTAAGGTTCTTTCCAATGCCGGGAAAAGATGTGGAATGGCCTGCGCATAATTCCATACGTGTGTACAAGAGCCATGACATGATCCCCAGGTATCGCCGCAACCTTCCCAGTTCCACAAGCGTCCGTCGTATGTTCTCATGATCGTGGGGGATTTCAGAATGGTCAGATTGGCAGAGACAGCTTCAATCACTTCGTCCGGTAATGTTGTATTATAGAATGTATTAGAAAACAACTCCGTTTCCTGCAACAAATTACTATAGTTCTTTGTCAGATAACCGGCAACCGCCTCTATATTCTCAAATTTGCTACTATACCAGGGTCTGTAATTCCCCTTATTGCTCAATTCCTGCGCCAATCTGCTCTCCGGCACATTATTATCTTTCGAGTCGACAGGAGCATCGCCAATTCGCAGATGAGAGAAAGGAACATACCAGGCGGTAAATACCCTGATTGTCTTCTTTTCGCCGATATTCAGTGAAACAGGCACGTATAAAGAGCCACCGGGAGCATTCTTTTCTACCGGATTATTCTGTACAAGGTTGCCGGCATTTATCGCATTCCAAGCCATCGTCATACCATCGAACCACCCTCCTCTGAACCAACAATGATCCACTACTGTTCCCGACTGATCTGTATAGATAGCGAAATCACCTTGCAGATGGGGTTCTTCAGACGTCCCTTTTTGAGAAAGGATAAATCCGTTTTGTATCGGATTGATGCTACTTCCTTCCCTTCCTTTCTGCATAAAATTCCGGGAATGAAAAGAAAAGACGGCTTCCATCTGCTTCCCGCTTTTGTTCTCAAAAGTATATTCAAGAACGCCAACGGGAAGACTCGAGTTGTCAGCATCACCCGGAATGAACGGATTCCATCCGGTAATGGTAACATCCAAAGGAATATCCTGGTCGGCCAATGATACTTTTCCGAATGGGAAATGAGCTTCAAATGTCGAGTTATGAAATCTCGGCAATCCGTAATTTGCCCCAGGCGCTCCCAAACCACTATTCAAAACCCCGAATTTCCGCCATTCCGCCACCGGACCTTCCAATAGCTTGGCGCCGTTCTCAAGTCCTTTCACATGAATGGCTGCAAACATGCCCGGTTCGGAAAAGATATCCGGTTGATGCCGGATAGACATATGAGAGATAAAACCGGTTCCTTCCAAACAATACATACCTGTTCCCAATCCACCGATCGGGAATGCAATACGGGAGTTATATTCCCCTTCATAAGCACTATTATACTGACGATGTGTACCTTTTGACACACTGGCGCCTGTAGCAACAACTTCAGTACATCCCGTCGTAAACAGGAAGACACCCGCCAATAACAAAGCTGATTTCAAGTATATTTTCATAATCTCTATTTTAGTATACCGGCCAATGACCGGTATATTGTTTATTAAATATCACAAAGAATTACTCATATCCCGGATTCTGTTTCAAAACACCATCAGAACGGTCTATTTCAAGTTGAGGCAGTGGGAATATTTCATCTTTTCCATCCTGGTATTTAAAGAATCCCGGAGTTATTTCATTTTGCCATACGGAAGGATTAGACAGATAAGACTTGGCAATCCCCCATCTTCTCAAATCCCAACCAAATTTCCCTTCCATTGCAAATTCCACACGACGTTCATGCACTATAGCCCAAAACATATTTTCATAGCTCAATGTAGCAGAAATAGAGGAAAGTTCCTTTATATCATTCTTATTGATCGTATTCGGGTCGGTAGTCGTACCTGTACGTTTCCTTACCTTATTCACGTATGCTGCGGCAGTAGCCTGATCGCCCAATTCATTCATGACTTCTGCATACCATAATAACACTTCTGCATATCGTACCAAAGTATAATTACAGGAATTATACCAGCTTGACACATCAACACTAACTCCATTGTTATTAGGAGGATTACCGATACACCACTTCCGGGTACCTAATCCGGTTCCATTTACTTTATCCACGAATACCTGTCCGTAAAAATCGTCAATATCTTTACGGAATATGGTTGCTATCAGACGCGGATCACCGTCTTCATATTCTCTTTCCAGATCCGGGGTCGGACGGGTCCATCCCCAGCCTCCTCCTGCAACAAACCCGTCGCCATTAGGAGCATTGAGGACAGCTCCAAAACTATCCGTTCCCTTTTGATTCAACGCTGCATACTGTATCTCAAAAACAGCCTCAATGCTATTGTCGCTCGATCCGTTAAAGAGATCATTATAATCAGGTAATAAATCATATCCGTAAGACATAATTTCTTCCAGAAGCGTTTTTGCTTCACTCCACCGATGCTCTGCCAAATAGACCTGCGCTAAATAAGCCTTTACAGCCCCTTTATCCGCCCTGCCTAATAGGTTTCCGGTATTTCTGTTGGCAATATTTTGTTGCGAAGCCATCTTAAAGTCTGCTTCGGCCTGATCAAGCAGTTCGCTTTTGGTTATTTTGTATCTGTTTACATTCTTTCCGCCTACAAATTCTGCTTCTCTGGCAGAATTGGGAAGATCAAGTTCCGAAATATCCAATGCTTCGGTTACTAATGGAGCTGTGCCAAAGAACTGTGCTAACCGGAACATCCAGAATCCACGGATAAAATATAATTCACCCAAATAACGCGACTTTAATTGCTCATCCATACTTATCTCAGGAACCTTTTCAAGCGCAATATTCGTCAACAATAAAGCCTTGTAGCATCTTGAGTACAACATATAGATTTGATCTGAACTGGCCGGTATAATAGATTGCTGTATCTGATAATATACAACCAGGTCAGGATGGGCCTGAGCATCCGGCGCAGTCACATCTCCCATAGGAGTATATCCTGCCTGCGTGTTCCAGCTATTCTGTCCATCCAACAATTGGAAGGACTTATAAGCGGCTGTAACTGCTTTTTCCGCGTCATCTGCCGTTTGATAGAAGTTGTCGGTTGAGACTACTCCGTAAGGCATCTTATCCAATCGATCCTCACATGATGCAAAGACCAACAATAACGATAAAAAGAATATTATTTTTTTCATAAGATTATAAATTAAAGTAACCCTGTTAAAATCCTACATTTATACCGGCATAGAAAGAGCGGGGTATTGGAAAGCCACCATTTATGTTTTGCTCCGGATCCCATCCCGGATATGAATTAATGCAAAACAGATTTTGAGCGGCAATATAAAAGCGCAATTTCTTAATCACATTGGCAGACTGCCCTGTTAAGAGTTTATCAAAGTTATAGCCTATTTGCAAATTCTGAAGACGGAAGAAGTCTGTCGATCGAAGCCAGAAATCAGAACGTCTGTAGTTATCATTCGGGTCTCCGGCTACTACGCGAGGCACATAATTACTTGTTCCAGGCCCTGTCCACCGCTGTTTAAACATCCATTCGGACGTTTGCTCTCCACCACGCGTAATAGCAAAGCCCACCTGGTCTAGACTTCTGTAAGCTCCTAACTGTCCGTAGAAAGCAGCTACCAGATCAAAATTTTTATAGCCCATAGCAATATTGCCTCCAAAGCTATGAGGAGCTGTTGAATGACCCAAGAACTGCCTGTCATTCGTATCAATCACCTCATTTCCATCCAAATCTTTAAACTTTATATCTCCCGGAGCCGCATTTGGCTGCGTTGCTGAATTTGCAATCTCCTCTTGAGTCTGGAATATACCGTCTTGTACGTATCCATACCATTCATTAATAGAATGACCAACTTCCACACGATCAAAATTATTGACGATCGGAGCCGGTATTTTCGTTACTTCATTTATGTTATATGTCCAGTTAACAGAAACATCATAGGTAAGCGGCATATTGTCTCTGACATTCGAGTAACCCAAAGAAAGTTCTATCCCCGTATTGGTTACTGCCCCTACATTCTGGTACGGATAGCGATCCGTATTAATACCTGCTGTAGACAACAGAGGTACACGCACTAAGATGTCTGTCGTATTTCTCTTGTAGAAATCAGCCATAAATGTTAAATGATCATCCAGAAAATAAGCGTCTAAACCACCCCCCACTGTCGATGTCTTTTCCCACAACAAGCTTGAATTACCTAATGCTGTCGGACCGACACCCGTCAAAGTTGTACCATCCGTTCCTTCTCCGAAAACATAATTCAAATCGGATGAATTCAATGTAGTCTGATAAGGATAGACCCCTATATCCTGATTCCCTAAAATACCCCAACTGGCGCGAAGTTTCAAATAACTGAACAAAGGCATATCTTTCATAAACTCTTCCTGGGAAATAACCCATCCGGCAGAAGCTCCCGGAAAGACGCCTGTCCTGTTATTTTTTGTAATCCGCGACGTTTTGTCCACACGGATACTTGCGCTGAGAAGGTATTTGTTTTGATAATCATAATTAATACGACCCAGATAGGATAAAATAGCCCAAGACTCTTTTACTCCATCATTATCAATATTACTCGCTCCGGCGCTTAACACCTGCATCGTCTTATCATTATTAAGGAAATTTGTGCGGTATCCCCACAGGCTGTTCCCGCTGTATTCTTGGAAGGTGTAACCAGCCATCGCAGTAAGATTATGATCCACATTTAACCTTTTACTAAACGTAAGGATATTATCCCATTCATAGTTTATCCGATTATTATAATCAACATACAATTGAGCAACCGGATGATCACTGATCAGCCCTTTAGGACCATAACTATAGGATGGTCTGAAATGATCCTGATCCCATATATAATTCTCGGCATTGAATGATGTTTTCAGCGTTAACCCTCTGATTATTTCCCATTCCGCATAAGTTATACCTATGAATTTTCTCCAGGTTTGATCATACGTCCATAAGTCTACGGCGATTAATGGTTGTAACATCGTGATAGGCTCTCCATGGTGAGATGAAATACCGTAATTCCCATTTTCATCATAAGCCGACACTGTAGGAGGATAAATCAGCGCCCTGTCTATAGCCTGCCCCCAGTCCGTATTATTGGATACACCGTAATTGACATTCAAATTGACCCCCACTTTTAATGTTGGTAAAATGCGCAGATCATTACTTAATTTGATATTTCCTCTCTTAAATGTCGTATTCTTAATAATTCCCTCGCCTGTATACAAATTAGCCGTAGCAGCATACGCATTAGCTTTTGTACCTCCGGTTATGTTCATGGAATAACTCTGTTTAGAACCTGATTGCGTTATTTCGTCCACCCAGTTAGTACCTTTTCCGAAAGAGCCTACTTCAGCGTCAGAGAAAGGCACTGGTAAATTGGCTGCCGCATAATAATCGTTCACCAGAATCGCATAATCTTTAGCCGTTAATGTTGGTATTTTATGACGTATATTATCGACTGAAGCATAAGCAGAAACATCAATTTTCATAGGCGAATCAAAACTTCCCTTTTTGGTTGTGACAATAACCACCCCATTAGCCCCGCGAGAACCGTAAATAGCTGCTGAAGCAGCATCTTTCAATATGATGATATTCTCTACATCATCAGGGTTCAGATTATTCAAGCCATCATTCGTAATCATACCGTCTATCACAATAAGAGGAGCGCTTGTTGCACCAAACGAGCCATTTCCTCTGATTCGAATGCTTGTTCCACCATACGGTGTTCCGTTATTCTGTATAATCTGAACGCCGGCTATCTTTCCCTGAAGATTTTGTCCGATACCGGGACTTGCCTGATTTTCCAGCTTTGCCTGCGAAACCACGCCGACAGAACCTGTCAAATCTTTCTTAGCCGAGGTACCATAACCGATTACGACAACTTCTTCCAGATTTTGCGCATCATCTCTAAGTTGTACATTCATAGTCGTATTATTTCCAACTGTCATTTCCTGTGTCATATATCCGACATACGAGAAGGAAAGAATTGAGTTTTTCCCAGATATGGAAAGTGTATATTTTCCGTCTATATCTGTTATTTGTCCGTTTGTTGTTCCTTTTTCAACAACATTTACCCCGATAAGAGGTTCGCCTGAGGTGTCTGTTACAGTCCCGCGAATCGTAATAGAACCTTGTGCTGCCATTTCTGATAACAGAGAAGCAGTCAAAAAGAAAAAGACTGTAAAAAGGATAACTGTTATTTGTGATCTATATTTTTCCATAACTACTTGTTTCAATAAATTTCAATAGGTATTTATTATTCGTTTCCCCAAAGCTTGGAGCCGTTACCTTTGTTTTTCCGCCATTCATGTCTCCACTTATGGATTTCGCTCGGGCCAATGAAAGGTTTAGGCTTTCTTGCCTCTTTGCTTGGAGCAGCCGGAAGCGCTTTCGCTTCGTCCTGATACCAATAGACTACCGTTGCCATATCCAGTGTCAGGTTATTGCCATGTCCATGTTCTATGGTTCCTTTCAGATTGGTTTCAAAGAAAACCGGATCATTGATAAAGAAACGATAGACATGGGTTCTTCCTAACCAACCGATATCGTTGTTCACACGGGGATAGCCAAAATACGGATGCGAGAAGGCTTCTTTCGGACACCAAGAGCTATTGAAGAAATCTTCTGTTCCTGTTCCTATCAGAGAAGGCATGGTTTCGCCATCGATAAACCACATATCATCTCCTTCACCATACCACATAGGGCTCGGACAATGTACAAAGTAATTGATCCCGACAAAATGGCCCTTTCCTTTAATATCGGCAAAGACATAATTTCCGGCTCCATCTTTATTCTCACCTTGTTTTCCGGCAATCCCCCATTCGGTCTCACCTTCCGGAAGAGCTTCGGTCAACTCATGATTATACCAGGCATGAAAACGTCCCATATCCTGAGGCAGCTTCTTCATTTCCAGATAGTCTATATAGAAATAGAACGCATCAACCGTTATATCCGACTGATTTTCTATTTCTATCTTTGCTCCGGAAGCAAACGGCATCTGGAAGTAAGAAGATAACCCCGTACCGTTCCCAGGGCCTGCCGACAGCGGGAAAGAAGCGTAGTTATATTGCTCATTCCATCCCTGTCCGAAGAAAGGGCCGATAGGAGATTCTACAGACGGATATGATTTATTATCCCAGTACATCTTTAAAATAATGTCGTTGCGACTCAGTTTCCCGGGAGAGGGAGCAATCGTAATCCAGATATGATTGATAATCCCGGCACCTGATATTTCAGCAACAGTACGGACTTCTCCAGGCTTAATAGCCGTCAGACAGTCTCTATTGTTTCCTGTCTGATCATAGCTGCTGACACGGCGATTACGCACCCCGTTTTTCATTTTAGCCAGATCATACATTTCCCCGGTCAGACTGACCTGAGCATCTGCATCATTCATACAAAATAAGAGACCACAAAAAAACAATAAAAGAAATGTTAAATGCTTTTTTCTCATAAAAACTCTCGATTTAATTGTTAAACATATGTAAGAAAAAACTGTTTGCTTAGAGACAATAATATCTCTCTACAGGTTGCCTGCCTGTAAAATATATTCCCTGTCAGAATGAAATTACTATCTTATATTCAGTCGTTTTTTATTTATACAACGGCCCGTATGCGGCACATGCCCTGTAATCCGAACCTTCCGTATCCGAACCGAATGCACCCCAACCAGATGGACGGAATATTTTATCCTCATCCACATTGTGCATACATACAGGAATAGACAGCATTGAAGCCAATGCTATCAGATCGGCGCCAATATGTCCGTAACTTATCGCTCCATGATTCGATCCCCAATAATTCATAACTGAATAGACATCCCTGAAACGACCTTGTCCTGTGACCCGGGGAACGAAGAAAGTAGAGGGCCAAGTTTTATCGGTTCGTTTATTGATCAAATCAAACACATAGTCGGGGAATGTAGCAGACCAGCCTTCGGCTATCTGTAAGACAGGCCCCAGACCTTTCACCAGGTTCAGACGACACATCGTCAACGGCATACCCGCCTTCGTCAAAAATTGGGAAGAGTAACCGCCTCCACGCATATATTCCAATGAGGCAGGATACCAGGTCGTAGCGTCCAGCATCTTATCGACTTCTTCGCTGGTTATTTCCCAGAAAGGCTTCATAGCCGGTTTGCCGTCTTTTGTTTGCTGTCCTGTTCCGTCCAGTGTGCATGATCCGGAGTTGATCAGGTGGATAGCTCCTTCTTTCAGCAAGCCGTCAGGCTTCCATCCGCTGATACGTTCAATGGCTTCCGGGCCCCAATACGTTCTCACATCGGCAAATATCTGAGCCGTATTGGTCACTAACTTTCCAAACAACATGGAAATAGCATTCAAATGGTCGTCTTCCGTTGCGAAAGTGAACGGTTCACGGATTCCGTTCCAGTCAAAGGAAGAATTCAGGATCGCTTCCGAGAAGTCGCCGTCGGGCATAAAGTCTGTCCACTGGCGTTGTCCCTGGAAACCACCGGCGATAGCATTGTGACCCATCGCTTCTTCCTGGTGACTCATTTCACCCAACGTTTCATTTCCGATCATCAGGTCGCGCATGATCAGGGTCATTTTCACAACAAATTCCCAATCCTGATCTTTCTTCTCACGTGAGAATTTCAGGTGTGGCGGATTGAAATCCTCGCCTTCCCTCGGCATACAGTTCTTCTTTGTCCATGCCAGGGCTTTCTGATACTCGTCCTTATCGTAAATTTCCAGTTGCACACGACGAAGGATTTCCGAACAGTCTATATATTCGGTACGCATACCCAAATATTCCTGTAGAAATTCAGGATTAACGATTGATCCGGCAATCCCCATGGATACAGACCCGATGGCCAAATAAGATTTGCCGCGCATAATAGCAACAGCCAGACCTGCTTTGGTGAAACGTAATAACTTTTCCTGTACGTCTTCAGGAATCTCCGGATTATCCAAGTCTTGTACATCTCTTCCATAAATACCAAAAGCAGGCAATCCCTTTTGGTTGTGGGCAGCCAGTGCGGCAGCCAGGTAAACAGCTCCCGGACGTTCGGTTCCGTTAAATCCCCAGATAGCTTTCGGAATCAGCGGATCCATATCAATGGTTTCTGATCCGTAACACCAGCAGGGTGTAACAGACAAAGAAACGCCGACATTTTCGCGGGCAAACTTCTCCGCACAATCAGCCGCTTCCTTCACACCACCAATGCACGTATCAGAAATGACACATACTACCGGCGATCCGTCCGGATAACGGAGCGATTCCGTATAAAATGCTGCAACTCTTTTAGCCAAACCCATGGTCATATCTTCCAATGACTCACGAATGCCGTGCCTACGGCCGTCTATAACCGGACGAATGCCGATTTTAGGATATGCGTTCTTCATGTTAAATTGATTTTAAATATAATATTATACTTTAGAGTGATTCTGGGGTTTCGCACAAGTACGAAAGCCTCTACCGGGGAAACCATACGTTCACTTTAATGCACAAAACCATGCCGCGTGAAGTTAATTTCTTCTATGGATATACCGAACAGCTTCTTCGTTATCTCCGATAAACCTTTTTCTTCGCCTACAAAGTGATAGACATTGTGGTTGTGCCGCAATGATTCATTGGGAACGATAAACGCTCCGGGTGATGCACTTTCAAGTTCAAGGAACGGCCCCATGATGCTGCCGTCCTCCAGCGGACCATCGTTATATGCATTCAAAGCATCTCCGATCAGCGGATCTTTCGTCGGATTCCATTCCTGATTCAGATAAACAGCATTCGGATCGACGTCAAATGTAGATACAGTTAATCGTTTAGTATCCGGATCATAATTGCCGACAATGGCTTTCGTTCTTTTGACATTCATCCCAATCTTACTTCTATACTTTCCGTCTGTCTTCAGGAAAGCAAAGTCATTCTTGAGCTGGAAATGACTCGCCGGTATTTCACCGAAATAGTTGGTGGTGGCAACAGGGCCCAGTTCTTTCTCGTCGCCGGAGATAAACGGTACGATCGTTACCGCTTCCGGGCCGGGATTAAACATATCCAGCATCCATATACAGATAGTTCCGGTTTCCACTGTCCAGGCAAAGTTATTCAGATTCGTGATACTGTTTTCTGTAGCGTAAGCTACCGCTTTGATATCCACATTCAGGGATATACCGAGTTTAGAACTGATTTCGGGATAACTAAGAAGTTTAATCGTCCGATCAACCTTCAGGCTTAGAAGCGTCCCCTGATAATTCGTCACGTCCATGTTTTTTCCCATCGTCACGCTTTTACCGCCTGCGTTCACCACAGTCCAAGGCTCGATATCGATAGGCTTGGGCGTATGCCAATTGTCATATACCTGTTCGGCTCCCGGTTTGAAATAGACTGAGAATTTGCCTCCTTCGGGGCCCAGCCAGAAGCGATTCTCTCCACCATAACCATTCATGTGTTCATTGATCTCCTTCGAATCCAGCGCTTCGTAATTCAGATAGCCAAGGCTGGCGCCATCCAGTCCTTCTGCGGTAGAAGTAAACACTTTCGCCTGGTATTTGGGAGAGACAAGAATCTGAGCGCCGGCATCATCACTCTTCAGGATAACTACCTGATCGTCTTTCTGGGACAGATACTGCAAATCATACCCAAACGTCCCTTTTTCATATTCGTTCATCGTTTTCTCTTTTGAATTGTTGCAACTCAATATGGTTAACGCAATGAGCGGAATTAACCAAAAACTGTTTTTCTTCATACGGATTGGTTTTAATTCACTTCAAGTTCTTCCCATCCGGATAATTGGGGGAATTTATTATGAGGCTCTGTCTGATACCAGAATATCACAGACGCCAGGTCCGACTTTTGCGGCAGATAACGTCCGTCGTGCCGCCAGCCCAGATCCTGAATGGTTACTCTCATATCTTTCTCGAAGCGGATCGGATCGGTAATATGCCAGCGATACAGCCCGAATCGCTGTTGCGAACGATATGTTCCGTCCGGACGAATCACCTGATGCAGACCGGCATAAGGCGTACAGAATTCCTTATATTGTCCTTCCCTGTCGAAATTATACGAGCCACAGAAGTAGTCTTCTGTTCCGGTTCCGCAGATCGTCGGGAATTTCGTGTCGCCATCCATGAAGAACTTTATCTCACCTTCGCCCCACCAACCGTTATTGTTGACGCCCCAAGCCATATAAACACCTACGTAGTGCCCTTTTCCTTTGATGCCGTCCACAATTGTATAATCGGATGTCATATTCGGATTGGTACGGCGCCATTGGGCATGGAAGTATGCGGCATCCTCAGGTACATCCGTCAGGGTATAGTCTATCTGGTAGTACAAGGTCATCGGATCCTTATTATTGATATTCTCCATCGTTATTTTACATTTCTTACGGAAAGGCATCGTCCAGTAACAATTGAAAGCGCTTCCGGGGTTCACACAAACAGCCAGTGAATTAAGCGGCGCGTAAACACCCCACCCCATGCCGAAAAAATCGCCCACCGGGCATTCAACAGACGGTTCTTTTTCATCGTCCCAATAGATACGCATGATAGTGAAGCGCCAGTTACCTGTCGGGGTCATCCAAATATGCTGAATTGCGCCGGAGCCTTCTATTTCGGCGATGGTAAACGTTTCTCCCGGGTTGATCCGGATATACGGATTCACTTTCCATCCCTGTCCTAGATCACGAGCGGCGTTAGTGGCATTGGCCACATTCCGCTGATCTTTGTCTTTCGGATCGGCCATACCGCCTTTCCCCTTTTCACCTGTAAAGTTTTCGGGACTGATCGAGCGGGTCTTTGCGTTCGACAAACGATACAGATTCCCTATATTGGAATCCATCCCGTTGTACGGATACTGCTGTGCAAATACAAAAAGTGAGCACAAACAGGAAATGAGTACGAGTGTTATTTTTTTCATGATAAACAGGAATTTAAGATATTATTATTGTAATTGTTGTTTACGACAAACAGTCATGCTATATACAGCGATGAAGGCGAAAGCTACTGCCGGCACCCAAAAAGCGGTGGCAATATTGGACGAATCCGACAGGATGCCCTGTACCTGTGTCAGGACAGCAGCTCCGGCGATGGCCATTACCATTCCGGCGCCTCCTATTTTCGTGTCGTCTCCCAGTCCTTTGATACCCGTTCCATAAATGGTAGGAAACATCAGCGACATACATCCCGACACACACATCAAAGCATATACACCGGCGGCCCCCTTCATATAGATGCTGATAATACAGCAAACAAACGCGGCTATGGCCAATACGGTCAACAACTTGTCTACCCGGATATATTTCATCAGCCATGTACAGGCGAAACGCATGATCACAAACAGTATCAGAGAGATGACATAATATGTGGCCGCCGCCTGTTCGGCTGTTCTTGGTAACATCTGGTTGAGACCCAGGAATTCGCAGACGTTATAGAAGCCAGCTCCTATAGGTTCTAGCAAGCGGAGCGCGGCGATGATCTCATCAGCAGAAGCATTGGTTCCCAGAGACGCAATGATCGAATCAAAATCAAGGTGCTGCATGACATAGCGGATGATAAACGACCAGACGGCCACCTGCGCTCCTACATAGAAGAACTGGGCAACCACTCCCCACACATAGTTTTTATTCTTTCTTAACCGCTTGAAGGTTCCTATAAAATCCATCTTCATGCCACCTTCCTTCAGATTTGGCATCTTAGTAAAGAAGATTACCATCAGTAAAAAGGCCATAAAAATCCCCAAAGCTACATATGTCATCGTTACGGCATTCAGCTCGGCACCTTGTATGATGGCCAGTTCTTCCGCAGGGATACTGCTTCTCTCGGCGGCTGTCAGCGTATTCAGTTGTGAGAGGATAAATATCTGACTGATCATTCCTCCTGTTATTGCGCCGAAAGGATTAAACGATTGGGAGAAATTCAGCCTTCGCGTGGCGCTTTCTTCCGCTCCGATAGCATAGACGTATGAATTGGCAGATGTTTCCAGCACGGAAAGTCCGGCAAACAAAATAAGAAGGGCAAACAAATACATGAAAAAGCTGATGCTCACATCAACCTGCAAGCACAGCATGGCCGGATAAAACATCAAACATCCTAAGATATACATCCCCAGACCACCCATCACACCTGCTTTATACGTATACTTTTTAATAAACAAGGCACCGGGGATCGCACAGCAACCATACCCCAGGAAATAACAAACCACTTGTATCCAAGCTGTCTTCGAGTCGGAAAGACTCATAATACGTTTAAAAGCCGCAAGCATCGTATCTGTAAGGTTATTCGGTACCGCCCATGCAAAAAACAGCATCGTCAACAATATGAAAGGCCATAATAAATTAGCTGAAACAATCTTCTCTCCCACTCCTAAAGTTTTTTTCTCCTGAGGATTTGTACATGTTTTCATGGGTTCCATTTTAGAATTGTTAATCGATTAACTTATAAAAAATAAATTATTCCAGTATTTCTATCAATTCGGCAGACATTTTCCACATAACCTGGGCCATTCCCGGTCTGTTTTTGGTGATCTGGTCGACCAGTATATCGACAGACGTTTGTCCCATATCCGCGACAGGTTGCCTGACATAAGGGATCGAGATGTCCATGAAGTCAAAAGCATCGCTCTTATCGAAGCAGACCACCGGCAGGTCTTCCTCTACTCTGATATTCCTGCTTAGAAGTTCTTTTATTCCGGAGATAGAGATGCTGTTCGTTGTAAAAAATACGCCATCTGCTTCTTGTTGAATGCTTTTGTCCAAACAGGCATGTATATCTTCCTGAAGATCCCGATAGCCAACTTCAAACAATAGCTCTTTGTTATATAACCCCGCTTCTTTCAGAGCATCGCAATAGCCTTTTTTTCTTTCGACAATATGCTGAAGCTTACTTTTATAGGTAAACAAAGCGATGTTCCGACATCCTTTCCTCAGCAGCAGGCGGGTGGCATTATACGAAGCTTTGTAGTTATCCACAATCACATTATTGGTTTGAATATCGGGAAAATATCTGTCTATCAGAACCAGCGGCATTTTATTCTCTACCAGTTGCACGATATATTTATCACCGTTTTCGGTCGGGACAATCAGGAAACCGTCCACCTGCCGGCTTTTCAGTACGTCAATCATTTTTTCCATCTGCTTGTTATCTTCATTCGTATTGGCTATAATGACAGTGTATCCCAAGCTTTCCGCCTTCTCTTGGATATGGAAGGCCATATTACTAAAGAAAGGATTGGAAATATCGGCCACGATTAACCCAATCGTATTCGTCCGTCCCATCCTCAGGCTCCTTGCCAGGCCGTTCGGCATATAGTTCATCGATTTAGCAGTTTCGCGAATCTTGTCAGCAATGTCCTTACTGACTCTTCCTTCGACTGCTCTTCCGCTCAATACTAAAGAGACTGATGCTGTGGAGATTCCTAATGCCTCGGCAATATGCTTTATAGATACGTTT
>JAISZA010000059.1 GCA_031269535.1 Tannerellaceae bacterium
ATAGTTGTAGCCACGGCCGAGATAGATGAAATTTTGTGCGTATGTGAAAATTCCGGACAAGTTTTTAATCGATTCGTCTGCAAGAAGAATTTGTTCTACTTTATCGGGTATTCTGTTCAATTCCTTCAACAGTTTCAAGAAACGCTCTTCGGTGACAGTCTTCTTTTCGCGGGCTATGCAAAGCGACATCATAGCCAATACCAGCAATTGCGCTGTAAATGCTTTCGTTGAGGCTACACCTATTTCGGGTCCTACATGCGTATATGAGCCCGAATGGGTATTCCGCGCAATGGACGAACCTACCACATTGCAGATTCCATAGACAAAAGCCCCGGCTTTACGGGCTAAATCGATGGCGGCAAGGGTATCGGCTGTTTCTCCCGACTGTGAGATGGCAATAACGACATCTCCGGGGTATATGACAGGATTGCGATAACGAAATTCCGATGAATATTCGACTTCGACCGGTATCCGGCAAAGCTCTTCGAGAAGGTATTCGCCTATGAGACCCGCATGCCATGAGGTGCCGCAAGCAAGGATAATAATCCGTTTAGCATTGCAAAACTGTTCTTTATTGTCGAGTATTCCCGACAATACGACATGGTTGCTGGTAATATCTATACGTCCCCGCATACAGTCGCGCAATGTGCGGGGCTGTTCGAAAATTTCCTTAAGCATGAAATGCGGATAACCGCCTTTTTCCAGTTGGTTCAGGCAGATTTCCAGTTGAATGATCGCACGAGTCTTTTCTATATTGCCGATAGTAAGGATTTTAGGCGCTTCGTGACGATACACGATTGCAATCTCTTCATCTTCGATGTATATCACTTTGTTCGTGTATTCGATTATGGGCGAAGCGTCCGAAGCAATAAAATATTCGTCGTCGCCGATGCCCAGTACCAAGGGACTGCTTTTACGTGCGACAATAAACCGGTCGTGTTGTCCTTTTTCCACGACTGCAATAGCATACGCCCCGACGACCTGCCCTAATGCCAGTTGCACGGCAGTACACAAGTCCACATGGTTCAGTTCTTTGATATATTCGATTAGTTGCACGAGTACTTCCGTATCGGTACTACTCTGAAAATGATAGCCGTTCTGTATAAGCTGTTCTTTCAGGACTGCATAATTTTCGATGATACCATTATGTATAAGGGCCAGATTTTTCGATTCGGAATAATGCGGATGAGCATTGATATTATTGGGTTCGCCGTGGGTAGCCCAACGGGTATGAGCGATTCCGATTGTTCCGGAAACATCCTGATTTTTACAAAACTCTTCCAGTTCCGACACGCGGCCTTTCGTTTTGTATATGTTCAACTCACCTTTCTTGTTTGTCAATGCAATACCTGCGCTGTCGTATCCCCGGTATTCAAGATGGTATAATCCTTTAATCAAAATGGGGAATGCTTCCCGATAACCTATATAACCTACTATTCCACACATATTAATCTCTTTGTAATTTCAGACTGCAAATGTAAATAGAATAAATTAACCAGGACGCTTACTTTTACTAATTTTTATATTCCCCCAAAAAGCACAAAACAAATATTCATATTATAAATCATTCATTTTATGCATATTAGCAGAGTATTCGGACAGGAAATCCAAAACTAAAATAATTATTAACTGATTCTAATTTCAGCTAATTCATATATCTTTTGTTAGTTAAATGGGTATTTTACCTATCAGATTGTTATTGTAATTTAAAGTTAATCCGGCCAATTCTATTATTGTATGATAATTATTGCGCCCATTTAACAATTACACGGCCGATTTTACCGAAAATATTGCGATCTTTTCCGGAAGTCATTGCAATGATCGGATCTATGTCGAATCGGTGGGTAATCCAACCTAAGTTTAACCGTGAGGAAGTAAATCATTCTGTTATATGTATCCGACCCGGGTCAAACAGCTGTCCGACCCAGGTCAGACACGTGTTCGACCCAGGTCGGACAGCTGTTTGACCCGGGTCGGACAAATAAAAGCTTCAGAGGCAGGCTGCCGGTATATTCCTCTGCGGGAACTTCTTCTTCTGATTATAAACGTAACAGACTTTACTGCATCAGAAGGCCGCAGAGGGTTTACGCAAAAACAAATACCGGAACTGCTTCCCGGGGCTTCTCAGAGCGAATGGAGGGAGAGGTAGTTGCGGAAAGCGTCTTTGTATTGTTCGCCGATGGGGATGCGTATCTTGTGGTTGATGAGGATATGGCCACGCTCTACGGCACTTATCTTTTGCAGATGAACGATATACGAGCGATGGACGCGCATGAAACGATCGGAGGGTAGCTTCTCTTCTACGGATTTCATATTGCCCAGCGTCATGACGGGAGGCTCCGTTTCGGTATAAATGCGCAGGTATTCGCTGCGGCTTTCGATATGGGTAATCGACTGTATTTCTATCGGTATCGTTTTGTATTCCGATTTGACGAAAAAGCGTTCGGGAACAGCTTCTGCCGCCGGTAGGTTCGGTTCATTCATCCGGAGCTTGTACTGGCGGTAGGCCTTCTCGGCTGCATACAGAAAGTCGGGGTAGCCGATGGGTTTGAGCAGGTAATCAAACGCATCGACCCGGAAGCCATCAAACGCATATTCGGAATATGCCGTAATGAAGATGACCAGCGGTCGCTGCCGGAGCGAACGGACAAAATCCAGACCGTTTATATCGGGCATATTGATATCAACGAACAACAGATCAATCGTTTCACCCGTAAGCATCGGGATGCTATCGACAGCACGATGACAGGCTGCCGCCAATTGCAGGAAAGGAGTTTTCTCTATATACCCCGTAATCTGCATAAGGGCCAGAGGTTCATCGTCTATCGCTATGCAACGCATGGTGGCCCAGGGGTATGATAAGTGTGACCCGGTATTCTTCATCGCTCTGCTGTGTGTCGAGGGTATAGTTGTTTTCGTACAGCAAAGATAAGCGTTTTCGCATATTCTCCATACCCATGCCGGGATGCCGGGGGGTGAGAGAGGGAAGGATACGGTTGGCAACCAGACAGCTCAGCTGTGATTCTCCGATAGATACGATAATGTGAACAAACGAATTTTGGAGATAACTGATGCCGTGCTTAAACGCATTTTCTATGATAGTGACCAAAAGCAGGGGCGGTATGGTCGCTTCGGGAATCTCAGAGGGCAGTTGCATCCGGATGTCTATCCCTTCGGTATAGCGGATGCGCATCAGCGCTACATAGTTTTCGATAAATTGTATTTCTTTGGCCAGAGAGACCTGGGTCTGGTTAGCTCCATAGAGTACGTAGCGCATGATTTTGGATAATTCGATGATCGCTTCCTTGGCTTTTTCCGTATCCAAATCAATCAGGGCATGAATATTGTTGAGCGTATTCATAAAGAAATGAGGATTTATCTGTGCTTTGAGATAATTCAGCTCTACTTCGAGGGTATGCTTTTCAAGCTCGCGCAAGTGCCGATCGTCCCGTATCGACTTAAACAGAAACTTAATCGCAATATTGAGTCCCAGCAGCAGGACAGCAATTATCCAATGGTTGATCATCAACCTCAGGAAGAGGAAGTGAGGGGCCAGGGGGAAACGCCGGGCTTGTCCGGGGAAATCGCCTTCCCGCTGCCGGTCCCGCAGTAAACGCTGCCGGTCTTCACGGGAGAAAGGAGGCGGGCCGTTGCGGAGTTCGGCAGGAGGCAGAGGACTCCGGGGTTCGAATACTGAGAGGATAAGCAGGGAAAGAAAGACAAAGAGCACGTACTTCCATGATTTTTTGCGAATCAGGAAAAAAGGAACCAGCACATAATTATTGAGCAGAAACAGGAAGAAAAACGGGAGCGTCGTCTTCCATATCATCAGAATCATCTCCCAATCGCGCTCGTTGCTCTGCGGATAATTGCCTTTATACAAAGGCGTAGCAAAAACTACCAGCCAGATGATTGCATAAATCAGGTTCTCCAGTGTAAATTGTTTTTTCTCCTCCTTATTCATATAAATTCCCGAATGTATGTTCAGCAGACGAAAGTACGATAATCCCGGGACACGAAGCATATAAAATCAATGAAACAGCTGATTTTATCAACGAATTGACGGAAGAAATGCAGGAGTGTGAGCGAACTGTCTTTCCGGATTCATTGACTGAAAATACATTCTTTTTTGTGGAATCAGGAATCAATGACAAAAAATGGCTATCTTTGAACCGTTTTTGTAAATAGTCCGGATTTAAAATGCAATCTTATGTATCCCAGGCCTAGAAAAGATTTAGATGTAATCAAACAGATTGAAGACTTGTCAGGTCTTACGCTCCAGTGCAGAACCAGGGGGAGAGAATATCCCGATCTTAATTCGTACGAGTTTTTCAGAGAGAAGGTAAGAGCTTTATACCTGTCTTTCGGCTCGGAAAAAGACTTTCCGGAATTAGTCGGGTTGATGGTGAAATTAGACAGGCTCCGGTCTCTGAAAATACGATGCGCTGAGCTGTCGGACATTTCCCTACTGAGCCGGTTAACACAGATTACCGATTTAGACTTATCCGGCAATCAGGTGACAGATATCCAGGCTTTAAATAAATTATCACAACTCGTCTTCTTGGATTTATCCGGCAACCGGATTACAGATATCCAGGCTTTGAAAAATTTGTCACTCATTCAGAACTTAAACTTATCCGACAACCAGATTACGGATATCCGGGCGTTAAGAGGATTATCACAAGTGATATATTTAAACTTATCCGGTAATCAGATTACGGATATCCGGGCTTTAAGAAGATTATCAGAGATTTCATTCCTCGACCTGTCCGGCAACCGGATTACGAGTATCCAGTCGTTGGGCGGATTATCACATCTCTCCTTCCTGGATTTATCCGGCAACCGGATCAGGGATATCCAGGCTTTAAAAGGGTTATCACAACTTGCCGATTTAGACCTGCAAAACAATAGGCTCCGCCGTTTGCCGGAGTGGATTTGCTCATTTCCGGAAGACATAAAATGGGAAGAAGAAAGATATTTTTTCAGTATTAATCTGTATAATAATCCTTTAGTACATCCTCCCGTCGAAGTAGTCATGCAAGGAAAGGAAGCCATTCAAGACTATTTTAACAAAGAGAAAGAACTCCCCCCGGATACGGAGATTCCACTTACCGAGGAGTAATCATATCATGAAATGCAGGCGGTTCTGCAGATTGACTTCGGCCATGCCGCCATCAATATCCAGATAAAGGAGGCTTACCTGGGGATAGCGCTTCTTCAAGCGTTTCTCGATGCCTTTGGCTACGACGTGATTGGCAATGCAGCCGAAAGGCTGGACGCAGACGACGCGGTTTACTCCGTGACGGGCATACATAGCTACTTCGGCGGCGATGGCCCAACCCTCGCCAAACTGGTTGGAGAGGTCTAATATCTCCGAGGCATACTGCGCTTTGGTGAATATGGATTCTACCGGCTCGTAGAAACGATAGGTTTGCATGATACGCTCCGTCACGCCGATACGTTTATTAATGTATTTCAGGAAGGCAGGGCGCAGGAGCCGTTGAAGCAGACCGTCTTTACTCAGGTGGTTCCGGAGGTTCACCTCGCTGTTGACAAAATACTGCGTCAGGAAGTCGAGGATGGGAGGCGTCGCCACTTCCATCCCCTTGGAACGGAGCCATTCGGTGATATGTGCCTGTCCGTAGTTATTGTATTTCACGAATATCTCGCCTACCAGTCCTATCTTTGTGTATGAGCGCTCGTATATCTCTACCTGATTGAAGTCGGCAACGGCCTGTTCCAATAGTTTCAGCAAGTTTTTTGCGTCCTTCTTTCCGACAGTTTCTACTCCCCGTTCGATATAAAAATCGAAAAGAGCCTGGGTCTCGCCTTTTTTCTTTTCGCGTATGATAAGGGAGCTGTGCATCTTTTGCAGGGCATCGGCATACAAGAGTGCGTATATCAATACGTTGAGAAACCTCAGGTAGGGTATCCGAAAGGCACTCTGTTCGTTTTGGAACACCTCCCCCGACGAGACGACCACTACCGGGATATGGGCCATGCCGGCATTCTGCAGTCCGGTCTTTATCTGGCTCAGGTAGTTGGTTGCCCGGCATTGCCCGCCTGTCTGCGAGATAGCGACGACAATATTATCCAGGTCATACTCACCCGACTGCAACGTGCGAATGATATCACCTAATATCAATATGGAAGGGTAGCATACTTCGTTATGCCCGTATTTCAGTCCGGCATCAACAGAGGCTTTCGACGATTTCGGCAGGTTGGCCATCTTATAACCGGCCAGTTCGGCTACCGCCGGGATAAAAGGTGAGATGAAATCGGCAAACCAGGGAATCAGAATTGTTTTCTGCCGGTCGTTCTCTGTATAAGAGGTGGTATAGCCTTTGTAGGGCGCCGGCATCGGTTTCTTCTTTTCAGGCAGCGACTTCAGCGATTCGATAAGCGAGCGCAGCCGCAGGCGGACAGAGCCGCTCCCGGCTATCTCGTCGATACGCAAGACGGTATGATTCTTCCCCGCCTGCTTTAAGAGGGCAGCGGTCTCGTCCATAAAGAATGAATCCGGGCCGCAGCCAAAAGAATTGAGCTGCACTAACTGTACTTCTCCCGGGAGTTTGGCTACTTCCATCGCAGCCTGCACCACACGGTTGGGGTACGACCATTGGGAGACGATTTTCAGCGTTTCGAAGCCCTCGCTTTCAGGCTGGCGGAACACATCATCGGTAAACACATGCACTCCGAGGTCGGATATGATCTGTCCTACTTTCTGATGGATCAAGGGGTCGGCATGATAGGGTCGGCCTGCGACGACGAAAGCCCATTCTCTGTTGCGGATAGCCTCGTCCAGCCGCTCGCGCTGCCTGCTTCGCAATTCTTCCCTGAATTGCTTCCGCGCATCCATCGCCCGGTCGAAAGCCTTCCGGAAGGTTTCGCGCGGGATGCCCCAGGTGCTTACATAGTCGTAACAAGCCTTTTTCAGCGCCTCCTTATCGCTGAAGGTTATCACCGGTTTATCCAGCGGAATGCCATATTTCTCCTGAGGGTCGATGGCGCTGTGTATTACGTCGGGATAACCGCTTACTACCGGACAGTTATAGGAGTTGGACGAGCAGGCAAACTCTTTCTCCTCTTTCGGAATCATCGGATAGAAAATACGTCCGGCCCCCTGCTCTGCCAGAGCCAGGATATGCCCGTGCACTAATTTGGCGGGAAAGCAGATATTGTCGGACATCACGCTCCCGGCGCCTTTCCGGTAAAGCGGGTAGGTGGATTCGGGCGATACGATCAGTTTAAACCCGCAGGTAGTAAACAACGCATGCCAGAAGGGATAGTTCTCGAACATATTCAATACGCGGGGGATACCAATGACCGGCAGTCCGGGGCGTACGGAAGCCCCCTCTTCACGCCTGAACAAGAGTTCGTTTTTCAGTCCGAAGGCATTATAGCCTTTCTTCCGGGCGGTGTTCCGGTTGAAGAATACTTTCTCGCATTTATTTCCGGCGAAGCAGGTATTCCCGTTAGCAAAGGTGAAGCGAAGGACGGCGCATTGATTGGTACATCCCTTGCAGTGCAGCTCGTTTGTCGTTACGGCATCCGGATCCGGCAGGGATTCCTTTCCGGTGAAGCAGGCCCCTTCTTCATCCCGACGCAATTGTCTTGTTATCCACATGCTGCGTGCATACAGGGCAGCGCCGAAAGCACCCATCAGTTCGGGATGATCGGTAGAGCTGACCTGCTTACCGGAGAGTAATTCCAGCGCCCGGTAAACGGCATCGTTGCGGAAAGTACCTCCCTGCACAACGATATGCTCGCCCAGCAGACGAAGGTTCGACATTTTGAGCACTTTAAACAGGCAGTTCTTCATCACCGAATAAGCCAGTCCGGCGGATATATTGCTTAGGCCTTCATTCTCCCGAACCGACTGTTTTACTTTCGAGTTCATAAACACCGTGCAGCGCGAACCCAGGTCGGAAGGCGCTTCCGACAGGCAGGCCCCGCGGGTAAAAGCCTCCATCGACAAATTCATGGTCGAAGCGAAATTCTGCAGAAAGGAGCCGCAGCCGGAAGAGCAAGCTTCGTTAACTTCAATATTGGAAATCACCCCTTCCTGGATAAAGATGGATTTCATGTCCTGGCCTCCTATATCGAGTACGAAAGACACCTGTGGATCGACGTATTGAGCGCCTGCGAGATGCGCCATCGTCTCGACAATCCCGTGATGCAAGCCCAGGGCCGAGCGTATCAGGTCTTCGCCATAGCCGGTTGCCGCCGAAGAAAGGATATGCACCCGGACACCTTTTTCTTCTGCCTCTCTGTAAAATTCTTTCAGCCCGTTTACTACTTTCTTCAGGGGATTTCCTTCGTTTTTCTCATAGCAGGTATAGACCAGACGTGCCTCTTCATCCATGATAAGGATTTTGGTTGTCGTAGAGCCGGAATCAATGCCTAAAAAACAGTTTATTTCTTTCACTGTACCAAGCGGTTGCTTAGTGAGCCGGATGATATTCCGTTCCCGTTTCCAGAGTTCATAAGCCTCTTCTCCTTCAAACAAAGCAGGTAAACTCCCTTTCTGCTCCATTTTCGCCGCTTCCAGCTGATCAATGAGTGCCGGAAGGCATTCCCCCTCCCCGTTTTTGTCGGAAGAAAGGTAGAGCCGGGAAGAAAGCCAGGCAGCCCCCAGCGCCGGGAAATATTCACTGTATGCGGGCAGTATCAGTTCCGTATCATCTACTTTCAGCAAAGTCCTGAAAGCGCTCCGCAAGGCAGGCAGAAAGGTCAGAGGCCCGCCGGTGCAAAGAATCCGGGGACGGATATCCATCCCTCTTGCCAGAGAGGTTATGCTCTGCAAGGCGACAGTATGGAGTATCGACATCGCTACATCAGGCGAAGGGATATTGCGGCTAATCAGGTTCTGCACATCCGTTTTGGCAAATACGCCACAGCGGGAAGCCACGGGATAAATCGTCTCGTACCTGAAAGCCTGCTCTCCCAGTTCGTCAAGGCTCATATTCATCAAATCGGCCATCTGATCGATAAAGGCGCCCGTACCGCCGGCGCAACTGCCGTTCATACGGATATCGGGCTGCTGCCCGGGACTGAAAAAGACCATCTTGGCATCTTCGCCACCCAAATCGATTAAGATGCGCGTATCAGGGTACCGGCGGTTGACTACTTCGACAGAAGCTACCACTTCCTGCACAAAGGGAATCCCTGTCCGCTCCGATATCCCCATTCCTGCCGATCCGCTTATGCAGATTGTAAAATCCGTATCCGGAAATTTGTTGACAATTGTCCGAAGCTCTTCGGCAAATACCTGATTGATATTGGCTTTATGCCGCCGATAAATCGTATGGATTACTTCTTCTTCCCGGTTGATAAGAATAATTTTAATGGTAGTGGAACCTACATCGACCCCCATTCTACAAGTCTTTTTTTTAACTTTCATGACAGTCTCCTCCTCATTAAACATACGTTTAATATAAAAGCAAAAAAAAAAATCAGTGTTTAATTTCCAGAACAAATGAAAGCATAATATCTGAGACAGAAAAATAAAATCAGTCTTTTTTATCCGACACAAACCCCATAGACTTTTGACGAAAAATCCTTCACTCCTTCACAGAGGGAGTAAGACTTTGACCGACACACTATTAAGGCGTGAAGGATGGGGTTTTTATCCTTCACACTCCTTCACGTGATTTGCCCTGAAATCGACTGGCGGAAAGTCTGCTCCCGTCCGAAATAAATTCGTTCCCGTCCGGAATAAATTCGTTCCCGTCCGGGAATAAACCGGACGGGAGTGAAAAGGGGTAAAAAATATAGTGCCGGGGTGGAAAGTATATAGGATATGAAGCGAAAGCATATAGGATCCGGGAGGAAGAGTAACTGTCTTTCATGGTTTCGTCAACGGTAAAGGAAGTGTGAAGGATGAAACCCCCGTCCTTCACACCCTAACTTTATATTGTTCAGCTATTTATGTCCTTTGTGAAGGAGTGAAGGATTTTTCGTCAAAAGTCTATGGGGAATTGTGCCCCGTCTATACCGCAAACAATGATGGTTTTCAGCAAATTACAAAACCAACACCCGATTTTACACCCTAAAAGGTAAAGTCGGGTGTTTTGTTTAATCTCTTGGATCATCTTCTACAATCGCATAATGATAATTGTCCTTCCATTCTCCTCTTATGGGCAGGATTTTCCTTCGTAAACCTTCTCTTGTCATACCGGATTTTTCC
>JAISZA010000109.1 GCA_031269535.1 Tannerellaceae bacterium
ACTTGTCTTTCCGGCAATTTGGTGATTTTTAACAATCTTCCAAGCTCAGAAAAAGTGCCGTCTTGGCCCCGTCCGGGATAAATCCGATCCCGTCCGGGAATAAACCGGACGGGAGTGAAATATGCACAGGTTTCGGGAGGAAGATACTATATACTTTGGGATCCGGAAAATGGGCTGTTCTGATGAGTATAGTTATTCTGTTTGTGCAAAAAACATTACTTTTGTGCGATAAGCATAAGAATTATGGCAAATAACGAAGAAACATACAATGAAGCTGTGGGAAAACTCCGCAGGATTGTAGCAGATATTGAAAATGCGGAATTAGACGTGGATATTTTGTCGGAAAAAGTGAAAGAAGCAACCCGGCTGATCAAACTGTGCAAAGAAAAACTTTTTAAAGTGGATGAAGAAGTGAAGAAAGTCCTGGAAGAACTGGAGTGATGAAACGCTATGTGCTGATAGTAGCCGGAGGGAAGGGCCTGCGGATGGGTAGCGAACTACCCAAACAGTTTATTCCTGTCGCCGGGCGGCCTGTCCTGATGCATACCCTGGAACGTTTCGGGCAATGGGATGCTTCGGCAAGCCTGATCCTCGTGTTGTCCGACGAATACCGTTCGTACTGGGAGATGCTTTGCCGGGAGCTTGGTTGCCGGGTGCCGCATCGCCTCGCATCCGGAGGGGAGACCCGTTTTCATTCGGTACGGAACGGCCTGGAGCTGGTGGATGAGGCGGGATTGGTAGGCGTACACGACGGGGTGCGCCCGCTCGTTGCACCCGAAGTGATCAGCGCCTGCTTTGCCGGAGCCGAGCGCTACGGAGCCGCTATCCCTGTGCTGCCGCTGATTGATTCCATACGCGAAACCGGAGCGGGAGGGACCAGCCGTCCGCTCGACCGCAACCGCTATGTAACGGTGCAAACTCCTCAGGTGTTCCGGAGCGAACTCCTCAGGGAAGCTTACCGACAGAACTATACGCCTGCCTTTACCGACGACGCCTCCGTAGTAGAGGCCATGGGAGGGGAGGTACGCACCCTGGCAGGTAACCGGGAGAATATAAAAATAACAGATGCCTTCGACCTGCAGCTGGCCGGGGCCCTGCTTCATAAAACCCTGTCAATACATGATTGAACTCGATAAACGCGCCCTTATGTATCTGCCGGGCTTAGGGCCTAAGAAAGCGGAAGTGCTTCAGAAAGAAGCCGGTCTCGTCTCTTTCCTGGACTTGCTCTATTATTTCCCTTACAAATACATCGACCGCAGCCGCTTTTATACGATCGCCTCCATAGCCGGCGATATGGCTTATATCCAGCTGAAAGGACGCATTTTGTCTTTTGAAACGCTGGGCGAAGGACGGGCAAGGAGGCTGGTGGCCCGCTTTACCGACGGAACGGGGATGATAGACTTGGTCTGGTTCAAAGGCATTGCATACGCGAAGGAGAAATATCAGACCGGTAAAGAATACATCGTTTTCGGCAAACCTACCGAATTCGGACGCACGTACAACATCGCCCATCCCGACATTGACTCCATCGACCAGGCTGGCCAGGTGGCCAACGGACTGACGCCTTTTTATAATACGACGGAGAAGATGAAAAAGGCCTTTCTCAACTCACGCACCATCCAGAACCTGCAATATACGCTTCTGAACCTGATTGGCTGGGACATACCTGAGACGCTTTCGCCCGATGTGCTGGGACGCACCCGTATGCTTCCGATGACCGAAGCTATGCGGAATATCCACTTCCCCGAATCGGCTGAGAAACTCAAAGCAGCCCAGCTACGCCTTAAATTCGACGAGTTGTTTTTTATCCAGCTGCATATCCTTCAGACGGCGGCTTACCGGAAGCTGAGACTGAAAGGATTGGTATGCGCCACGGTAGGCAGTCACTTCAATACCTTTTACAGCGATTACCTGCCTTTTGAACTGACGGAGGCCCAGAAACGGGTCGTACGCGAGATACGGGCAGACCTGGGTAGCGGAAGGCAGATGAACCGCCTGCTGCAGGGCGATGTGGGCAGCGGCAAAACACTGGTCGCCCTGCTTTCGATGCTCCTGGCGATTGACAATAATTACCAGGCCTGTATGATGGCCCCCACGGAGATACTGGCGAACCAGCACTATGCGACGGTGATGAACTTCCTGGGCGATATGGATATCCGCGTAGCCCTGCTCACCGGTTCTACGAAAAAGAAGGAGCGCGACCGCCTGCTCCCCGCTATTGCAGCCGGAGAGACAGACATCGTGATCGGTACCCATGCACTGATAGAGGAGACGGTGGTTTTTTCTTCACTGGGATTAGCCATTATAGACGAGCAACACCGTTTTGGCGTGGAACAGCGCTCGCGACTCTGGCAGAAAAGCGGGCAGGTACCCCATGTATTGGTCATGACGGCTACCCCCATCCCGCGAACCCTGGCCATGACCTTGTATGGCGATTTAGACGTCTCCCTGATCGACCAACTCCCTCCCGGACGGAAGCCTGTGCTGACCTTGCACCGCTATGATAATAAGAAAAAAGAACTCTATGAGTTCCTGCGGAAAGAGATCCGCCTCGGACGGCAGGTCTATGTGGTTTATCCCATGATAGAAGAAAGCGAAAAGCTGGACTACAAAAACCTGGAAGAGGGCTTTGAGGTGTTTAAAGAAGTCTTTCCCGAATACAAGGTGTGCATGGTACATGGGCGAATGAAAGCCGCTGAGAAGGAAGGCGAGATGCGGAAATTCATCTCCGGCGAGACCCAGATACTGCTGGCTACTACCGTGATAGAAGTAGGGGTCAATGTGCCGAATGCCTCTGTGATGGTCATCGAGAGCGCCGAACGCTTTGGCTTATCCCAGCTCCATCAGCTGCGCGGACGAGTGGGAAGAGGAGGGGAGCAATCGTATTGCATCCTCGTCTCCTCGTATAAATTAAGTAACGAAACACGCAAGCGCTTAGAGATCATGGTACAGACAAATAACGGATTCGAGATTGCCGAGGCCGACCTCCGCCTGCGGGGGCATGGCGACCTGGAAGGAACCCGCCAGAGCGGCATAGGGCTTGACCTGAAAATTGCCAGTTTAGGCTCCGACGGGCAAATCCTTCAATACGCGCGTGACATCGCCCATGAAATCCTGACTGCCGACCCCGAACTCTCCACCCCCGCCCACCAGACCCTCCGCAACCGCCTGAAAACCCTGTTTTCACACAAAATCAACTGGCGGATGATTAGCTGAGGGTATTCCCCGATAAAAAACAACACGTGTAATATATCAACAGACAGCAAGCCGTCCGGCCTTCGGGTCAATGTTGCGGGGAAGATAACCGGCAGGCAGCCCTTAACTGTTCCAGTGCCTGCTTCAGGATCGCGCGGGGGCAACCTACGTTCATGCGCATATATCCTTCGCCACCAGGGCCGAACATGGTGCCGTCGTTCAGCGCCAGCCCGGCTTTCTCTTTGAAAAGGGAGACAAGTTCTTTCTGTTTAAGCCCCAGCTTCCGACAATCCAGCCAGATCAGGAAGGAGGCCTGCGGCCGGTAGGCTTTGATGGCGGGGATTTCCTTTTCCAGATAATCGGTCACGAACCGGACATTATCCATCACATACCGGCACATCTCCTGCAGCCACTGCGCCCCATGCGTATAGGCGGCAGTGGTGGCTTCGTAAGCGAAAATTGTTCCTTCGTCCAGCTCCCTTGCCTTGAGGAAGGATACGAATTTATGCCGGACAGAAGGTTCGGGAATAAGGACGTACGAGGTCACGATACCTGCAATATTAAACGTCTTGCTGGGCGCCATAAACGTCAGGCTGCACGAGGCGGCCGTGTCGGATACCGTGGGGAAGGGATGATGCGTATAGGAGGGGTACACCATCTCGGCATGTATCTCGTCTGATACGACTAATACCTGATGCCGGGCGCATATTTCTGCCAGCCGGACAAGGGTTTCTTTTTCCCATACTATTCCTCCGGGATTGTGGGGGCTGCAAAGTATCAGCAACTTGCATTGCCCGTCGATGACGGATTCGAGGTGGTCGAAGTCCATCTGATACTGCCCGTCCACCTGTTTCAGCGGATTATCCACCACCCGGCGGCCTTGCATCTCCGGCACCAGACGGAAGGGATGATATACCGGCGGCTGGATGATCACCTTATCTCCCGGTCGGGTAAAGCAATCCAATGCGAAAGCAATCCCTTTGACAATACCCGGTATATAACTGAGCCATTCCCGTTTGGCTTCCCAGTTGTGTTTATAGTGCAGCCATTTCAGAATGCTTTTATAATAAGCATCCGGGGCGAACGTGTATCCGAATATTTCGTGTTTGCAGCGTTCTTTTATCGCATCGACGATAAAGTCAGGCGTACGGAAATCCATGTCGGCCACCCAGAGGGGAATCAGATTAGCGTTTCCAAAACGTTCATTCAGCCGATCGGTCTTCAGGCAATTCGTATTGTGCCGATCAATAATTTCATCAAAGTTATACGGAGTCATTTTCATTTATTTATGTTTTCTGCACAAATATCGTATTTTTTCCGGAGATATGAAAGGAGTTACTTAGAATTGGGTGCATTTGACTACGTCGATTTTCATTTCAAATTGTCGCATCGTCATTACGGGCCGTCATTGCGAAAGGGAGGGTGAAGCAATCCAGAGCGGGCACCCTGGATTGCTTCGTACCTCGCAATGACGATAGAAATCCATTGAATCTGCGACAATTTGAAATGCACCCCTCAGTACGGGGCTTTATGATAATTCAATTATTCTCATTACCTTTGGCAGGGAATAAAAAACTGAGATGGCAAAAAGGAACACTTCAAAGAGAAATACAAATGAAGAAGGATTTTATAACGCATTAAAAACCTTCTTTACTAACGAACGTACGCATTTCATCACCGGATTGATTCTATGTATTTTCGCTGTTTACACAGGGCTGGCGCTTC
>JAISZA010000138.1 GCA_031269535.1 Tannerellaceae bacterium
GAAATAATTAAAATCAAAAAAAATTTGGCGGATTGAAAATCTTTTATTTATTTTGCATTCAACTAAATTTTATTGTATAACATTTAAACCCGGATTGCCTATTGCATACCATTACTCGAAGAAACTTAAAAACAGAAAGTAATGAATCCATTAAAAACAATGGCTGACGAAGAGTTGGTTGTTCTTTATGCCGGAGGTGAGAATGCTGCTTTTGATGTATTATTAAGTCGTCATAAAAGTAGTCTTTATTCTTACATTTATTTTATAGTACGCAACAAAGACCTTACGGAAGATATTTTTCAGGAGACTTTTGTGAAAGTGATCGTGACTATCAAACAAGGTCGTTATACCGAAACAGGGAAGTTCAAAGCCTGGATTACACGCATTGCCCATAATTTAATTATAGACTATTTCCGCCAGGAACGAAGCGAAAATACACTCTCCAATGATGAGGTGGAAGTAGATCTGTTTAATAATAGTAAGCTCTGCGACGGGACTATTGAAGACCGTATGGTGAATCATCAGGTATTGTCCGACGTAAAAAAGCTGATACAATACCTGCCCGAAAGTCAGCGTGAGGTATTGGAGATGCGCTATTATCAAGACCTGAGCTTTAAAGAAATAGCTGATAATACAGGGGTAAGCATCAATACGGCACTGGGACGGATGCGTTATGCCATCCTGAATATGCGGCGGATGATCGCGGAAAATCAGATGGAATTATCGCTGACATAGACTGCGAAAAAAATATTTTTGGCCGTACAATAAGATATCTCCGGCATCGTTTTATTTATAAATAATAAAAAATGTATGCCTATGAAAAATCTTTCTACTCATTGTGTGGTTAAAATTATGGAGAAAGGGAAAAAGCAGGACGGCAGGAAAGCCATGCCATGCAGGCAGACAATGCACTTCCTGACTCAATTTGCCAGAGGGTATCATGTGGAACCGCTTACACAAAAAGACCTCTGTGGGTTTATTTTAAATTAAGAGATTGAGGAAAGAGAATACCGGATACGTATTCTCTTTCTTTTTTTGTACCTTTGCCTGAAATGACTATGGATAATATGAAACATAAGATTGCACCATCTTTGCTGGCCGCAGATTTTCTGCATCTGCACCGGGAAATAGAGATGGTAAACAAGAGTGAAGCAGATTGGCTGCATATGGATATAATGGATGGCGTTTTTGTTCCCAATATCTCTTTTGGCTTCCCGATATTAAATGCCGTCAGGCCGGTACTGAAAAAGCCGATGGATGTGCATCTCATGGTCGTGGAGCCTCAGAAGTTCATCCGCGAAGTAGCCGGAGCCGGCGCTTACCTGATGAATGTACACTACGAAGCCTCCACCCATCTGCAACGCACGATTGCTGCCATCAAAGAAACCGGAATGAAAGCCGGGGTGACCCTGAATCCGCATACTCCCGTCTGTTTACTGGAAGACATTATTCACGATGTGGATATGGTCTTATTGATGTCGGTAAACCCCGGATTCGGAGGCCAGGAATTTATCGGACATTCGGTAGAAAAAACCGCCCGCCTGAAAGACATGATTACCCGCAAAGGATTGAACACGCTGATAGAAGTAGATGGAGGAGTGAACCGAGAGACTGCCGGACGTCTGCTTAGAGCCGGAGCAGACGTATTGGTCGCCGGTAATTTCGTGTTCAGATCGCCGGAACCCTTACAAACAATCAAAGACCTGAAAGCCTTATAATAACAAATAACAAACCAACCTTAACATCGTGATTAAAGAAATGCAAAAACGCCCGTTCATGCGTCCGCTCCTGATCTGGATAGCCGGAATCGTATTGCAAACCTCCGGTTCTTTCCGCATCCTTTCGTTCGGATTATTAGTTGTTCCCGCCATCCTGCTCTTTATGCCGGTGCATTTATCAGGAAACCGGAAGCCGGAACCGGAGTACAACGCCCGTTGGGTCTGGGGTTTTGTGTTCAGCTGCCTGTTTTTATTCTTATCGATACAACTGACAGCTTATCACGAGAGCCGCTTCATTAGTCCTTCCCCTCATCCCCTGCTCGAATGGGCGAAGCATAATCAGGAACGCCTGACAGCTTCTTTCGACAGCCTGAAACTGACGGAGACCGAATGTTCCGTCTTGAGTGCCATCACATTAGGAGACAGAAGTGCCATGTCTGGAGACGTCAGGCAGCAATTCGCTGTTACCGGCGTAGCGCATATACTTTCGGTGAGTGGTTTTCACGTAGCGATTGTGTGCGGATTCCTCACACGGATACTTTCATTCCTTTCGGGAAGCAGTGCGGGGAGATGGATCCGATACCTGCTTAGCCTGGTTTTATTATGGACATTCACCCTGATCAGCGGATTGGCCACAGCTTCTGTCCGGGCAGCCATCATGCTGACACTTTATCTCAGCGGCAAACAGCTCAACCGGATCACCGACGGATACAATACGTTGGCAGCTTCGGCATTCTGTATGTTGGTTTATGATCCGTTTTACCTGTTTGATATCGGATTCCAGCTAAGTTACACGGCCGTTGGTTTCATCCTCTACATGCAGCCCCGCCTGAGCCGGTTGCTCCCTATCAGAAATCCGCTTCTGAAAACACCCTGGTCGTGGGTTACGCTTACGCTGGCGGCGCAAACCGGTGTCACCTTTTTATGTCTCTACTATTTCGGGCAATTTTCGGTAGTCTTTCTGTTTACCAATCTTCCCCTGACTTTGATTGCCACCTTATTAATCCCCCTCTCGCTCCTGTGGATACTCCTTCCGGCAGGTTTTCCCGGATGGGATAGCTTAGCCTCCGGGATAGAAGCGTTGACACATGCCATGATGTGGATTGTGGATGCATTCAGCCATATACCGGGAAGCGCCTTCTCATTCCGGTTTGATTTCGTAAGCCTGTGTATAAGCTACGGGGCGCTTTACTTTCTGTTTCTATACAACGGGAAGCGGCATCCGCGATTATTGCTTATCTCGCTGTTTCTCTTGTTATTATTAATAATAGTTCATACATAATGAAGAATCTGAAACGCACGCTATGCTAATCCGTTTTTATCATGTACTTTTGCAATCAATCAAAGAATGAGCCGGTATGGCAAAGAGCAGGAAAAAGAAAAAAACAAAGAACCGGATGTTTACTGCCGGATTGTCAGGTGTGGCAGCCTGCTGTATAGGCTTGTTGTTGCTGCATGATTGTTTCCGATATCAGGTAAATAAAAAAGAGACGATAGTTGCGGAAACAAAGGTTGAGAAACCGGAAATACCTCAACTGCAAAACGGAAGAAAAGAACAGATCATTCATCACGAAGGATATACTGTTTCGTATAATCCGGAATATAAAATAGCAAATTGGGTAGCCTATGAACTCACGGCAGAAGAAGCCGGCGGACAACTGAAACGTTCGGGCAATTTCATTCCTGATCCCATGGTAGCCGGAGACGAAACATCCACAAACGAAGATTACGCCCGAAGCGGTTACGACAGAGGCCATTTAGCACCGGCAGGCGACATGAAATGGTCGCACAAAGCCATGCAGGAATCTTTTTATTATACAAATATATGTCCGCAGGACAAAGGACTGAACACAGGAATCTGGAACTCTCTGGAAATGCAATGCCGGACATGGGCAAGCCGGTACGGCTCATTGCTGATTGTAAGCGGCCCGGTGATAGAAGATAGCCTCAGACGATTAGGCAGCCACCGGGTGGGAATCCCCAATACCTTCTATAAAGTAATCTGCATACCCTCCGGCAAGAAGCCGAAAGGAATTGGCTTTCTGTTTGAAAACAGGAAATACACAAAAACAGCTATCCGGATGAGGGCAGTCTCCATCGACAGTGTCGAAAGAGTAAGCGGAATCGACTTCTTCCCCTCCTTCCCGTTCGAAGTGCAGGAAGAAATGGAGGCCTCTTCTGAGTGGGAATATTAAGTAATTATTTCACTCAGATGTTAAAACTGAGTCTAAATTGCAAAGAAATCACCATAAGATTAAAAATGTGTTGTAAAATATCTTTTTTTATTTGTTCAATATTTTTAATTACTACATATTTGCATACAGATAACCTAAACAATCTTTTTGCCTTAAAGACTAATACCTATTAAAACCTATAAAAGGGGACTTTGAGAAAAGTCCCCTTTTATGATTTTTATAAAAAAAGAGTATTTACTTATTCCTTTATCATGACCGGGAAATAAGAATAAGGGCCTCAAAGCAGCGCGACATACCGCTTCAACTCCCGAAGCAAGACGGATATTAACTATTTTTGCAAACATTGGCATGAAATTTGAGGTTATATGAGCAGAGATTTGTAAATTTGCCAATTAGTATTTACACAAATAAGATGAAAAGTAATTATTCCAAACAATTAATGGGAGTTCTTGAGTATAGCAGGGAAGAAGCAGCAAGGCTTCAGAATACCTATATAGGACCTGAACATCTGATGCTGGGCATCTTTCGCGACGGCGAAGGAAATGCTATACAGCTATTGAAAGAATTGAATATCAACATGTTTGATATTAAGAAGAATATAGAACGAGACATACGCAATATATACGAAACGGAGTACATTGCGGAAAACGAAATTGTTATAAGCAAAACCAGCGAACGGGTGCTGCGTATGAGCCTGCTCGAAGCGCGCCTGTTTAAAAGTAAAGAAACCGGAACAGAGCATTTGCTGCTGGCTATTCTGAAAGAAGAATTTAATACCGCCGCCAAAATATTAGGAGAAGCAGGCATTACCTACAATGCAGTATATGACAGACTGGCAAGCGCTCATCATATGCCCCCCCTGTCGGAAGAATACGAAGAAATAGAAAAACTCAGAGACGGATACACCGATGACGATAACGATGAGGATGAAGACGAACCCTTTTCGCCACGGAAAGAATCAATACGCCAAAGCTCATCCGGCGGTATCTCTTCACAACCCAAATCACCCCATGATACGCCGGTATTAGACAATTTTGGCACAGATATGACACGCGCCGCCGCTGAAAACCGCCTGGATCCCATCGTTGGAAGGGAAAAGGAAATTGAACGCCTGGCGCAAATCCTGAGCCGCCGCAAAAAGAATAACCCCGTGCTGATTGGTGAACCGGGCGTTGGTAAATCGGCTATCGTCGAAGGCCTGGCCTTGCGCATCGTGCAACGGAAAGTGTCGCGTATCCTGTTCGACAAACGGCTGATAAGCCTCGACATGGCGTCGATTGTTGCCGGAACAAAGTATAGAGGGCAGTTTGAAGAACGTATCAAAGCAATCCTGAACGAACTGTCGAAAAATCCGAATATCATCCTCTTTATTGATGAAATACATACCATCGTAGGTGCAGGCTCTGCATCGGGTTCAATGGATGCCGCCAATATGCTGAAACCGGCCCTCTCACGCGGCGAGATACAATGTATAGGAGCCACAACATTGGATGAATACCGCAAAAATATTGAAAAAGACGGAGCACTGGAACGCCGGTTCCAGAAAGTCATCGTCGATCCCACTACGGCTGAAGAAACTTTGCAGATATTGAAGAATATCAAACAGAGATACGAAGAACATCATAATGTGATTTATACCGATGATGCCCTGAAAGCCTGTGTGAACCTGACAGAAAGATACATCAGCGACCGTAATTTTCCCGACAAAGCAATCGACGCCTTAGACGAATCCGGATCGCGCGTACATATATCTAATATAGTCGTCCCCAAAAGCATTGAAGACTTAGAAGCAAAGATTGAAAATACCAAAATAGAAAAACTGGCAGCCGTGAAATCGCAAAACTTTGAACTGGCAGCCAGTTTCCGGGATAAAGAACGCCATTATCTTTTGCAATTAGAAGCTGCTAAATCAAAATGGGAACAGGAACTGCAGGAACATCGCGAAACAGTGGACGAAGAAAAAGTAGCCGAAGTGGTTGCCATGATGTCAGGTGTCCCGGTACAACGCATCGCTACGGCCGAAAATGTCAAACTGCTGGAGATGGGGGAAGCACTGAAAAGAAAAGTAGTCGGGCAAGACAATGCCGTCTCGAAAATAGTAAAAGCTATCCAACGGAACCGAGTCGGACTGAAAGACCCCAACAAACCTATCGGTACTTTTATGTTTTTAGGCCCGACGGGAGTAGGTAAAACATACCTGGCAAAGAAATTAGCAGAATATTTGTTCGACTCGCCCGACGCCCTCATACGTATCGACATGAGCGAATATCTTGAAAAGTTCGCCGTATCGCGCCTGATAGGAGCTCCTCCGGGATATGTAGGCTATGAAGAAGGCGGGCAACTGACCGAAAAAGTCCGGCGTAAACCTTATTCAGTCGTATTATTAGACGAAATAGAAAAGGCGCATCCCGACGTATTCAATATCCTGCTTCAGGTATTGGACGAAGGACGGCTGACCGACAGCCTGGGAAGACGTATTGACTTCAAAAATACCATTCTCATCCTGACATCGAACATCGGAACACGCCAGCTAAAAGACTTCGGGCATGGAGTAGGCTTCAATACCAAAGGCTCGGATACAGACAAGGAATTTTCGCATGGGATCATTCAGAAAGCACTCAATAAAGCCTTTGCTCCTGAATTTCTGAACCGCATCGATGATATCGTCATGTTTGATCAATTAGATAAGGAAGCAATATATCAGATTATCGACATTGAACTGCAAGGCTTGTACGACCGCGTGTCAAAATTAGGCTACGCTTTGGTGCTCACCGACGAGGCCAAAGATTTCATCGCTTCCAAAGGATACGACATACAATTCGGCGCCCGTCCGCTGAAACGCGCCATCCAGAAATATCTGGAAGATGAAATGGCAGAAATGATCATCAAAGCTTCCGTTACCGAAGGCGATACGATTCATGTAGGTTTCAATAAAGAAGAACAAAAACTCAGCATTGATTAATGCAAGAGAATAATTACCTTTGTCCTCATTAATAATTTAATCTTTTGAATGATGAGACAGACTATGTATGGGCTTGTGATTGCTGTTTTTGCAATGAGTTTTTGCGTTACTTCCTGTAAACCAAAAACTCAAACAGGCATAGAAAATAATATCCAATGGGATTCTATCCATGTTGAGAAGACTTACCACTTACAGGAAAATCCAAACAACCCGAACTGTAATCTCCAGATTCATTTCGTCTTTCCTGTCCAATATGAAAACAAAGAGATACTCGGGAGTATTCAGCAACATTTTATCCGCTCGCATTTCGGGGAGTCTTACAAAGCGCTTTCGCCTGCCGGAGCCGTAGAACGCTATGTGGAAGAATATCTGGAAGATTATAAAAGCCTTGAAAAAGATTTCCTGGCAGAACAGGAAAAAGCCCACGGAGAAGAAATGAGCGTAACCTGGTTTTCTTACTATGAGTTCTTTTCCAACGAAATCAAATATAATAAAAATGACCTCCTGTGCTATGCCGTCAGCTATGAAAACTATACCGGAGGAGCACATGGCTCGCATTCCCATAAGAACTATATCATCGACCTGAAAACAGGACGCGACGTGGAGGAAGCGGATATCTTTACGGATGCTTATCAGGATGCTTTAGCTAATATACTGGTAAACAAAATAGCCGAAAAGAATCGCATCGAAAATGCCAGGGAACTGGAAAACATAGGATACTTCAGCATCGATGAAATATATCCCAATGGAAACTTCTCAATCGATGACACAGGCATCACTTATTACTTCAATGAGTATGAGATAGCCGCTTACGTAGTAGGCATTACCAGCGTTTTCCTCCCATACGACGAGATAAGACATTTACTTCGCAACGACAGCCGGATTGCCTGGGTAACAGGTAATGAATAATCAAAGCATACGCAATGGAGCAATTATCAGCTATCAGTTATCAGCTATCCGTTATCGAAGATTATTTCCCGGAACTTGACGAGGTGCAGAAAAAACAATTAGCAGCTCTGTATGATCTGTATGCCGACTGGAACGCGAAGATTAACGTCATTTCGAGGAAAGATATTGAAAACCTCTATCTGCATCATGTCCTTCATTCGCTGGGGATCGTCAGAATGCTGAAATTCAAAGAAGGCTCTTCCGTCATGGACCTGGGTACGGGCGGAGGCTTTCCGGGTATTCCTTTATCTGTCTTTTTCCCCGAAGTGAAATTCCATTTGACAGACAGTATCGGTAAAAAAGTAAAAGTGGCTCAGGCAGTGGCTCAGGCAATCGGTCTGCAGAATGTTTCTTTCTTTCACGGACGGGGAGAGGAAGAAAAGCAGCTTTTCGATTTTGTTGTCAGCAGGGCGGTGATGCCATTAGCCGATTTGGTAAAGACTGTCTCCAAAAATATAAAAAAACAGCAACAAAATGCTTTGCCTAATGGGCTGATATGCCTGAAGGGCGGAGAACTGCAATCCGAGATAGTTCCTTTCCGTAAAAAAGCGCTGAGCATCGAACTGAGTGAGTATTTTAAAGAACCATATTTTAAATCTAAAAAAGTTGTATATATACCTTTATGATAATCGTAAAATCATTTGAGTTCAACTACTTTTCCGTGAATACCTACTTGTTGCATGATGAGACACATGAAGCTGTACTGATTGACTGTGGATGTTTCCGTAAAGAAGAAGAGTTAGAATTGAGTAATTATATCATTGCCAATAAACTGACACTGAAATATCTGCTTTGCACGCATCTGCATCTGGACCATGTGTTTGGCAATGAGTTTATCAACAGAACATACGGATTGAAACCACAGGCCCATAAAGCGGATGTGGAAACCCTTCCCTCTCCTCAGGTGCAGGCAAGGTTATTTGGTATTCAAGACAAAATACAGACTATTCCCATCGGGAAATATATCGTAGGAAATGAAATTATCAGATTTGGCAAATCCGAACTTCTTGCCAGATTGGTCCCGGGACATTCGCCGGGAAGCCTGATATTCTATAGTAAAAAAGACGGCTTTGCCATCGTGGGCGACGCTATATTCAACCGGAGTATCGGACGGACGGACCTCTGGGGAGGAAATCGCGACGTACTGGTAGCGGCCATCAAAGACAAAATACTCTCCCTGCCGGATGAAACAATCTTATATCCCGGACACGGGCCGGCTACAAACGTAATAGAAGAAATTCTGAATAATCCTTTTTTATAAAACTATGGACACAAATAAATTTGTCAATCGCCATGTAGGTATTGCAGCTGAAGACCTTGCTTCCATGTTGCAAACCCTGAATGTACAGTCTCCGGATGAGTTAACAGACCAGATTATTCCTCCGGATATCCGGCTGAAAGAAACGCTGAACCTTCCCGAACCTATGACGGAACGCGAATACGCCGAACATATCGCCGAACTTGCTTCCAAAAACCAGGTTTTCACTTCGTATATCGGCATGGGATGGTATGACACAGTATGCCCTGCTCCCATTCAACGGAATGTGCTGGAGAATCCGGTCTGGTACACATCTTATACACCTTATCAGGCGGAAGTATCGCAAGGACGACTGGAAGCCCTGCTGAATTTCCAGACTGTTATCTGCGAACTGACCGGCCTGCCGCTTACTAATTGTTCACTCTTAGACGAGGCCACCGCCGCCGCCGAAGCTGCTACGATGCTTTACGGTACACGTAGCCGCGGACAGGTAATAGCCGGAGCCAACGTCTTGTTTGTGGATAATAATGTATTCGAATCAACCCTCGCCCTCCTCAATACCCGGATGATTCCGCAGGGAATACGGGTGGTTACGGGAGACTACAAGACATATACGTTTGCGGAAGATACCTTTGGGGCTATTATCCAGTATCCGGATGCGAATGGTTCCATTGAAGATTACAGTGAATTTATGGCCCGTGCCTCCGCGGGTGGAGTACGCATCGCTGTAGCAGCCGACCTCCTTAGTCTGGCTATCCTGACGCCTCCGGGAGAATGGGGAGCCGATGTAGTGTTCGGATCAGCCCAACGCCTGGGTATCCCCATGTATTATGGCGGGCCGTCGGCAGGATATATGGCAACTAAAGAAACGTATAAACGCACTATTCCTGGACGTATCATTGGCATCTCCAAAGATGCCTATGGACATCCCGCCTATCGTCTGGCACTACAGACGCGCGAACAGCACATCAAACGCGAAAAGGCAACTTCCAACATCTGTACTGCCCAGGCCTTGCCGGCTACCATGGCGGGATTTTATGCCGTTTACCATGGCGCCGACGGATTACGAGACATAGCAGGACGTATCCATGCATACGCAGGTTTCCTCTCCGGGGAACTGGAATACCTGGGATACCGGCAAGTGAACGCAAACTTTTTCGATACATTAAAAATAGAATTGCCACCCCACGTATCGGTCGATGCCCTTCGGGAGATCGCACTGGAATGTAGGGTAAACCTCCGCTATTTCGACGCCGGGCAGGTGGGGGTCAGCCTCGACGAAACAACACAACCTACCGATATAGGAGTCCTGCTCTATATTTTTGCAGGCGCTGCCGGTAAGGATTATACACTCAGATGCGACATCCCGCTAAAGAGCTGGTTCGATAAAAAGTTTGCCCGCACGACCGGCTTCCTCCAACAGGACGTATTTAAAAAGTATCGTACGGAAACAGAGCTTATGCGTTATATCACCCGTCTGGGACGCCGCGACATTTCACTCGCACACTCCATGATCTCGCTCGGCTCGTGTACAATGAAACTGAATGCTGCTTCCGAACTTTTTGCCCTCAGTAATCCCCTGTTCCAGAACATCCATCCGTATGCCCCCGAAGACCAGGTAGAAGGTTATACGGAACTGATTGAGAATCTCTCGGCTTATCTGGCAGAAATAACCGGCCTCAAAGGGGTTAATCTGCAACCTAACTCTGGGGCTTCGGGCGAATACGCCGGTCTCCGGCTTATTCGTTCCTATCAGGAAAATACCGGACAGGGGCATCGCGACCTCGTACTCCTTCCGGCCTCAGCACACGGAACCAACCCGGCAAGCGCTGTGCAATGCGGGTACACCACCCTGACGGTGAAGACAGACGAAAAAGGAAATATCGACCTGACCGACTTCCGCGAAAAAGCCGAAGCAAACAAAGACCGCCTGGCCGCTACCATGATCACTTATCCTTCTACGCATGGCATCTTTGAAGAAGACATACGCGGGATGTGCGATATCGTACATGCCTGTGGCGGACAAGTTTATATGGATGGAGCCAATATGAATGCCCAGGTAGGGCTGACCCATCCGGGCGCCATCGGAGCGGATGTCTGTCATCTGAACCTGCATAAGACCTTTGCTTCTCCTCATGGCGGTGGCGGGCCGGGCGTAGGCCCTATCTGTGTAGCCGCTCACTTACTTCCTTTCCTGAGGGTAAATTCCGTATCCGCTGCTCCTTATGGCAGCGCCGGTATCCTGTCGGTTACGTATGCCTACATTCGTCTGCTGGGCAGCGAAGGCTTAACAACCGTCACACAGACTGCCATCCTGAATGCCAATTACCTGGCAGCACGCCTGAAAGATACGTATGGCATTGTTTATACAGGAAAGAACGGCCGCGTAGGACACGAACTCATCCTTGAATGTCGTACCATAAAAGAACGTTCGGGCATCGACGAGGGGGATATAGCCAAACGCCTGATGGATTTCGGCTACCACGCTCCCACTCTATCTTTTCCTGTACATGGCACGCTGATGATTGAACCAACCGAAAGCGAAAGCAAAGCCGAACTCGACCGCTTCGTGGAAGTACTTGATTGCATCTGGAATGAAATCAAGGAAGTGGAAGAAGGCAAAGCATCGGAAAAAGATAATGTACTGAAAAACGCCCCCCATCCCGAATACGAAGTTACTGCCGATGAATGGCATCACACCTATTCACGCACCAAGGCTGCCTTCCCGCTGGAATGGCTTCACGACAATAAATTCTGGGTTAACGTAGCCCGCGTAGATAACGCTTTCGGAGATCGTAACCTTATCCCCTCTCTCTGCAACTGCCGGATATAAAAGATATCCGGCGGCTATCAGGGCATAGGGGGCAGCAACCATCCTTCGCGGCAGATATGTTTTATGTATTCTGCCGCGACTTTCATTGATTAGTTTCACAGGAGTTCTGAAACAATTGCTCCTGTATTTTACAATAATTGCCTCTCTCCGTATCTTAATCCCACAACACTACTGTACGTGCTGATATCATTACAATGACGTATTCTTTTTAACTGCTTCTTTTGAAGTATTTGCATAGCAATAAATGCAAAGATGAGGACACGTATTGTACATCCCGATATCCTTACTGATCAGGCAACCGCAAATCTTTCGTTGTCCTTTGTCCTTCAATTTTTCGGGACAGAGTGAAATATGATTGGCTTCTGCCGGAAACAAACTGTTTTTTTCGGGCATTTTACCGAAATTCAGATAATAAACCAAATCCTTATCTTCCGGAAAAATACGTTTCATCCATTCTCCGTCGATGCAACGGTTGTGTTCGATGTCGTACTGTTTCAAATCGATTTGTTCGGCGCAAGTGGCAAGCGACAGATTCCACCCTTCAGACTGCCATCGTTCCCTGATCTTCACAAGTCCTTTGATAACTTCTGTTATCTGTTCATCATTCAACTCGGCTGTTCCGACATTCTCTCGGGTGTACAGAGAAGTTTCTCTGACTAAATTGTTCTGCACTTTCCGGTAGGCATTTACATCTACAAAACTGAATACAAGTTTCTCCGTATATCCTTTGAGTTGATTCCCTACCTTCCAAACCTTTTTCAGTAAATCGCGGGGCAGGAGTTGGGGGGTGATAATCAACGGGTCGAAGCGCCAGATTAGTTTTTCCTTACCTATCCGGACGGACAAGGCTTTAAACGTTTCAATACGCTCATTCAACGGTGGCACCTTCGATTCAAAACCTTCTTTTTCGTAATCGTTCAGCGTAAACTGGAAGTAATAATGGATGCCTCTGTCATCCAATTCTTTCAGGTATGGTATTAAGGGTTTCGGATTTTTTGACCAGAACACGACAACTTTTGTCTTTTGGAAAGAGACATACATCGGTTGCTGATTGAACGGACTGTACCACACTACATAACCCGCCTTCAGCCGATTGATGAACCATTGGGCATAAAACGCCGGAATATCCGTCGAACGACTTGCAGATACGATTATTGGAGCGTGGGCTTCAACTTTGCCACCTGCCTCTGTGGTTATTTTGATTTTATCAGACATTTGGCAAATATAGAAAATTAAACAAGATATAACGATTATATCTTGTTTATTGGGTACATTTCAAATTGTCGCAGATTCAATGGATTTCTATCGTCCTTGCGAACCCTGTGGGTGAAGCAATCCAGGGTGCCCGGTCTGTATTGCTTCACCCTCTGGGTTCGCAAGGACGGCCCGTAATGACGATGCGACAAGTTGAAATGCACCCTGTTTATTTCGCATTACTAAACTTCTTGTAATTTCATCTGGGGTTTCTTGTTTCGTTGCCTGCTGCACTCTAATCCGGATAATTCCCCAGGTCTTTTTACTATGGCATAGGGGGCAGCGACCAGCCTTCGCGGTAGGTACGTTTTATGTATTCTGCCACGGCTTCCTGTGCATTGAAGGTTGCGTAACGGACGTCGGAGTGGGGATGTCCGTCGATTATATTGAACTCGTTCTCGGTAATAACCTTCAGTTCATCCGTGGGCGAGATATTTGTAAAACGCATATGCTCACCGTCCCATTGAAGAATCTTGTTCAAACTTTGCAGACGGATGGCTAATACGCCTAATAAAACCATTTCGTTGAAGGGACCGGCATAGGCAAAATTGCCGCTTGTTTCCACTCTGTTTGCAGGAGATTCCTTGCAGGCTCTGATCCAGTCTTGTTCGTGATATCCGTCGTGATATCCCGTAGCGCCGGGAATACGTCGGAGTGTTTGCGCAACGTCCGGCGTCCGGCCGGACAGGAGACGGGGATTGAAACCGCCGCAATCGCAAAGCAAGGAATCTTTTGAGCCGATAAACAAGCATCCACCCAGTCCATCCTTCATCAGGTCGATACCATCAAGTATGGAATCCGGGCGGTTGGGCAATAATCCACCGTCATACCAACAAACCGATACCTCAGGCAGGCTTACTTTCGGGAGATTATCCCGCCTGGGGAAATGGAACTCCACTTTCTCGGATTGCGGGGGAGATTCTACATTGATCTGAGAAGACGTTCCTTGTATTTTGTCGGGATATCCTAATTTCAAGGCTTGATAAATAGGATCGAGCACATGACAGGCCATATCGCCGAAAGCGCCGGTGCCGAAATCCCACCATCCGCGCCAGTTCCAGGGTGTATAGGCCGGATGATACGGACGGAAAGCTGCCGGCCCGATAAACAAATCCCAGTCCAGTGTGGAGGGAACTTTGACTTTTTCTTTCGGACGTTCCAGCCCCTGGGGCCAAAGCGGACGGTCTGTCCAGGCATGTACTTCTTTCACTTCACCGATTTCTCCGTTCCATATCCACTCGCAAAGCTGACGAACGCCATCCCCCGAATTGCCCTGGTTTCCCATCTGCGTAGCTACCTTTTTATGTTTCGCAGCCAGGCGGGTCAACAGCCGGCTCTCGTAAATGGAATGGGTCAGCGGCTTCTGGCAATAGACGTGTTTGTCCATTGTCAGGGCAGTGGCCGCAATAATGGCATGGGTATGGTCGGGGGTAGCGACCATCACGCCGTCTATTTCTTTGCCCAGTTCGTCAAACATGCGCCGCCAGTCCTTATAGCGTTTCGCCTGTGGAAATTCTTTAAAGCAATGAGCGGCATATTTGTCGTCCACATCGCAGAGCCCGATAATACGTTCCGTATGCATGCCTACCAGGTTGGGATGTCCTTTCCCACCGATTCCGATACCGGCAATAGTAAGCGTATCGCTGGGCATTTTATGTCCTAATCCGCTGATTACACTCGAAGGTAGGACGGATAACCCGGCCGTAGCCCAGACAGATGTCTTCAGAAAATCTCTTCTTGTTCCCATCTCTTAATCTATTAAAGTTGTTTTATCAATATGTTTCTGTACCAAACCTTTGTTCCGTGATTTTGCAGGGAGATATGTCCTTCGTCATATTTACCGTAATCGGGGTAATTCGACCACTTACCGCTATTGCGTAACTTTGTCCACTCGCCGGAGTATTTGGTATATTGCACTACGACTGTTCCGTTCAGTATCTGCGTCACCTCATTTCCATCTACTATCAGCATCAGTTGGTTCCATTCGCCAATAGCTTTGAAGTTTTTTTCCAGGGGCGGATACATGGCATAATTACCGCCGTTGATCTGCCAATCTTCCAGGGGGTCAGGCCAGTTCTCATGGTCGATGACCTGAAATTCGGGTCCGGTCTCATACGCATACGTATATTGCAATCCTTCTTTCACCTGAAAGAGTAGGCCGCTATTAGCGCCTTTCGTGAGTTTGTATTCCAGCGACAGTGCGAAGCGTTTATATTCTTTACCGGTAATCAGGTCCTGCGTTTGTTCCGAGCCATCTACCGCCTTCATCGTAAGACAGCCGTCTTCGATCTGCCAGCAGTCGGGAATATCTTTCTGATTATAGCCATGCCATCCGTTAAACGAACCATCGAACAACAGCGTCCATCCGGCGGATTTTTCGGCGCCTGAGAGGGTATTGGGCCGGGCTTTGCCCCATTCTATCTCTTCGTATAATTCCAGGGGAACTATTGTTCCGGCCCCGGAGGTGCAAGCTTGCAGAAGAGCAGCAAAAAGAAATAAGGATACATAGTTTTTCATACAAATATTTTTTTTAAGAATGTATTACAGGCCATTTAAAGGATGATTTCAGTCGTATGCGCCGTCCTTCGGCCTGCGACAGGCGGGCGGCTTCTATGATCTCGAGGACGTGCAGTGCATGCTCTACATGGATGAGAGGCTCTTTGTTTGTCGCCAGACATTCGCAGATCACCGAGGCACCCTCTTCCCAGACGAAAGTACCGGGGTCGGTGGCATAGCGACGGCCTTTCTCGTCATCGACGGTCGCCATCTCTATGGCAGAAGGCTTCCAGTCATAGCCTATCATGTGCATACTGCCGGTGGAGCCTGTTACGGATAGGGTTGGAAGCGCCTGCCCTGTACCTTCGTGTCCGTAAGGGTCGAAATAATTGAATCCGCATTGCACATGCGAAAGTACCTGGTTCGGATGTTCCATCAGTATCATGGCATTGTCTTCGGCAATCACTTGTATATAGCCTTTGTTTCCCGTATTGCGTGTAGGCTCCACCACATTCGTCATGGCGATAACGGAACGGACGGGGCCGAACAATCCGGTCAGCGTAGAGATATTATATACGCCCAGGTCGGGCAGGCTGCCCCCGCCTTCTTCAAAGAAAAAGGCAGACCAGTTGGGGCCCTGATGTCCATAATGCGCATGAGCGGCGGCCAGTTTACCCAGTTTATGCTCATTGATTTGTTTTGCCATAAAAGCAAACTGCGGACTGTTCACTACGGCCGGGGCGCCCCAGATACGGACACCTTGTTTCGTTGCCAGGTCGGAGAGTGCACGCCCTTCTTCGTAGGTATTTGCCATAGGTTTTTCGCTCCAGATATTTTTCTTTGCCATCAATGCCAGCCGGTTCAGCCGGCCATGCTCCTGCATATCGGTCAGATTGACCAGCAAATCGAAAGGAACCCCCGCCAGCATTTTGTCGATATGGGGATACCAGTTTTTTACATTATATCCGGCTGCGGCCTGCTGCGCCCGTTCGGGGATAATATCACAGAGACTTACGATCTCGGCATAAGGACATTTGCTCAAATGAGGCAGGTACATTCCCGACACACTTCCGCAACCGATCACGCCGACACGGATCTTTTTACCGGGAGCTTCCGGCGGTACGGAAAGCGGCAGATGGAAGACCTCCGGCGGAGAAGCATTTATGACAGGTGTCGCGAGCATCGTAGCGCCCATAGCACCTAAGTGAGAAAAAAACTGTTTACGATTCATCTGTTTTATGTTTACATGGTAATAATCACGAATGATGTGCGAATGTACAAGGATAAGATGAATCCGGTAATAGAGTAAAAAGGTAAAAAAGATGGATTATATTTGCAGAGACAATAATAAAATACGAACCCATGACACACATCAAACACGGTTTTGTCGGTCAACGACTTACAGTGCTTCCCTTTAATATCATCGAGAAAGCCTTGAGCAATCCTTTAACCTCAGGTCTGGCCATTCATTCCATGGGCTATTTCCCCAAAGCAAGTAATCATTATATCGACCGGGAAAACGGATGCGGGAATTATTTACTGATCTATTGCGTGCAGGGAGAAGGATGGTACCGGCTGGACGGACAACGGCATACGGTAAGGGCGAACCAGTTCTTTATCCTTCCGGCCGAACATCCGCACCAGTACGGCTGCGGCGAAAAGAACCCCTGGTATATCTACTGGATTCATTTCAAAGGTTCCTGCGCCCGGTATGTATATGAAAAACTTCCCGGACTGCATCAGATAGATATAGACAACGATTCACGGATCAACGACCGGATTTCTTTCTTTGAAGAACTGATCACAGCATTGGAACTCCGGCTTGATGAAGATATGATCCATTATGCGAATATGAGTCTGTTTCATCTGTTGAGTACATTTATATATATTCATTCCTACCGGCGCGTGAAACTCCGCATAAAAGGAGAGCCGAATACTTTTTTTATCAGCTCGGCTACACATTATATGAATGAAAACATCGAAAAGAAGATCACCTTAAAAGAGATCGCATCACATTTCGGCTATTCCCCATCCCACTTCTACCGGCTTTTCTTAAAAGAGACTCATTATTCCCCCATGAATTATTTCCTGCAGATAAAAATAGAGCGTGCCTGCCAGTTCCTGCTGAATACGGAGATGAAGATTAATCAGATATCCTTCAGATTAGGCTTTGAAGACCCTTATTATTTCAGCCGCAGCTTCACCAGGATAATGGGCATATCACCTAAAAAATACAGAGAAGAGAAAAGCATTCCTAAACCATAAGTGCAAGCCCACTTTGTATCTCCCCGGATATTGCCGGATGCGATTCAATGGAGGGTATCGGGAGATGGCGGGGTCAGGCCTGCCATGATAAAATGAAGCAAACGATTGGGGATAGGCCGCAATCATGAATCCTGCTCCTGCCCTTTTGTTCCGCTGGGAGAAAAGGCAGGAGCAGGTCTGTATCCCGGATGTAGCGCTGGCACTGAAATTATTTTTCCGCTTCTTTAACCGTTCCTTTAATGTACAACACAAGGGAGTTGGAACTTCCGCTGTGCATTACTTTCAGGGATTTATTAAAAGGTCCGACAGCTGCCGCATTGTAAGTGGCTTCTATATATCCTTTTTCCCCGGGTTTGACAGGTTCTTTCGTCCAACCCGACGTCGTGCAGCCGCACGAAGGCTGTACGCTTTGGATAAGAACAGGTTCTGCGCCGTTGTTCGTAAACTCAAACGAGAAAGTTTGCGGCGTACCTTCCCAAATTTCACCAAAATCGTGCGTAGTCGAGTTAAAAACAAGAAGCGGATCCGTCGTTTGCGCATGAAGCGCTAAACTAAAAAAACAAACCATCGCTAAAAAAACATTCCTTTTCATAAATAAACTGTGTTTTAAATTTATAATTGTTTTATCGCAACAAAGTTCCGAACAACTTTTCCGACGTGCATAATTTCCCATTCAAAAAACAACCGCTTTTCTGTCAAAACTTTCATCCGGCATCAAAAAATTGTAGCGTTTACGTCAAAAACCCATTTCAGGATTTAATTTTTAGTATATTCGCGCATGTTTACACTGAAAAAATCAACCCGGACACTGAATTTGTTTGTATCCATAGCGAATATCGTAATCCTGTTGGCGCTGGAATCATTCTGGTTACACAACGCCTATCAAAGCGAATACAAACAATTCCTCCTCGACGTCAGCCATTCTTTCGATTTGGCCGCGCAGAAAGAGCAGACATACCGTATTCCGATAAACGATATTATAAATCCGGGCCATGTAACGATTCAAAGTTGCGGGAAAGAAGAAATACAAATTATCCGACAATGTCCTTCGCCGGATACAATCATTTTCGACAACCTGTCCGGACAATCCCTGGAAACATTTATCCACAAAGCATTTTATGAATTGCGGAAAAACATTCTGCCATTGAATATTTATTGTTTAGCAGACTTGTTTGCCGGCGAATTGCAGGAAAAGAATATTCTTGCTTCGTTTACTATCGATCATTTCAACACAGCTACGGGTGAAATAATAGAAACAACAACTGCCGGTATGCAGAGTCCGGTACTGCCTGCAAAATACGTCATTACTGCAAATATTTCCGCAACAACAAGCCTGCAGGCCCATATACAATTTACAAATGCCGCCATCTTCAAACGGATGATCGGAGAAATAGTTATTTCCACATGCCTGGTATTCATGGCTGCGATAGGTGTTTTCCTTATATTCTGTTTTTCGTGCCAAAAAGAAAAGGAAATACCGGAAATAAAAGCGCCGGTTGCAAACGATAAAATTTTCAAAATCGGTCGTTATCGTTTCGATTCCGAAAAAAACGAATTGAGCGATCCGGACCAAACGATATATCTCAACAAAAAAGAAAATGCAATTTTGCGCACATTGTGCGAAAAAAACGGCAATATAGTGGAACGGGATTTCCTGTTAAACGAACATTGGGGAAACACCGGTATTATCTATTCCCGCAGTTTGGATACTTATATTACCAGGTTGCGCAAATATGTAAAGGAAGACCCGTCCGTACAAATCATAACAATAAAAAGTCAGGGATATAAATTAAGTGGTGTAATTTTTTGATAAACTATCGTAAAACAGACATATAAACACAATTAAAAAATTATTTGTGTGGAAAAAATAATAGTTTGGGGCATATTGGCTTTGTGCTTATCCTCATGTAATAATCCGGGCTGGCCGGCGTGAATGTAATATGGGGACTATTTTCTCAGTATGTGAAGGTTTAGCCTGTAAATAACCCCTATCAAGCGTAACGCTGATAGGGGTTCTGATATACTCCAGTCCTGAAGTCCGGACGGAGGTTCCCGCTGTCTAAGGGGTGATACTTATAATGCCGGAGGAAGCAGAGAGAGCAAAGGTTCTGCTGGGGATTCAGGGGTGGGAGTATCGACTTGTTTTTTTTTGGCTGAACGTCCGGCACGCATAGCCAGTAGGTTATGATAGCCTTTGACGACTATGTTCCACGCAACTACAAAGTTATAGACAATGTTCCCGCGAAGTTCAGGAGGCGTCGGATCGTCATCTGTCCTGGAATTGGTATCCAGTTCGTCCGGCTCGACTACGATATCACCTCCCAGGCCGTCGGCTAAGAGTCTGACATCGAGTATGCTCACTATACCACTATACAGCCTGTCAACCTGTGCACGAATTTCCTGCAACGATTCTTTTGGCTTCTCAATAGATTCCTGAATACGTTGCGCACGCAAGGCGATGAACCTTTCTTCCACCTGGCGAAGGGCACTAATCCATTCATCCAGGAAAAGAAGAGTGATGTCGGCGCTATACTTTCCTTCCATATCCTGCAATAGATTATAGATACCCGAAGATTCTTCAATATAGCTGCCTTTCACACCGTATTGACGGTACTGGCGTAAGAGATTGAAGAGGCGTTTAGCTGCTTCCTTTTTCGCTACGTTAGGCTGGTTAACCATACCATTGACTATCTTATAAAGACTGTTGAAAAGAGTACTGCGTTCTTTGTCAGCCACCTTCATTTCTTCTGTATAGATGCTTTTTCGAAGCACGAGCAGGAGATTATCAGCCTTGTTGTGGAGTGGGAGGAAAAGATTAAATAAATCATTAATATTAAGTGCGTTTACACCATACTTCTCCACCATGTTTCTAAAATCAGTGTAAAACCCGAACCATTCTTCGTTATGAAGATTAGGTTGATTAATTCTTGTAATTTTCATAGTCACATTATTTATTAAAACTGAATAAATTATTTTTCATTGGCAAAGATATGTAATATTATTTATATCCCACACTTTATTGTACAAATTTCATATATTTTTTTATCCTCCTATCCATATTCTCAAACCTATACCCTCTCCCATATCTTTCAGCGGGAGCAAGTCTTCTTTTGTGAGCATCCTGTGGGAGGGATAGAGACAGGAAAGACCTAACTGACGGTACTTGTTTTCACCCAATGTATGGTATGGTAGTAAATGTACCTGCCGGATGCGTCTTTCCGATAACAGAAGGAATAGTTCTCTTATTGTGTGCATATCGTAATTAAAACCGGGAATGATCGGTATGCGGGCGATGACTTTTGCAGGATTCTGTTCTGCGATCCAGGTAAGATTGGAGAGAATCGTATCGTAATCGGCCCCGGTATATTTTTTCAACAGATACTTATCCGGATGTTTCATATCAAATAGAAAAAGATGGATCAGTGGATAGGCTCTCCGAAGGTTTTCCTGCAGAACCTGCCCGCTTGTCTCGATGGCGACGGGTATATCTTCCTGCCGGGCACGTAATAATAATTTCATCAGTCCGTCGAATTGAGTAAATGCTTCACCGCCGGAAAAGGTAAGCCCTCCTCCGGAAGAGATGTAATACTCCCGGTCGCGTATAATCACGTTCATAATATCTGATACCGACATTTTCTCTCCTGTAAACCGGATTGCTTCTTGCAGGCAAGATTCCGCACAAGCCCTGCAAGCCCTGCATCTATTCCGGTCGAAGGTAGGCATACCGTTCTGCATCGTAATACAGTCTGCCGGGCATGTCCGGGCGCAGCAACCACAGCCTGTACATTTATGTGCCAGATGTAGCAGACGGGGATGTATTGTATGAGATTCGGGATTGGAGCACCAGGCGCAACGCAGGGGACATCCCTGAAGAAAAACTACTGTCCGTATGCCGGGGCCATCGTGTATGGCAAACCGTTCTATTTCCATAACGAACAAGTATGTCTCTTTGTCAGTCGGATTCATATAATACCCGGCTCAGAAGCTCCTCTTGAATATTGGGGGACAGATCGACAAAGACGGCAGAAAAGCCACTTACGCGGACAATCAGGTCCGGATATTTTTCGGGATGTATTCTGGCATCTTCAAGGACTCCCCGATCTACAACCGTCACCATCAGATGACAGCCGCCTTTTCTGAAATATGTATGGAATAAACTTTTTATCACCCCCCGGTTCTCGTTAAACATGGCAGGAGAGAATTTAATATTCTGTACGGAGCCACCGTGATACCGGGCATCAAACCTGCGCAGGGAATTAAGTAAAGCCGTCGGTCCGCTTCTGTTGGCTCCGCCCTGTGGATTATTAGCCGGGTTCATATACATGCCCTTTAACCTTCCGTCGGGCGAGGCAGCCGTGCGATTTCCCCATTCCGTATTAAGTTGATTATTACTGATAACGATCAGGAAATATTGCATTCCCTTATCTATACCTCGCTGCCGTACGCCTTTGGCTACATATTCGTATAAGTCATTCGCCAGGGTGTCAGGCGCCTCCAGATCGTTGCCATACTTTCCGCAGGTCAGGCAGTCTTTGCGTAATCTTCCATATCCTTCGAAATTGACAGACAAGGCATTTTGTATTTCGCGCAATGTATATTTCCGGTCTTCAAAGACTAATTTTTTTATAGCAAGCAGGGAATCGGAGGTGTTGATATTTCCATACGTTTCATTGGTTCCTCCCAGATAACGGACGCCTCCGTCTAACAGCGTTTTGCCCCGTTCGATGCAGTCGTCGGTCAGGATACTTGAAAACAGGAAACCGACGTGGCGGTTCATCAACTGATAGGAGGCATACTGTATGTCAGCAGACAGGTCTAAATAGTAATCCAGCAACTCCTTATAGCCTGTGTAAAAATCTTCAAACGTCGCATAGTCTTCCAGCGCTTTTATGCGGAGGGTTCCGGCTTTATACAGGCCATCCATCGGGTCTGTTCCCCGGTTCATGAATATTGTCAGCAGTTTCAGGAGGTTTATGCAGATATTCGGACTGCCCGTACTCTGTCCCTGGATAACATATTCCGTACAGCCGAAGGGGACATATTGCTCAGCCGTTCTCTCGTCTATCCGCATGGCATAAGCCACGGCAGGCACATTCACCTCATCATTGTACAAGGTGGGATAGGTTGCACCGGCTCCCAGTGCATCCAATGCCGCATCCCAGATATCTTCCGGCGTATGGCGATCGAACCGTAGTGTAAACTGCGGCTCTACATACCGGGTATTCCGGGCTACTTTCATGGCATAGCGAACAAAGACATCGGCCTCTTCCGGATGTTTGCGTCCTCTCCCCCCGACGATGATGCGTCCGTTCACCGTTGTCCGGCGGTTTTCTATCATTGTCCACAAGGAATGGATATATTGGTATGCCTCCTCATCCGTTAAGCGTCCGGCTTTTAAGTCTGCAACCAGAAAAGGCCCTAAAAAATCGTCTAACCTTCCGTAATTAATAACACCCGCCAGCAAAGCATAGAGCCAGATAAGCTGAAGCGCTTCATGGAATGTTTCGGGCTTGCCGGTCTTTATGTTCTCCAGACAGCGAACGATACCTTTCAGTTCTTCCTTTCTTTTCCCGGAGCAGGCGTCGCTATCCATCTGCCTCAGAGCATCTGCCTGTAAAAAGGCGGCACAGTCTGTAAAAAGGTCCAGACATCCGAGGGTTGCCTGATAAAAGTGATTCCCGGGCTGCCTGCTTAATCCGGCAAGGATCTCCATACGCAACCCGCCTATGCCTTTTGATAATAATGTAGGATAATCCAGCATCATCCCCGACAGCCGGGCTGTTGCAATCATGGGATATTCGCAATCAATGAACATACCGACGGTATTATCAATGAGCGCCTCCCGGCAGAACAGGGTTTTCGTATCATGTTCCAGCCAGTATTCATAGAGGACATCTACGCGCGGTTTATCTTTCTCCTCCAGATTCTCCCGGAAAGCTTTGAGTTTCCGGAACACGCAATAATGTCCTACTCCTCCTTCGGAAGTAACGGAGCCAAAGCCTATCGGCAGGAAATCAATCCTTCCGGCAATCCGGTCGGAGGCGCCAATTGTCCGGAACAATACCGGATAAAGTGTTTTCAGGCAAGCCAGCTCGCGTAATTCCTTCGGCATACCGGCGCAAGCCTGGTGTGTAGCCGTATATTGCTCCATAATTTCCAACTGCTTCAGTAAGGGCTTCTCGCAGGGAAATTTCCGGCTTACTTCTACGTTCTGTGCTTTTTCTACATTAAACGATGCCATACAACAGGGTCGCTTTCTTAATGTTTACGCCGTTCTTCGCCTCTCCAATCCTGCCGGTAACCGGAAAGCAAATCTACGAACCGCCGGGTGATGAGATGCGGACGTGTGATGGCACTTCCCACCACTACGGCATGTGCCCCTACATACAAACACTTCATAGCTTCTTCCGGCGTATAGATATGTCCTTCCATAATTACATACGATTCCGGCTGAAAGTCACGGCACATACGGGCAAATTCCCGCATATCCGGCTGTTCAATGTGCCGGGTTTCCTTTGTATAGCCATAGAGTGTCGGCCCCACGATCTCTGCTCCCATCCTGACTGCCCGCAGACCTTCGTCGTACGTCGATACATCAGCAAAAAGGATGGCTTCGGGAATTTCTTTCCTCACTTTTTCCAGTAATTCGTATGCAGGTCGTCCTTCATGTGTTATCTGCTCTGTGCAGTCTAAGGCGATTATTTCGGCTCCGGCCTCCCATACCGCCCGGGCAGCTTCTAAGGTAGGCGTTATAAATACATCCGTATCGTCGTGCCAGATTTTCCAGAGACCGATGACCGGCAGATTTACCCTCTTCTTTATCGCGCGTATTTGTTCCGGAGTGTTCGCACGTATGCCTACGGCTCCTCCCCATTGGGCGGCAAGGGCCATCTTTACAACAAATTCCTCCGAATAAACCGGATCATCCGGTTGCACCTGGCATGAGACGATCAGTCCCTGCTTAAAAGACTCGATCATCGCTTTCTTTCCTGCATCCATACCTCCGGTCTCACATCGTTTTTTCCAGCAGGGCTGCTCCTATCAGGCCGGCCTCATTACCCAGTTGTGCTTTTACAACAGTAGGTATGCCTATTTCTTCTGCAGCAAACGTATTTACAAACAGCCGTTCGTTCAAGGGCTTCAGCAAGTCGTCTCCTGCTTCTGCAATCCCTCCCCCTACAATAATGATTTGGGGGCGGAAGATAGTGATAAACGAAGAAATACCGGCAGACAGATAGCCGATATACTCGTCTATGAGCTGCATTGCCAGGGGGTCTCCTTTTTCGGAAGCCCTAAAGATCATTTCTCCATTGATGTTCCGGATAGGCTGTTCGCAGTAATTCCACAAAATGGAATCCGGATAGGCAGGCATAAGCTCCCGGGCCCTGCGGATCAGAGCTGTAGAAGAGGCATACGACTCCAGGCACCCTTTCTGTCCGCATGTACACGGTACACCATTATAGACCAGCTTGGTATGTCCAAGCTCTGCCCCCATTGTATCATAGCCTGAATAGATTTTTTTATTAAGGATGATTCCTCCGCCAACGCCGGTACCCAATGTCAGCATCACCACATCCGTATAATCTTTTGCAGCGCCGGCTAAGGCCTCGCCATAGGCTGCACAGTTCGCATCGTTGGCGATATAGGTAGGGAGTTGGATGTGTTTTTTCAGATAATCATAAACAGGTACATTTTTCCATCCGAAATTATTCGAATGAACCAGGAGGTTGGTTTTCGGATTCACACAACTTGGCATACCTATTCCCCACGATGAGACATCATTCAGCGTAAGCCCGGCTTTCTCCAAGGCCCTTTTGCTTACTTCCGCCATATCGGCAGTGATCTCTTCTATCGACCGTCCGGCATTGGCCGGCATACTTTCTTTGGCTATCACCCGATAGGCCTCGTCAACGACTCCAGCGACGAGATTCGTCCCACCCACATCAAGTCCCAGATAAAATTTACTGTAATTCACTGTTTCGGATTTATTAAGAAATTAAAAGTTAAAGCAAAAGTAGAGAGTATGTGATGGGAAAACAATATGTTATCTATGCAAAAACAATGGACTATCCTTGCATTCAAACGGATAATTCTCACTTTAGCGATAAAATATGATATACTATTTGTAAAAGACTTCCCGGGATTTCCGGCGAAAGGAAATTCATCCGGAATACGCTCACCTGAAATTTTGGTGAGGCTAAATCATTTCAGATTATCCCTCCAGAATTTCCGGTGGAACTAAATTGTTTCAAATTACTCTACCAGAATTTCCGGAGAGATAAAATCATTAACATTTGCCCTTCCAGAATTTCTGGAGAAACAAAACCATTAACATTTGCCCTTCCAGAATTTCTGGAGAAACAAAATCATTAACATTTGCCCTTCCAGAATTTCTGGAGAAACAAAACCATTAACATTTACCCTTTCCAGAATTTCTGGAGAAACAAAACCATTAACATTTGCCTTTCCAGAATTTCTGGAGAAACAAAACTATTAACATTTACCCTTTCCAGAATTTCTGGAGAAACAAAATCATTTCATTTACCCTTTCCAGAATTTCTGGAGAAACAAAATCATTTCATTTACCCTTTCCGGAATTTCCGGAGGAATAAAATCATTTCATTTTGTCTTTTCAGAATTTCCGGTAAGAGTAAATATAAATGATTTAGCTCTATAATGTTTTGTGTGAGCAAATGCAGCAGATTATATATTCAACCCATACAGACTGATGGTCTAAAGAAAGGAGATAAAGGAATTTCATAAAGTAAAAACCTGATTAATGGTAAAACCTAATTTCTTCAGTCCTTCCTGTACTTCGGGGCAACTCATGAATAATCGCCACAGTAAGCCGGTGCGATAGTTTTCTATCATGGGAGCTATCGTACACTGGTCGATGGCCAAGTAACGGCGGGGATACCAGTTGGCATTGATACTGAAGGCATCATAAAAACCATATTCTCCCCAAATACTGTCGCCCAGGTTGAAATAAAAATGCTTCAGCGCTTTCATGGATTCTTCGGGTGTATAGGGAAAACTGCTCAGCGCAGCGGTAGGCGTAATGACGCCGATGTCGTTGCGGTAAGGAGCGTGCGCTTTGTATCCGTCGAGGGAATAACTGGCTGTCAATCCCCAGCAATTATCATTATAGCCTTTGAAACCTTTGGGATTATTGACACAATAGGTATAATTAATCAGCGTCTGGTTCCGGTTCAGGTTCCAGTAACTGGTATATTCATCATTCAGTCCTCTGGGGTCTAAACCTATGTATGAATAATGCGCCCAGAAAAGCGGGCCTCCGTAATCTTCAGCCCCGTTAAACTTCAGCATCAACGGATATCCGAAGGCTATAGCCTCGCTCCGGATTTCTCCTCCTCTGGCCCATCCCTTATGATAGGCCGCTGCGGGAATGGTATGTGTAGGCGAAGAAGCAGCCAAAATGTATGTGATCAGACATTCGTTATAGCCTTGCAGCGGGAAATTCATTTCCCATGCATATTCCGGACTCCAGTGCCAGTATAACACCTCTTTTCCGTTCAGATACCAATCCCATTCCATCTGGCGCCAGAGCGTATCTATCCTCTCCGCGAGGGCCTGCTCCCTTTCATTTCCTTCCGCAAAATATTGCCGGATGCACAGCAGACTTTGTATGAGAAACGCGCTTTCTACCAGATCTCCCCCATTGTCTTTCCGGCCAAAAGGTTTAACCTTGCCGGTCGGTTCTATCCAATGCGACCATACCCCATGAAAACGGTCTGCCTGCTCCAGGAAATTAATAATTTTCTCCAGACGTTCCACACCTTCTTCTCGCGTAATAAAGTTACGCTCTATACCTACCAAAAGGCCGGCAATACCAAAGCCGCTGCCGCCGGTAGTCACAATATCGGCATCGTTCTCAGGATAATGACCATCTATATGAATACGTTCACGGGCTAAACCGGAGGTGGGCTCTGCCCCAGTCCACATATAGTCGAAATGGGCTTGTTGAATATAGGTCAGAAATTCATCATCCGACTCGAAAACCATCAAGCGATTGGGTTCTTGTAGTGTGATTGTTCCGGGGGAACGTTGACAGGCCGTCGTCAGAGTCATTACGCCCCAGGCTGTCAGAAGTAAAGTATGTATCTTCATCGTATATAAATTATTTCACTTAATGAGGAACGCCCATTTTCATTTAAAGCTTCAATAGAAAAATAGTAATCTGTTTCCGTATCTAATCCCCGGAAATCGTAGTTTGTGTCATTCAATACGGTTATCGTATTGTACAATTTGTCCGGAGCTATCCCGTAATAGATATTGTATCCATACGCCTGATCTGTCGCCTGCCATGAAATGAAGGCATTACGCCGGTTGCTTCCCTGTCCCCGTTCGATGCGAAAGTCTCTGACACTTTCCGGCAGCTTGCCCCGGGCATTCCCGAAAACGCGGAAATCAGACAGGGCGAAATGACCTGCAGGCATATGTTCGTTCACTATTTTCAGGAAACGGGTAAAGAGAGGCTTTTTTAACTCAATGTAATCATGGGGGACATCCTTATCATTATCGCTTTTGTCAACCGTCAGTTCCCAGTCTTCTCCATTTGAAGAATGGTAAATGCGGTATTGATGATACAGGTCCATAGCCCTGCCATGCTGTACGGCTTTGTGGTCGTAATAATTCACCTGGATAGCCCGTACTTCCTTGATCCCTTCCAGGTCTATCCGGAACCATTCACCGGGTTCACCGGTTTGAGCTGCCCAGTAGGTTCTTATATCCTCATCTGCGGCATTCCGGGGAATAAAAACGCTGTCGGTCGAAGAGGCTTCCACCGGTTTATTGTAAGACAGGAGCATCCATCCGGCGAATGTCCGGCCCGGGTCTATCCCTGCCTGTCCGGGAACGAAGGTAGGATAATCGCCGAAAGTAGTGGAGACATGCATGATACCGTCGGTATCAAAAGCCGTGGGGTAGAGTCCGATTCGCCTTTCAAATTTGTATTTTAAGGAGAGCATACACGTAGCGACGTGCCAGTAATTCCCGGAAAAGTCACGGAACGTACCTCCATGACCGGCGCCTTGTACATAACCGCCCGGTTTGTAACTCACCGGATTATGCTGCTGATAGACGAAGGGGCCTAAAGGTTTATCCGAGACATATACACCATCGGCATAGACTTTAAATTCCGTTCCCGGCGCTCCGTACTGGAAATAATACAAACCCTTGTGCTTCGTTACATAAGCGCCTTCGGTAAAGGGAGCCAGGGTTGTGCTGTCGTCATTATTCATACCAAAGCGCTCCCATCCATGTTGGTCCGGATGCAACTGCATAATATCATGTATTTTACCAACCGGACGAAAATCTCGCCGGTCTAACTCAACCCCTTTTAAAGGATATTCATTGCTGGAGCCATAATACAGATACAAGCGTCCATCGTCGTCCGACAAGAAAGCCGGATCCCAGGCAGGCAGTGAGATTTTCTCTATATATCTTTTGAAACGTCCGCTCTTCGGGTCGGTACTGTACCATACGGGCAATCCCCTATACGTTGACCCCATATAAAACAATGTATCTCCTTGTACGAAAGCCGCCGGGGCGCACTGGTCGTCGTCTTCCGGAAACCGCTGGAACCCTGCAAAGATAAATTCCCAATGAATCAGATCCTGTGAATAATAAAATCCGAATTGATTGGTGGAAAATAAAAGATAGTCTCCTTTATACGGGACAATCATCGGGTCGGCAGTAGAACGAAAAGATCCGTTTTTTACCAGTTCGGGTATATAGGCGCGGTAAGCATAAGCAAGATTCATGGGATTGCAATAGGTAGCCGGATGGTCGGCGGCGGCGTCAAACCAGGGCGTGGTTTTTTGTGGTATCCGCAGAGGATAGGTTTTATCCTCTGCTTCCATTTGTATATCCACGCGTGTATCACTCTCCGTAAAGGTACGATAAACGTATTTCATGCCGGGATAATACACAAACAATTCCCGGTCCTGTCTGCCGGCGTTCAGTCTGTATTGCCCGCCGGTACCTGTTGTGCAGTGTACCGGACTGGCTGTAAACATGACTGTGGCTCCTTCCAGAGGCTGGCCCTCAGGAGAGGTGATCGTGCCTTCCACTATATGTTCCTTAGATACGGTGATATAATAATCGCTGATTTGTCCTTTTACAACAACGACCGAATCCTGGGCATACATCATCGCCGGCAGGCAGAGAAACGGGGATAGTAAGATTACTTTCAGGGGCATACCATCTTATTTTGCATCCATCAGTTGCAGGATTTGTTGCTGGGTGAGCGCTTTATTGAACAGACGTAATTCGTCTATCAGGCTTTCTTCGGAAAGGTGACTCCATCCGGTAAACCTCGGAGCTCCCGATGCGATAGTCAGGATGTCGCATCCCTCCCAGCTGAAACCTTCTACTTTGCCGCTGCTTACAACATTGCCGTTGATATAAACCTTACACTCCGCCTTTGTGATCGTAAAGGCCAGATGCTTCCATTCTCCGTCCGGAGCAAGCGAAGCGGCGTCTCCTCCATCAAACCAGTACTCATTCACGCCATCCCCTACATTCAGTTTGAATGTCTGTTTATCCGCGCTTCCTTCCCGGAAAAAGCGGAAGCCACTGGAACGATTGTTCATCGCCGCAGGATTCGCTGTATCTTCGGGGCCTGCGGTTAAAATACCTGCACGGTCGGGTGTGGTCTTGAGTTTATACCAGCATGCGGCCGAAAATTCATTCCCCACCAGTCGCTCTGTTGGGAATATGAGGTAAGAGTCCGGGGTGCCGGCATAGGCTTTCCCTATTTTTCCTTCATCGGAAAAGCCCGGACTACCGGTTATCTCCGGAGAGGTTATACTCACCAGCTCCGACACATCTCCATTGAAGGGCATATAAAATATTTCTCCTTCATACAGAGGTTTATAGGGAGGTATTTTTTCAAAATTGACCGATTGCCGGGTGGTTTTGCCTGAAATATCGGTTGCTATGACCTCCAGCGTATGCTTGCCATTGGTTATTTTGTCGTAGGAATAACTTTCTACGGCCCTGCGGTAGTCTTTAAAGCTATCAAAGGTAGTGATACCGTTACCGTCTAATTGCAGAACAATATTGCCGATCTCAATATCATCCACCACCTCTATCTGGATAATAATAGTCGCCACATCTTCTACAACCTGAATAAGCGCCCCTTCCGATGGATAAGCAATGGCTACTTCCGGCGGCGTCAGGTCGCTCCCCGGTTCAACCGGCGTTATCGGATCAATGCCACTATTACAGGCAGTCATTCCTGCGATCCCCATAATCCCTAAAATATATTTCAATGTTTTCATATCTTTTTAACGACAAAGTTACTATTATTTTTTTTCTCTCAATCCAGGCAACTGGTCCACCTGACTTTGCGGATAGGGGAGGTATATGAGTCCGGGGCTGAACGTTCTGCCATCATAGCTGAGCTCGTCGTATTTCTCCAGACGTACCATATCATAGAAACGTGTTCCCCATTCCATCGCCAGTTCGGCATATTTCTCATCCATAACCTGTTGATTCGTCACATTCGTCAGCCTTGTCAGTCCGCTTCTTGTCCGTACAAGATTCACGGCTTCGTCGGCGCTCAGCGCAGAGCCCTTTGCTCCTTGTGTCAAGGCCTCGGCATGCATCAGCAGAATTTCGGCATAACGGATACACTGGAAATTTTTATTTTCCCCCCAGCTGGTTCGTCCGGGTATATACTGGTCGCTTGGCATATAATGCTTTCCGCTTGAGAACAAGGCGCGATTGAAGTCATTGATTACATCGCCCGAGCGGGTTGTATTGGATACCCATGAGGGAAGGCCGGCATATCGGGCATCCTTTTGTATTTCGGCTATTCCCCTGTCGGTAAACAAAACACTTGTCTCCAGCCGGATGGTTTCACCTCTGTCGAGCATAAATTTAATATATTTCAGACTGGGTTCAAAGAATCCCCATCCGCCCCCGATTCCTTCCACTTTGGGTGTCCAGCTCTGAGGGCCGAAGAAAGCATACAAATAACTTTTGTAGTCGCCGGCTCCCTTGCCAAAATCGGAATACTGAAGTTCGAATAGATTTTCTTTGTTTAATTTGCCTTTCAATTTGAAAAGCTCGTAAAAATCAGGCTCCAGTGCATACCTGTCCGACTGTATGATCTGTGAGGTCGCCTCCGCTACCACCTGGTAATTCTTCAACTCCAAATTGGCCAGAGCTTTGACCGCCAGGGCCGTATGTTTCGTTGCTCCTCCCGGGATATCGACTCTGTCTTTGGGGTGGATGTCCTGCAAAGCAGGAATTGCCTTATCCATCAATTCCGAGATATAAGTCATCACTTCATCTTTGGTAGCGACAGGAGTAGTGAGCAAATGACTCGGATCATAATCTTCCGGGATAAATATATCTCCCCATACACGGGATAGCTGCAACAATAAAAATCCCCTGACAACGTATGCATCGGCAATATACCGCTGCGCCAGTTGACTGTCCGCGCCAGCCGACTGATACTTGATTATCTGGTCTTCCGCAGTGTAGGTATTATAAATAATAGTATAAAAACCTTCCCAGAGAGAGTTATACATCCAATAGTCTTTGTTATACCTGTAATTATCTGTTTCGGCATAATCCTGCTGATCGCCCAATCCTCCGGCATTTACATCGTCACCACGCACGGCAATGAGCGGATAAGTTTCCCAGCCTAATTCGTATAACTTGGCATATACCCCTATTGCGGGCAGTATCATATCTGCCGACTTAGTATAATCAGCCCCTTCAGAGAAAGCCTTATTTTCGGCAGGTTCGTCAAGCACACTGTTACAGGATGTGGCAAGCAACAGAAAAGCCAATGCTGTATTATAGATTCGTTTCATATCAATTTTACTAAATAGGTTATTACTTACTGTTTACTCATTAAAACTTAATATTCAAGCCCAACGTATAGGTAGCCGGTACGGGATACGTCTGTGTATCTATCCCGTCGGGGATTTCAGGATTGAATCCATTGTATTTGAATACAGTCAATGGACGGTCAGCAGTCAGTGAGATACGTATAGCCGGGATATCAACACCCCACCAGTGTTTATTCAAAAGATTATATCCTATCTGAACATTCTGTATGCGGAAGAAGGAGCCATCTTCTACGAAGTAATCGCTCATTTTCTGATTCCATCCTTTCCGCAAGCCTGCCGACGAGGGATATTTATCGGATGTTCCCTCTCCATGCCAGCGATTAATGGCCAGGTCGGCATCTAAGTTCGTATCATTTGTCCAGATATAATTACCCCGTTTGCGATTCAGTATTTTGTTACCGGATTGCCCCATGAAGTTAACCGACAAATCTATATTCTTAAAGCCGACTCCCAGATTACCGCCCAGCATGAGTGTAGGGAAATACGACCCCAGTACAACGCGGTCGTCGTCGTTGATCACGTCGTCGCCATTCTGGTTTTTATATTTGAAGTCACCGGGTACCAATCCGTTGGCCCGTGCTATCGGGTCGGCCTGGATTTCGGCTTCATTCTGATATACGCCTACGATCTCATAGCCATAGAAAGCCAGCAGCGGTTGGCCGACAATGGAGCGTTGTCTGAATTCTGCCGTACCTCCATCCACATAAGGCTGCCCGTAAAGGTCGCGCACTTCATTTTTCAATGTGGAGAAGTTTAATCCGATCGTATATCTGAAATCCGAGCCCACGGCATCATTCCAGTTCAATGCAAATTCAAATCCCGAGTTGCGGATAATCCCCACATTCTTGACTACCGTTCCGCCGACAGCCGGAATACTCACCGAGATTGCTGCATTCTTTGTATCCCGGATATAATAATCGGCTTCCAGCTTCAAACGATTCTGTAAGAAATCAGAAGAAAATCCCAGGTTTATTTCTTCGGTCAACTCCCATCCCAAAGAAGAAAAAACGCCTGAAACGGTAGTTCCCGAAACCAGCACGTCATTAATGGCAGCTGTGAGTATGGTGGTTGTAAGCGCGCCATCGCTCGCCGGTATCTTATCGTTCCCTAACTGTCCCCAACTGGCACGGAGTTTCAGGTAATCAATTGCCGTAATATCTTCCATGAAATTTTCCTGAGAGAGCACCCAGCCGATACCTACCGTAGGGAAATAGCCCCACTTCTCCTGGTATTTGGAACTGCCGTCAGCACGTAGCGTTCCGTAAAGCAGATATTTATTATCGAAATTATAGGAAACGCGCCCGAAATACGATAATCCGTATTGCCGCAAGCCATCATCTTTTACCTCGTCGGCTTTGATGGTCTCTGCCAGATCAAGATACCACGACTGTTCTATCTCCGTTGGGAAACGATAGGCTTTCGCCTGTAACATACTGTAATATTCGTCGCGGTAAGAAGCCCCCAGCATCACCGTCAGGTTATGCTTATCGAAACGATTCATAAATGTCAGCACATTATCCCAGGTTACATCAGAATAGGTTTTTGTCCATTTGGTAATCTCCGGGTTGGCAAACTGGAAACTATTTGTTACATAATAGGGCAATTTCACTTCCCGTTCTTCCCTGGAGGTGTAGGCCTGATTGTAACTGGTCTTGAACGTCAGTTTTTCGGGTATAATCCGGATATCGGCATAAAAATTCGTCAACAGATTTTTTATGAAATTCCTTCTGTTGTACGTATCAATTGCCGGAAAAGGGTTTTGTCCTCCTCTGTACCCTATATCGGTTGCGCTGGCATAAGGTTTGGGCGTGGCCTGTGTATTGGCTTCATCATATACGGGCAGGATAGGAATGGCGTAATAGGCTTCGTTCCAGGCCACTTTTTCTTCCGGATATTGTGTAGCCTGACTCCAGATCATGTTTCCGCCTACCGTCAGCCAATCGGTTGCTTTAAAATCCAGCTTACTGCGGAAATTATAGCGTGCATATTCATTCTTCATATCCAATATCCCTTGCTGGTCGAAGTAATTGATCCCGACCGAATAGGCCGCTTTCGAAGAACCGCCCGATATATCCAGACTATAATTCTCAATGGAAGCCGGTCGCAGGATTTCCTTAAACCAGTCGGTATTCACATCGGGGACATTCGGATTGATACGGCTACGCCCGTAACGCTGCATCGCATTACTGATATTTTTAATATCCGTTGACGAACCCGATTCCATCGCCATGGTTGCAAATTGTTCGGCATTCGCCATCTTCAGGACGTTCTGCGCATATTGATAACCAAAATAACCATCGAAAGTAACCTCCGTTTTCTTTTCGTATCCACCGGATTTGGTTTCTATCAATACAACGCCATTGGCTGCCCGTACGCCATAGATGGCAGCAGAAGAAGCATCTTTGAGTACCGAAATACTTGTAATGTCCGAGGGATTCAGGAAGTCGATGCTATTGTAGAATATCCCATCTACTACATACAAGGGCGATTCGTTGTTCAGCCATTCGGCATTCAACGCATCCTTTTTGGGATAGGAGCCTATCCCTCGTATCCTTACCGTCGGGGCCTTGCCGGGGCCTCCGCTGCTGATCACCTGCATACCGGGTACTTTACCTTGCAGCGCCTGCATCGCCTGCCCTGCCGGTGTTTTCATGATTTCATCCGGCTTAATGGTTGTAATGGAAGAGGTAAGGTCTTTTACCTTGGCTGTCCCATACCCGACAACCACTACTTCTTCGAGTTTTTGGGTGTCTTCTTCCATAAATACATTAATCTCAGTCCGGCCATTGACCGGCACTTCCCGGGTAATCATACCCACAAAGCTGAACACCAATGTGGCCGTAGGGGGCACATTGGATAAGAGGTAGTCGCCGTCAACCGAGGTGACGGTTCCATTGGTTGTACCTTTCACAAACACACTGACTCCTACAGCCGGATATCCTGTAGCGCTCTCCGTCACTACTCCTTTTACGGTCAGATTATTCTGGGACGATACGACGAAAGGAATCAGAAACATACATAAAAAAAGAAATTGCTTGGATTTCATGCATTATGATTTATTAGTTGAACAATTAATTCTGGTTACAAATAACGCCTATTCGGTTATGAACAGACGAATATCAACATACGTATAAACTACTCTCCTCTTTTTTTTCTACCAGCGCCTTTTACGTTTTTATTACGGCATTTACTTTTAACATCCTGCTTCTCAATGTATCTCATTTGTTAAACAAGATAAGAAATTCAACTAAGCTTTTCCCCTCCGGGAGATTCAATTTCTTTCTTAAACGATAACGCGCCGCTTCAATTCCCCGGATGGAGAGGTTCTGCATACGCGCAATGTCTTTGGTCGGAATATTCAGGCGTAGCAAAGCGCAGATACGGAGGTCGCCCGGCGTGAGTTCGGGATAATCTTCCTTCAGTTTATGGAAGAAGTTTTCATGTACTAAATCCAGATTGGCCAGAAACACTTCCCATCCGTCTTCCCTGGTTTGGTTTTTATCAATCAAATGAATGAGTTTTTCAAAATATTTTTTCGAATACGTGCCACTCTGCATCTGTTTCTGGATTTCAGCTTTCAGTTTGTTGAAGAAATCATCGTACCGGATGAGTGTCAGGGCGGCATTCGTCAGCTCCTTGCTTTTGAATATAAGCTCGTTCTCCAGTTTCTCATTCTTCAGTTTTATAATCAGCTGCTCTTGTTCCTTTATCTGTTGTTCCTGTTGTTGATGCTGCTCTTTAATCAGCCGGTTTTTGCGTATGACCTCCCGCCGGATGTACCGGCTTATTATCAGATACAGACTGAAGCCAAAAAGCAATAGATACATCATAATAGCCGGAACAGACCAGTAAAGGGGAGGTTTGATCCGGAAAGGATACGAAAGGATTGCAATCTTATTCCCCCGCTCATCCTCTACAAAAACTTTAAAATCATATTTCCCGTAGGAAAGATTGGCATACGAGACTGTATAATCTTTCGGGACATCTTTCCATTCGTCTTCATATCCTTTCAGATTATAGAACAAACGAATCTGACGATTTAGGTAGTCCGGGAAAGATACTTCGAAGGAAATGGAATTATGGGGGTAGTCAATCGAAACGGGCTCCACAGGATTGGCTCTCGCCGGTAAGAGATAAAAGGCATCGTTTGATTTGCCGGAAGCTTTCACCTCTCCCAGTGTAATCTGCGCTTTCCTTCCGATCGTCAGCCGGTTCGGGTCGAATCTGGCAATCCCCCCGTTCAGGCAGAGATAGGAGACGCCTTCATCGTCCACATATACATTCCCCCGCTCATCGACAATAGTCTTCCCGAATAAGGCAAAAGGCACACGCATCCTGGCGGTGAAATGTCCGGCATCGTAATTTACAAGTACGTATTCCGTACGACGGATAAACCAGAATGTATGGTTGTTGAGCGATACGATCCGATACGTATCTGCAAAACCCGGCAAGTCGGTAATCAAAGGAATATAGGGAACAATTTGCTGGGATAAGTCTTCGTAGGTGTAAAACATCGAACCGTCGGACAGCACAATACGCCCTCTCAGCTTCATTACATGTATCTTGCCTTCGGCTTTTCCGGGATTCAGCCTGCCCAGATATTTCAGTTCCCTGACGTTTTGAAGTGTCTCGTCCAATACCAGTTGGTAAAGGCCCTTGTGCATGTGCTCCGCCCAGATGTTACCGGCAGCATCCACTTCAAACAAGCGGATCAGATTATTGAAGCCATTGATCTGATGACTGAACGTCCACTGCCCATGCTCGTTTTTTACATACAGATTCATAAACGTGTACGACGACTGCAACAAAACTTCCTTGCCGTGGATGATACATTTACGGATACACGTTCCCCCACCGTACGGCCCGGTTATGCGGGTTGCCTGATCATTATCAATCCGTAGCACTCCACTATTATGGCCGACAAAAAGTTGCTGATCAAAACGGGTGATGCACCAGCTTTGTCCTTCCGACTTCGGGATGAGCCGAGGATAGGGCTTTTCCTCGGTACATACATAGACGCCTTCATTGGTAGCTATATAGATTTTTTTACCATCCAGTACGATATCGTGCACCATGCCCACGTGCACATCCGTCGGCTCATAAAAATAGAGAGGTGAATGGATACGGATATTCGCCGCACCGTCGTCGAGCGCTGCCCACAGATTATTGGAAGCATCCACAAACAGTCCCAATACGGTGTTATTTATCAGATTGTTTTTCCGGCTGATATGCCACACCAAGCTGCCGTCCCTGTCAATGGCCACTATTCCGTGGGATACCGTACCGATAATGTATATGGAATCCTGTGTCAGGGTGACCCGGTTGGCGACGCCGGCTCTCAGTATATCAGACGCCTCCGATTCCCATGGAGTCGCTTTCTCTCCGTCAAACAGGAATATCCCGCTTTTAGTCGTCACCAGTAACATCTTATGGTCGTAGGGAAGGATGCCTACGACATTATCGTCGGAAAGCTCCTGCCTCGAGAGTTGTTTTACAAAGCGCCCTCCCTCGTATTGGTAAAAGCCTTCGCTGATAAACTGCGCGTACAACCGATGGTTGAACGTAAAGAAATAAAGTGGCGAATAGGGTGATTCGCCCTTTTTCACGTGCTCGCCATCGTAGGTAAAAAAAGAGCGAAACGATTGAAAATAAAGGGTCCCTTCATGTTCGTTAATTGTCCATATCTCATCATTGAAGAACGTATATCCCTGCAATTTCTCTTTCAAGGAATGATAAATCAGGGTGTTTGTTTCATCCGGCTCAAAATAACCAAATTCCTCGAACGAGCCTACGTAAATACGGTTGTTGCTTCCGATATAAACGGAACGTACAATGGTGTTATGAGGTAATGGATAAAGCTTCCAATGGATACCATCAAATTTCAGCAGGCCGGTATTATTACCCAGATAGATCATCCCACAGGAATCCTGGGCAACTGCCCAATTCTGAATCCCCGCCATATAATCCCGCGCAGAATAATTAATAATCTGCGGAAGATACGGAACCTCTGCATTGCCAATCGAAGGAAACAAAACAAACACAACATAGAGCAGGAAGCGTCTCATACCCTGTTCATATTCAACGGAAATCTTTAACAAAAACAAGATTAAGCGACTTAGGTACAACATAATCGGTGGCCTTTTTTCATGTACAGTTTATTATATAAGTTTGTATAATTCCGGCAGTATAAAAAATACGGTCGTTTATTTTGTACACAAATATAGTAATTAATTTCAAATTCCGTAAAGAAAAAATACCTGTATTAATACCGGATAATCAACCGATAGCTTATTTTATTCATCTCTATTCCCAGGCGAACGATGTATGTGCAAAATAAACGACCCTTTATTTTATACATGCTGTAAAATCAATTAAATTCAGATAATATGATGAGAATTAGATTTTTATTCGGATGTTTTTTAGCTTTTGGCTGTCTCTTGCCGGGCCTCCGGGCGCAGGATACAGCCTTCTGGTTTGTGGCGCCGCATATGTCGGAACAACTGGCTGCCGGAGTTCCCCTGAACCGGCCGGCCTTTCTGGCTATCTCCAATGGGACGTATCAGACAGCGAATGTGAGAATCACCCGGTATAATGGGACGAGCGCCTCAATCTTCACGAACGTTACCATTGCTCCCGGCGCCTTGTACAAGCTTGATTTTACAACGGATGCCGAGATGAAGACCATTGAAAATCCCCGTGGACAGGCCGGCAGTGTTACCGAATTCGGGATGCACATCTATTCGGATGTGAAGGTAACAGCCTATTATATGCACAACCACACCGACTCACGGGATATTTTCACCCTGAAAGGACACCAGGCGCTGGGCACTTCGTTTTATGTGCCCATGCAGTCGGATAATCTGGCGCAGACAGGAAACTATACCGGCGCCTGCGACCAGATTGACATTGTCGCCACAGAAGATGATACCGAGGTCACGGTAATACCCAAGGCGACGATTCGTATCGGAGCATCCGGCTCATCCAACGCAAACGCACCAATCTCCAAGACGCTACAAAAAGGGCAGACACTGAAAATCATGGAATATACTCCCAACTCCGGCTCACTGACAGGTACCTCCATTACGACCAATAATAAGCCCGTAGCCGTCACCGTAACGGAAGACCTGGTAGGCGGCGATACCTCCGGCGACCAGATTGTCCCGGTCAGCAGCCTGGGAACACGCTATATTGTTCCTAAAGGTTATAAAAGCGCTGATGATAGGTTTTATATGGTGGGTACAGCTGCCAACACAACGGTAAAAGTTTATTATAGTGGAAGTACTTATGCTCCTTATACATTAAACGCAGGCACGGCGGGTAAATACACCTTCCCTACCACAAACGTTAACGCGGTGTATGTAGAAGCTACTGCGCCGATTTATATCTACCAGCGGAGCGGATACGGCGAAGAGGGAGCCGCGCTCATACCCAGCGTCTATTCAATCGGGCAAACCCAGATGGCGTATTTCCAGGTGCCGGGTCAGTATGAAAAAGGATTTCTGGTTTTCAGATCCGGAAAACAAGCCGGTTTTACTATCTCGTACGGCTCAACGACCACTAATATGACGGATCTGCCGGGTTTTGCAGTCTCTGCGGTTCCGAACAACATAACCGACTGGCAAATTGCCCGTTTTGATTTACCGTCGGCTGCGAACAGTCAGGTTGTCACGATACGAAATTCGCAGAGTCCTTTCTCTTTCGGATATATGGCAGCCAATGCTTCGCCAAATAATATGGGATGCTACGGTTATTTCTCTGCTTTCGGGACGTTTGAGTTTCCCGACACCACCTATATGTGCAGCAATGCCGTGACTATCGAGGGAGGCTATGCCAGGAGTTATCTGTGGACGTATCCCGACGGCGTCACTACCGCCACGACACCCTCTATCAATGTCTCGGAAGAAGGGGAATATACGCTGGTGATGGATCAGGACCCCAATATAATCACCGCCACGACTTACGTCCGGAAGGTATATGCGGGAACTGTCGGCCCTGCCGAGCAGGTTATCTGTACCGGTACGGCTCCTGCCGTCTCACTGACTGTCACAGGTGCCTCGGAGCTTACGGGTACCACCTATCAGTGGCAGAGCAGCCCCGACGGCACGACAGGATGGAGCGATATCGCGGGCGCTACTTCGGCTACCTATACGCCCGGCACATTGACCTCAACCACTTATTACAGGCGGGGGATGACCTCCGACTTATGCGCGATGGCCTATACCTATGCCGTCAGAGTCAAAGTTTCTTCCTGCACGCTTCCGGTCAATCCCCACCTGATGGGGCGCTTCCGGACAGGTAATTAAAGAGCGCCGGAGGGATGATGGCTCCGAGTGTTGCCTCGTCATTGCGAACCCGCAGGATGAAGCAATCCAGTCCGGACACACCCCCTCTGGATTGCTTCGTACCTCGCAATGACGGGAATCTGCGACAATTTGAATTGAAAATCGACGTAGTCAAATGCACCCGTGGCTTCCCCGGTGAGGGTGCCTTCTTCAGCCGCAGATGTCTTTGAAGGGGCAGTAAGCACAGGCTTTCCCGGTGGGGGTTTGTACGAAAGGGGTGTCGGCCGAGAAGATTTCGTCGAGACAGGCGCGGAGGGAGTTTTCAAAGGAAGGGGCGTAAGCGGCGAAGTTATCAACGGGCACTGACTTCCCTCTTTCGATACGTTGGTATATACCCGGATCGAAGTCAGGCGAAAAGAGGGTGCGCATATAGTATATTCCGGGGCGGAGCGTTTTGCCGCTGCTTTCGGGAAGGCGTCCGAACATCCAGGCATACATAAAGACCTGCATAATGGCTTTGGGGCGGTCTTTTTCGCTGATATCAAAGAGGCTCTCCGGCGTATGGAAGGTTGATAATCCCGATCCGCTCTTGTAGTCAATGATACGGATTGCGCCCTGCACTTCGTCTATCCGGTCGATGAAGCCTTTCAGTTGTATCTCAGAGCCGTCGGAGAGGGTAAATACATCCTTCATCTTCTTTTCCGATTCGATATAGCGGAAGGGCGTCAGTTCCCTGCCATCGCGTTCCAGTATCTTTTCCACGTATTTGCGGATCATTTCCCCTATCAGGAAATTCTGTCCGGTCAGGGGCCGTATGGTCTGGGTTTTGAAGAATATTCCGGCAAAAGCGGCAGCAATGGTATGGGATAAGGCATCGGTATCTTTCCGGATAGCTTTCAGCAGGTCGGCCGTCAGCATCTTTCCCCGGAAAGGCATATACAGCTCTTCCATCACCTTATGGAGGATGCTTCCGAAGACATTGCTTTCGATGGTCTCGCTCACCTCTTCTTCTTCCTGAATACCCTCCACAACAGAGAAGTAGAACTTGAGCGGACAATCCAGCCAGGTATTGATGGCGCTGGCCGAGATGGCGCTGGCGCCTCCTTTCCGGTAAGCAGCCAAGCGTTGCATGACAGCCCCGGTCTTCTTTATCCGGAGAGGTTCCATCCGCGAGGAAGAGACATTATAGACCATCAGTTTTTTGTGCAAAGACAGTTCGTAATGGTAATGAAGCTGGTGGATAAAGCGGCTCATCTCTCCCGTCTGCACCCCGTTATTCCGCGAGTCGTACAGGAGGCTGATATGGCCTGCGCGGTGGATAAGGCGGTAGAAATGGTAGGCCCATACACTGTCCTGATGCTCATAGGCAGGCAAGTCGAAGCCCCGGCGCAGGTTGTAGGGGATAAAGGAGGCGGAGGCCTTCTTCTGGGGGAATATGCCTTCGTTCATGGAGAGGATAATCAGCCGGTCGAAGTCTAAAGCGCGCGTTTCGAGCACCCCCATAAGCTGTAAGCCGGAAAGCGGCTCGCCTCTGAAAGGGATGGTGATGAGGTCGGTCAGTCGCTTCAGCAGGCGGAAGTATGTATCCAACTTCATCTCCACTCCGGTCTCGCGCATCACTTCTTTCAGCCGGTTTACGGTAGTAAAGAAATGAAAGATAAACTCCTGCTCGATGTCGGTAATGGACGACTGATAGTCCGTGGCTTCGTTTTCCTCTTCCCGCTTTCCGCTGTCCATTATATTGTTGAGTTCCGACAGGATGGAGATGAGGTAATCCGAAATGCCGGCGGTCTGTTCGATGGGGGTAAAGAGGGTCCGGAGGAAAGGCGTCTGCTGTAATGCAGCGGCTTCTATATTTATTCTGTTGTTTTGTCTGATATCTTTTATCAGGTCGGGAATAAGCTCCGGAGCGCCGGCGACGATATAGCGGTGATTCAGCACAGGCAGTACGTCGCGGAAGTAGAAGGTCGGGCGCCCGTCGGTATAACGCAGGTTCGTGTGCAAAGCCAGGATATACTCCACTAAGGAAGCGATCGGAGCGCCTGCCAGCGGATAGCCCATCGTCACATTAATCCGGCGGATGGATTCGGGTATGGAGTTCAGTACGGGGATCAGCAGATGTTCGTCGGGCAGGATCACAGCCGTACGCAAGCTCTCTTCCTCCGTCATGCCTCCGGTAGCCTTCACAATCTCATTCAGCAGATTATGCACCTGTTTGGCCTGCCCTATGCCGGAGGGGATACCGATTACTTCGATGGTAGCCGGGGGGAGCGCTTCTTCCCGGGGAAAGTCGAGGCGCGAAGGGAAGAGGCTTTTATTACGCTCCACGAAACGGGAGGCTTTATTGTCTTTATCAGTCACCTTAGCAGAAGCATAATCCCAGTAGAAATCCGCTATTCCACGTTCTTTCAGCCGGAGCAATAGCTTCTCTTCTACGACGGAAAGGGCGTTCAGTCCGACGAAAACGATCTGTTTATATGGAAATTCCGCCCCTTCGTCGTCCTGGATGCGTTCGACGACTTCACGTGCAATCATTCCTTCGTATCCTTTTCCCTCAGCTGCCAGTATTTCTCTCAACTCTGTATATAGGTCATAAAGTATTTGCCATACGGCAAGGAAATTCCGCTGATTCGGGCTGTCTCCTTTCGGGAAAAAAGCAGACCAGAAAGCACGGATAGCGGCTATCTGTTTCTCATTCAGGAAGTTGAAATCAGATTCGATGGCCCTCAGATCGGTCACATTGGAGAAGAGCATACGGGCATTTACCATGTATTTGTCAACGTCGTCGAAATCGTTCAACAGCATTTCCCCCCAATAGAGGAACTCATCAAAGCTTTCTTCCTGAGCGCTTTTACGTATGTAAATACGATAGAGCGTAAACAGCATCTGCATCCGGTCGGCCAACTGCTTCCCGCTTAGCTGTAAGAATAAATCGCTGATTGTAAGTATGGCAGGCGAGAACAAGGGTTTAGGGGAGACTTCCGCGAGGTATTTCTGAAAAAACAGACCCGCCCGCCGGTTAGGAAAGACGAAAGCTAAGCGACTCACCTCCGCTCCGTATTGTGCATAAAAGAGAGAGGCTACCTGATAAAGGAAAGGTTTCATTAATTCACGAAACAGATGTGAATACATCTTCTCCGGGAGGCTGTCATATCCACATCTGTCATTTTTTCAGTCAATATAGTATCATACGCCGTATTTATCCAGATCTGCCGCTTTTACCCGGAAGATGTGTCCGTTACGAGAGAAAACCAGTTCTCCGTTTACTTTTTTCTTTTCAGAAACAAGGCGCTGGAACGCAATATTCGCTCCTTTGACTATATTCTCCTCGAATTCTCTAATCTCTCGCTCATTCATATTGTTCAAGTTTATTAAAAATCGTGGGTTTATATATTTCTTTTTTTTTGTTTTTAAATCCTTTAGCAATCACTTCCATAGGCGACATAGAGTTATCTGTTATCATCCAGTAATCACTGGCCGGCAGATAAAGCTCAAACAGGTTCCGTATGCCCGAACCATATCGTCTGCGGATTGTCGTTTCAGGGATATTGTGCCCTCCGGCAGCAACCCTCATTTTTACACGTTCTACAGCTAAGTCCGGCGTATTCAGCCAAAGGTACAACAACGTCACATAATACCCTTTTTCCTGAGCTTCCTGCATCAGTTTAACAACAGAACGTGTGGCAAGTGTGGTTTCCAAAGCAAAAGTCTCACCCGCTGCGATGAGCTCTTTTATTCGTCTATGCATGATCCGGCCTGCTTCTACGGCTACAGCTATGCTGTCAGCATTAAAAGGGGACAAACCCTTCGCAATCTCGTCGGAATTAACGAACTCCTTACACTTTAGCATTTCTGGCAATATCGTAAAGGAAGCTGTTGTTTTACCCGCACCGTTACAACCTGATATGATATACAAATATGGCACCTTCTCACATTATCGATGCAAATATAAGTATTAGTTTGATACGACAATGCTTTTTTGATACAAATATATCTAAAATGTGCAGAAGATATCCTTAATTCTGCGAATTTCGTCACTCAAACCCCGTGTTTTGTATAAGAGTCCACCCATAACAAATCGCACATAAGGCCGTCGGAGACGAATATTCCTTTGCCTGATAATAGCAATTTGTCACCTTCCTGGCGTAAGAATCCGGTATCAACAAGGCGCTTTGCTTGCATTATGCAATAATTGTATTTTTCCTCTCCGAAATTTGTCAGGATGTAGGAAAGACTGATTCCCCGGCAGGTACGCAGACGGGTCAATATATACTCATTGTACTTGTTGTGAATATTTAACAGTTCCGTTTCAATGCAGGGAACCTTTTTCTGGATGCCTTTTATATAGTGTTGGAGGGAAGAGACGTTCCATTGCCGGCTTCCGGTGTCATACGAATGGGCCGAAGGGCCGATGCCAAGGTATTTCTTCCCCGTCCAATACGCACTGTTGTGGCGGGAAAGGAAGCCGGGCCGGGCGAAACTCGATATTTCGTAATGCAGGTAACCGGCATCCTTCAGGCGGGTGGTCAGCATAGTGAATAAAGAGAGGCTGAGCTCTTCGTCCACCGGCCGTACATGCCCTGCTTCCTTCATACGATAAAGCCGGGTACCTTCTTCATACGTTAAATGATAAGCCGAGAGATGGACGATGTCCAGGCGTAAAGCTTCTTCCAGGTTCTGCTCCCATAGGGCTGCCGTTTGTCCGGGAAGTCCATACATCAGGTCGATACTGAGATTCCCGTATCCGTTCTCCCGGCATAGCCCGACAGCCTCTGTCGCCTGCCTGGCGGTATGCCGTCTGCACAGGAAACGGAGGTCTTCGTCTCTGAAACTCTGCACTCCCATACTGATGCGATTGAAAGGTAGCCGGCGGAGGGAGGATACATAAGCAGGCGTCATATCGTCGGGATTGGCTTCCAAAGTGATCTCGGCCGTTTCTCCGACGGGGAACAGCCGGTAAATGGCCTCAAATATCTGTTCCCACTCAGCTGCCGTCAGTGTCGAAGGGGTACCCCCTCCAAAATAAACCGTCTCCAGCGTTTCACCGGCGAGATAGTCTCTCCGCATCGCCATTTCCTCCACAACGGCAGACAGATAAGACTCTTTATAACGCATTTGTGTATGGGAAAAAAAGTCGCAATACACACAACGCTTCACACAAAAAGGAACATGAATATAAAGTCCTGCCATATCCCTGTCGTAATAGTTACCGGGTGATTGCTTCGTACCTCGCAAGGACGATAGAAATCCATTGAATCTGCGACAATCTGAATTGAAAATCGACGTAGTCAAATGCACCCTTAGTTAGTAAAGTATTCTTTCTTTTCGGCAAATATACAGTTATCTATGGAAAAAAAAAAATAACACATATTTTTGGGGTGCATTTGACTACGTCGATTTTCAATTTAGATTGTCGCATCGTCATTACGGGCCGTCATTGCGAACCCGGAGGGTGAAGCCATCCAGACCGGGCACCCTGGATGGCTTCACCCTCCGGATTCGCAATGACGATGCGACAATTTGAATTGCACCCTATTTTCCACAGATAAAGAAAAGTTGAAATAAAATTTGCTCCCGCCACGTTTCCGGACGGGAGCAGATAAAACCAGACGGGAGCAGACAGAACCGGGATTGAAAAACCGGGACTTCAGCTTTCCCCGACAACTGAATATGAATGAATCGGTTAAATGACAATTTCTTCGGATCAGAACTTTTTGGTGACCCCCACACTCAGGTAAGCGATGCCATATCCCAATTCTCCATAAACGCCAAACGTCGGTTGGAAATAGTAGCGGGCGCCGGCATACAAGGAAAAACCAATTCCGCTGGCTGATGCCGCAGCATCGTATCCTGAGGGACCGTCCCATTTCGAAGAAGCGATATCGTAGCCCAGCATCAGGCCGGCATACGTATCTAATTTTTTGACAAATTGATAATGGAATGAGCCTCTTACGCCTATCAGGATGTTGTTATATACCCACTTACCATAGTCGTATGAATCGCTGTGAGAATACCAGGCGGCATAACCACCAATCCCGATTGAGCCATTATTGCCACCAATTAATCCGTCGATTATTCCATGTTCGAATGAAACTTCGACCGGAATGTACGATCCTAACCCTATACCCAGATTTCCAACATTCGTTCCTTTATGGAAAATTTCCTGAGAATTAGCGGCGAGCATAACAAATAAGCACATACTCGCAAAAATAAACTTTCTTTTTTTCATATCAAACAATTTAAAAGTAAATATAAATGTAAATAATGTATAATTTTTATCGCAAATAACATGATAAAATACGAAAGAAGACAGCCAAATACCGGAAAAATCCCGCCGAATTTAAGAAAAAGGAAGGTCAGAACTTGCAATAGTAGATGAGGATTTACGAAACTCAGAAGGCGTCTGACCGGTCGTCTCACGAAATATGCGGTTGAAAGAACGTAAAGACGAAAAACCACTACTTAAAGCTATTTCTTCCATATTGCGGAGATTATCGGGAGACCTTAATTCGGATTGGGAGTGCCTGACTCGCCAGGAGGTGATATAGGATTGAATGGTCATACCGGCAATGTCGGACAAGGCGGCGTTGAGGTACTTTTCATTCGTGCATAAGATGCGGGCAAATTCCGTACGGTTGAAAGAGGGGTCGAGATACCACTGCTTTTCGTTCATCTGCCGCTCGGCCTGAGCAAAGAGTCTGTGGTTTCTTGTCTGTGCAGGCGGATGCAGGGGCGCCTGGATGGAACTACGCAGGGGGGTAGCGGCTGGAGAGATTAATGTAATATATGTATAATGGAAATTAGCATAATAAATAGAAAAGATAATGTAAAAAGCAGTAATGGCAAAAGTCAATGCCGTATCGTATATCTGACTGGGAAAAATGCTGGACGTTATGGATACGCAACCAATGAAAAGGGCAAAGAGGAAACTGTTGGTAACACCTTTCAATTCAGGCATTTGTCTCAGATTAAACTGGTTGCCGTATTCGTGGAGATAGATATCCCGTTCGCGGAAAAAGACATAGGTATAAACTCCCAATTGGGTGAAATAAAGCAGAAAACTTAAACTGCGAATAAACAGGGGTGGGTTGTGCAAGACATTTCGCATCCATTCGGAGAAAGAGAAAACCGGAATATCGTCCCACCATACCAGCGAAAGCAGATAGGCGCCTGCATAGCACAAAGCAGGCAGCAGATGCAGGATCAGATTCTTACGTGTCACATAGGTTTCGCGCAGCAGCATGATAAGCAGGAAACTGAACAACCAGGCCTGAAGGAAAGCAATGAAAATAATAAAAAAGGAAAAGATATCGACAGTCATATATTGCCCGTTTCCCCAATAATAAACCAGAGCGTTGCCTATGCCTAAAATAGAAACCGCCAGCGCCAACACCTGACAAGCCAGGCGGTATTTGGCCGGTTGATTATGCCGGAAGTATTTCAGCGTAAGAAATATAAGCGTAATAATGAGACAGGTAATGATGTTCGTTATATAGGCTATCTTATGAAATATTTCCAAAAAAGAGTAATCCGTCGCGTGAGAAGTGACCTCGCCGACAATAACAAACCCTGGCATAAATAAGCTAATCATTTTCATATTCAAGTCATACTGTTTATCACTGCAAAGATACTAAAATATATTTATTAACTTTGCCGAAAACAGTATTGTATATGATTATCATCATATCTCCTTCTAAATCAATCAACTTCAAGACTCCCGGAACACGCGGCGACGCTACGGTGCCCCGATTTGAGCAGGATGCCGCTCAGCTGATGTCGCTACTCTCGGTCTTCAGAGCAGACGAAATCGCGGAAAAGGAAAAAGTCAGCATACAGATGGCCCTCGCTACCTACGAATATATTCAGACGTTTCCGATGCAAGCTGCGATTCGGAAAGAGGCTGTATATGCTTACAGCGGAAATGTTTACGATAAACTGAATGTGGAGGGACTGAATGAAGAAGCCCTGCAGTTCCTGCAAGGCCACGTATGTATTTTCTCAGCTTTATATGGCATACTCCGCCCTTTAGACAGGATAAAAGCATACCGTTTAGACATGGGCACCCGCCTCGTCCCCGACTTATATACCTACTGGAAAGAGAAAGTAACGCAAACCCTGATTGATATGCTGGAAGAGAATGATTATCTGCTGGTTAATTTAGCATCTGCCGAATATTTCAGGATGATTGATTTAAAATCACTCCCCCGGCAGACACGCATACTGACACCTGTCTTTCAGCAGGAAAAGAACGGAAAACTGACCACCAACAGTCTGTTTGCCAAACAGGCAAGAGGCCTGATGCTACGCTTCATTGCCGAAAACAAACTGACCGATCCTTCCTGTATGCAGGCTTTCGATGCCGCGGGTTACTTTTTTAATCCCCTCTTATCAAGCCCCGATGAATGGTACTTTACGAGATGAAACGATGCATCCGTAAAGGCATTGTCAGGAAATAAACGTTACAAAAACCTGGATTGCTTCGCTTCACTCGCAATGACGGGAGAGTCGCATTGCTTCGCTTCACTCGCAAGGACGGGAGAGTCGCCATTGCTTCGCTTCACCCGCAAGGACGGAAAGATCGTCATTGCGAGCGGAGCGAAGCAATCCAGTAATGCCGGTAATGAAAAAATGTAATACTTATTTCCTGACAACGCCAAAGTACCTTTTCCTGTTATTTTTGTTGTTCGCCTTTTTTTAATTCGATTATAATAACGCCATCCGCCGCTTTTTCTCCGTACCATTCAACGACTTTGGGGCCGTCTTTAAGGACGGATATCGATTCAATCAGCGCCGGGTCTATTTTATTCATTTCTTCCTTTGTTATTTCTTTTTCATCAAGTAAAATAAGAAGATTTCCCTTGATTGCTGAGAGGTCTAATGAGTCTCTTTTCATGGCTTTTTCCATCTCGATAGCATCTTTTTCCATCTTGATCAGGTCTTTTTCCATCTTGGCCTTATCCTTTTCCATCTTGATAGCGTCTTTTTCCATTTGAACCTTAGCCTTTTCTATCCCTTCATGAATTGCTTTCTGCATTTCTCCGGAACGGACATATTCCATAGCTTTTTCTATCTCAGGCCCGGCTTTTTCCATCCCTTCGCGAATTGTTTTCTGTATTTCTCCGGAATGGATATACTCCATAGTCTTTTCTATCTCGGGCCCGGCTTTTTCCATCCCTTCGCGAATTGCTTTCTGCATTTCTCCGGAATGGATATACTCCACAGCCTTTTCTATCTCAGGCCCGGCTTTTTCCATCCCTTCGCGAATCGCTTTCTGTATTTCTCCGGAATGGACATACTCCATAGCTTTTTCTATCTCAGGCCCGGCTTTTTCCAGCTCTGTTCTGACTTTGGCTATTATTGCGGTATCAATAATGACGTCAATATCCTCATTTATCTCTATCGCCTCTTCGAATACCACCTCTTCAATGATATCCTCTTCGAATATCACCTCTTCAATGATATTCTCTTCAATGATATTCTCTTCAATGATATCCTCTTCCAGAGCAAGCGGATGCTCTTTTATAAGAATTGTATCCGGCGGCACTTGCATATCCGCAATAAATTCGCTTAATTTGACACTCGAAATCTTTTCCAACTCACGGGAGATTTCAGGGCGGGCAAAGGCTGCTATCGCACAAGCAGCCAACGGGAGTACATAGAGGTACTTCAACCGTGCCCAGGGATGGGATTTTCTTTTTAACATCATAGCTATTCGCTTTTTAAGTGAACTGTGATTAAAGCTGTTGGCCACTGAAGTAAAGCGCTGTGTACCAACAGCTTTTTTGATTAATAATAATTGATATCTCTTTGCATCGATGCCTTTTCGGATAACGGATTCGTCTGCCTCGTATTCGTGGATATGCTGCAACTCCTGCCTGAGCAGCCAGGCTGCGGGATTAAACCAGTGGAGGAGTACGCAGGCTTCGGCAAGCAAAAGGTCGAGGGAGTGATTGTTTTTTATATGCGCCATTTCATGGGCGAGAATATCTTCGCCGCTTTCGACCCAGTCTTCTCCGGAAATAACGACGTAATGCATCCAACTGAACGAAACGACTGGTTCGGGCGTTATTATCAGCCAGATACCTTTGTACCGGCTTCGTACGCCCCGCCGCATCAGCCGGAACATGCGGACACAGGAAAAAATAAACCAGCCGGAAAAGAGCAGGCCCCCTCCTGCATAAACAAGCAGCCAGACACGCGCCCAAAGAGGGCTAAGCATCGGCCTCCCGGCTTCCGAAGACTCTGTAATCGAAGACATCACCAGAATGCTTTCCTGCTCAAGCACAGGCGGCTGCATGATGATCGGCTTCTTCAGGCTCACTTCGCATAAGGGAATCAGCATCGAAAAGCATACGATACTCAAAAGCGCCACCCGATTGAAGCGATGAAAGGTATCCCGGCTTAACAAGAGTTTGTAGAACAGGTAAAAGACAGTCAGACAAATCGTTGATTTCAGAATAAATACCAGAAACATTCCCATATCCCCTCTCCTATTGATTTCCCTGTTCTACTTCGTCCAGCAAACGGCGCAAATCCTCCACCGATATTTCTTCTTCCTTTATCAGAGCAGAGACCACTCCCAGATAGGAATTATTGAAGTATCTGGCAATTACGTTGCGCAGATTTCCCTGCCCATACGCTTCCGCACTGATAAGCGGATAGTATTGATAGGTATTACCATAGATGTGATGCGAGAGGAAGCCTTTCTCCTCCAGGCCCCTCACGATAGTCGAAAGCGTATTGAAATGAGGGCGGGGCGCATCGTAATACGTCAGCAACTCTTTCACAAACAGAGGCCCTTTTTCCCAGAACCATTCCATGATTTCTTCTTCTTTTGCAGTCAGCCTTTTCATCTCTTCAAACTATTTCCGGCAAATAAACTAAATATTTTAGTTTCCAAACTAATTGTTTTAGTTAAACATCTTTAAAGATATATCAATTACGAGTTACGAGTTACAAGTTACGAGTTACAAGTTACAAGTTATGCGTCCCCCATAACTTTTCAGTTCCGAGGCTGAATATGCAGCCGGATATTATCTGCGGGCAGCATAATTTATGTTTAACTGCCTCTATTACCCAGCGATCTTTCTTTTATACAGGCTCGCTTATAAATCGCAATTTTTATGTAAGTTTGTAAAACAATAAAGTGCAAATAATGACTGATTTTGCCGCCATAGATTTTGAGACCGCTAACGGGCAACGCTCAAGCGTTTGCAGCGTAGGCCTGGTGATTGTCCGCAACGGGCAGATAACGGAAAGTATTTACCGCTTGATACGCCCAACGCCCAATTACTATGCCTGGTTTTGCACTTCTGTGCATGGCATGAGGTATCACGATACGATCGGTGCCGCCGATTTTCCTGAAGTCTGGGCAGAGATAGCCCCGAAAATCACCGGACTTCCCTTAGTTGCCCACAACAGTCCTTTCGACGAAGGTTGCCTGCGGGCTGTCCACAGAGCCTATGGCATGGACTATCCCGAATATCCATTCCATTGTACCTACCGCGCTTCCCGGATGCGATTCGGCAAGAGCCTGCCGAACCACCAGCTTCACACCGTAGCCCAACATTGCGGATACGACCTAAAAAATCACCACCACGCACTGGCAGATGCTGAAGCCTGCGCCTGGATAGCGAGAGCGATAATTTAGTCCGCATATACCGTTCATTCCAAAAATAATTGTACTTTTGAGCTGCTAAAAACAAAACTCAAGTAATGGAAACAATAGACAAAAAAGAAGAAGCGGCAGAAGGCAGCGCTTCCGGCACAACAGAAGAATCCCCGGCAAAATCAACAATCGTCATAGGAGATGTACACGGACTGACTTACTGGAAAGTGGCTGTAAACGATAATCCCGACTGCAAGTACCTGTTTCTGGGTGATTATCTTGATCCGTACGAAGAAATCGATCCGCGAAAACTCATTGATAACCTGAAAGAGATTATCCGCCTGAAGCAAGAACAGCCGCAAAATGTCACTTTATTGCTGGGAAATCATGATTTGCACTACATAACAGAAAAGATCGCAATGGGTACACGCTGGAATCCTGATATTGCAGAAGAAGTCGCCGGATTATTTGCCGACAATACAGACTTATTTCAATATGCCTATCAGGAAAATAATTGCATATTTACACACGCAGGTATTTCACATAAATGGTTTACCGATTATTTCAAAGGAGATATTCACAAAAACATAGCCGAACAATTAAACAACCCGACATCCGAACAAGAAAAGTATTTGTTTGCCTGTGGCATAGCGAGAGGCGGAATGGATAAATACGGCGGCATATTCTGGGCAGATATAAAAGAGCTATACACCCCTCTTGAGGGATTTATGCAAGTTGTCGGGCACAACCGGGTACCCGACATTATAGATCATACAATGAATGGCGGAAGAATTATTTTCTGCGATTGCTTATTCAATGAGTACTATCTGAAAATCTGAAAAACAGCACTTATTTAAAATCATTTTTAAATCCGGATATCACAACGACAGGATTATTAAAGCTCGGAAAAGAGATTACCAATTTGAATTCATGCCGCTTAGGCGTTGTCAGGAAATAAACGTTACAAAACCCTGGATTGCTTCGCTCCGCTCGCAATGACGGGAGGGTCGTCATTGCGAGCGGAGCGAAGCAATCCAGTCATGCCGGTAATGAAAAAAATATAACGTTTATTTCTTCTACTTCCTGTAATTCATTGAATAGTATGGGAACAGTTTGGGAAACTTATTCATACAGCCATAGCCTGGAAGAATAAATGAGAGAATCAGACCGGAAACAAGTGAGCAAAATTACCCAAGTATTTCACATT
>JAISZA010000189.1 GCA_031269535.1 Tannerellaceae bacterium
TCGTCCAGCGAAATAAAGACCATGATGCCGGAGACAGCGGCCAGAATAAGCCCGTTGATGGAAGAGGTCCAGTAAGGCATCAGGAATAAATAAGCGATCAGAGCGCCTACCGGTTCTGCCAGGCCGGAGAGAAAAGAATAACCGAAAGCCTTTTTCTTACTGCCCGTAGCATGATAGACCGGTACGGATACGGCAATGCCTTCCGGTATGTTATGGATGGCGATCGCCAGGGTGATAGGGATGGCGACGTCGATGCTTCCCAGAGCCGAAGTGAAGGTGGCAATTCCTTCGGGGAAATTATGAATCGCAATCGAAAGGGCTACGACAAAGCCGATGCGGTGCAGCGGGTCTTTGACGTTCATCTCTTCCACTCCATGTATTTCATGTGGGTTACCCGATTCGGGAACAAGGAAGTCTATCAGGCTTATCAGCGCAATTCCCCCCAGAAAAGCCAGTAATACATAGAATACTCCCATTCTGTTGCCAAAGGCCCCGGTCAGTTCTTCCTTCGCTGTAGGAAGCAACTCCATAAAAGATACGTAAATCATCACTCCGGCCGAAAGACCGAGAGAGAAGCAGAGAAATTTTTTGTTAGTTTTATTGGCTACAAAGGCTATCAGACTTCCGATACCGGTAGAAAGCCCTGCAACCAAGGTAAGTATAAATGCAATTGCCAGGTTTGATGTCTCCATATTAGTGATATCTCTATGTGAAACGCAAATGTATGTATAAATTCTGCGCTCTCCCGGGCTTAGCTTTCCTTCGATCTTTAATAATTCTTAAATATATTAAAATAATCAAGAGGCTTTTATGAGTAAAAGGATAGAAATGGCTAACTTTGTCGCGTTTTCGCGCTCAGGGAAAGGTGAAAATGCAGCTAACTGTTTGGTTATACGGAAATACTGCGTAAATTTGCCGCCTGAATGTGGAAGAAGAGTATAGATTGAAATTATAACAATATAAAACATCAAGTTTAAAAACGAAGAAAAAAAATGCCTACAATTCAGCAATTAGTGAGAAAAGGAAGGGAAACTTTGGTAGTAAAAGGTAAATCCCCCGCCTTGGACTCATGCCCCCAGCGGCGTGGTGTTTGTATGAGAGTATATACCACAACGCCAAAGAAGCCGAACTCGGCTATGCGTAAGGTAGCGAGAGTACGTCTGACCAATAATAAAGAGGTGAACTCGTATATTCCCGGTGAAGGGCACAACCTGCAGGAACACTCGATTGTGTTGGTGCGCGGTGGACGTGTGAAAGACCTGCCGGGGGTGCGTTATCATGTCGTACGCGGAACCCTGGATACTGCCGGCGTAGCCGGTCGGACACAAAGACGCTCGAAGTACGGCGCCAAGCGCCCCAAACCGGGAGCTGCTGCTGCCGCTGCAAAGAACGTTAAGAAAAAGTAAGATTTAGATTGGGCATCCCCCCTTCAAACTGAGATTTAAAAAAAAGAAGTATTAAAGCTGGTTTGAGTTATTTGGAAAGGCTATAAGGTTGAGTAAATGGTTCGGAGGAACCGTTGAAGACAAAATAAGGCAACCAAGAACAAGAACGAAAATTTTAGAAAAAAATGAGAAAAGCAAAACCAAAGAAAAGACAGGCCTTACCCGATCCTGTCTTCGGTGATGTAAAGGTAACGAAATTCGTGAACCATTTAATGTTTGACGGCAAGAAAAATACTGCCTACGAGATTTTCTATTCCGCTTTGGAAACTGTAAAGAAGAAGTTACCCAATGAAGAAAAGTCTGCGCTTGAAATCTGGAAAGCAGCATTAGACAATATTACTCCACAGGTTGAAGTGAAGTCCCGCCGTGTCGGTGGAGCCACTTTTCAGGTACCTACCGAAATACGACCCGACCGTAAAGAATCCATATCCATGAAAAATCTGATTATCTACTCCCGCAAAAGAGGAGGTAAAACGATGTCTGATAAGCTGTCTGCTGAGATTGTCGATGCGTTTAACAATCAGGGAGGCGCTTTTAAAAGAAAAGAAGAAATACACCGTGCGGCAGAAGCGAACAGAGCATTTGCCCATTTCAGGTTTTAATTTTTAACAGCATATTAATAGAGAATGGCAAAAAGCGACGAACTTTTAAAATTTACGAGAAACATCGGTATCATGGCGCATATTGATGCAGGAAAGACTACGACTTCGGAACGTATTCTTTTCTATACAGGACTGACCCATAAGATAGGGGAAGTACATGATGGAGCCGCGACTATGGACTGGATGGAACAGGAACAGGAGCGGGGAATTACCATCACTTCGGCAGCCACGACCACTTTCTGGAATTATTCCAATAATAAATTCAAAATCAATCTAATAGACACTCCCGGACATGTGGACTTCACAGTCGAGGTAGAGCGTTCGCTGCGTATCCTGGACGGAGCCGTCGCTGCTTTTTGTGCGGTAGGAGGGGTGGAACCCCAATCGGAGACCGTATGGCGCCAGGCAGATAAATACAATGTACCGAGAATAGGCTATGTAAATAAAATGGACCGTTCGGGTGCAAATTACTATGAAGTGGTTCGCCAGGTAAAAGATGTCTTAGGGGCAACCCCCTGCCCCATCCAGATACCCATCGGCGCCGAAGAAACCTTCAAAGGCGTGATAGACCTTGTCCGGATGAAGGCTGTTCTCTGGCACGACGAAACAATGGGGGCTGAATATACAATAGACGAAATACCCGCCGACCTGGCCGAAGAAGCCGGAGAATGGAGGGATAAAATGCTGGAAATCCTGGCAGAGTGCGACGATGCCCTGATGGAAAAATACTTCGACGCCCCCTCGTCGATCACGGAAGATGAAATCCATGCCGCTATCCGCAAAGGAACGCTGGGCATGAGGATCAATCCGATGATCTGCGGCTCTTCGTTTAAAAATAAAGGTGTCCAGACGCTTCTGGATGCAGTCTGCGCATACTTGCCCAGCCCCATAGACACTCCGGCGATTGAAGGTTGTTCTCCGGAGGATGCAGAAGAAGTGATCATACGCAAGCCTCAGTCTGACGAACCACTGACAGCTTTGGCATTCAAAATTGCGACCGACCCTTATGTAGGCCGTCTTTGCTTCTTCCGCGTGTATTCCGGCGAATTACATGCCGGCTCATACGTGTTGAATACGCGTTCGGGTAAGAAAGAACGCATCTCACGCCTCTTCCAGATGCATTCAAACAAGCAGAACCCGATGGAAGTTATCGGCTGTGGTGACATCGGTGCAGGCGTTGGTTTCAAGGATATCCGTACCGGTGATACCTTGTGTGCGGAAGACTTCCCTATTGTACTGGAATCTATGGAGTTCCCCGAACCGGTTATTGGTATCGCCGTGGAACCGAAGACCCAGAAAGACTTGGATAAGTTGGGGATAGGCTTGTCGAAACTGGCCGAAGAAGACCCTACCTTCCGTGTACAGACAAACGAAGAAACAGGCCAGACCGTTATCAGCGGCATGGGAGAGCTCCACTTAGACATCATCATAGACCGTTTGCGTCGTGAGTTTAAGGTAGAATGTAATCAGGGACGTCCGCAGGTTTCTTATAAAGAATCGATTACCAAAGCGGTTGAACTTCGCGAAGTGTATAAGAAACAAACCGGAGGACGTGGGAAATTTGCGGATATTATTGTCCGTGTCGAACCTGTGGATGCCGACTTTGAGGGCGAACTGCAATTTGTGGATGAAGTAAAGGGAGGCAATATCCCGAAAGAATTTATTCCTTCCGTACAGAAGGGCTTCCTGAAAGCGATGAAGAACGGTGTACTGGCCGGTTATCCCTTGGATCAGCTGAAGGTGCGCCTGATCGATGGTTCGTTCCATCCGGTTGACTCGGATCAGCTGTCGTTTGAGATTTGCGCGATTCAGGCTTTCAGGAATGCGGCTGCCAAGGCTGGTCCGGCCCTGATGGAACCTATCATGAAGATCGAAGTGGTTACTCCGGAAGAGAGTATGGGAGATGTGATCGGCGACCTGAACAAACGTCGTGGACAAGTGGAAGGTATGGAAACAAGTCGCACCGGAGCGCGTATTGTAAAAGCCAAGGTGCCTCTGGCCGAGACCTTCGGTTATGTAACGGCTTTGCGTACGATAACGTCTGGGCGTGCCACTTCTTCGATGCAGTTTTCGCATTATGCTGAAGTATCGTCTTCGATAGCCAGACAGGTGCTGACCGAAGTGCAGGGGCGCGTTGATTTGATCAAATAATTTAGAAACAAATTAATAAAGATGAGCCAAAAGATCAGAATTAAGTTAAAGTCTTACGATTATTCTTTGGTAGATAAGTCTGCCGAGAAGATCGTAAAGACGGTGAAAGCTACAGGAGCCGTCGTAAGCGGCCCTATTCCTCTCCCGACGCATAAGCGTATTTTTACAGTGAACCGCTCTACTTTTGTGAATAAGAAATCACGTGAGCAGTTTGAACTCTCTTCTTATAAGAGATTGATTGATATTTACAGCTCAACTGCCAAAACAGTTGATGCTCTGATGAAGCTGGAATTACCCAGCGGTGTGGAAGTTGAGATTAAAGTGTGATAAGTTAAAAATTAAAAAATTAAAGTGAAATGCCAGGATTGTTAGGAAAAAAAATCGGAATGACATCCGTTTTCAGTGCCGAGGGAAAGAATCTTCCATGCACTGTTATCGAAGTAGGTCCTTGCGTGGTTACACAAGTCAAGACTTTGGAAAAAGATGGGTATGCCGCTTTGCAGTTGGGTTTCGAAGAGAAAAAAGAGAAACACACCACGAAGCCGGAAGCCGGTCATTTTATGAAAGCAGGTGTAACCCCCAGAAGGCACTTGGCTGAGTTCAGGAATTTTGAGACTGCGTATAACCCGGGTGATGTAATCACGGTGGATTATTTGCAGGATACGGTGTTTGTTGATGTCGTTGGTACATCAAAAGGTAAAGGATTCCAGGGTGTTGTAAAGCGCCATGGTTTTGGAGGTGTAGGCCAGACGACCCATGGGCAGCACAATCGTTTACGTGCTCCGGGTAGTATCGGAGCCTGTTCATATCCCGCCAAAGTATTCAAAGGTACACGTATGGCCGGACAAATGGGTAATGAGCGGGTAACGATTCAAAACCTGGAAGTGATCAAAGTATTGCCTGAACACAACCTTTTATTGGTAAAAGGGTCTGTTCCCGGAGCAAAAGGTTCAATCTTATTAATTGAAAAGTAATGGAACTGAGTGTATTAAATATTAAAGGTGAAGATACCGGAAGAAAGGTAACTTTGAACGATTCGATTTTCGACATCAAAGTCAATGATCATGCTATTTACCTGGATGTAAAACAGTATCTGGCTAATCAACGCCAGGGAACTCATAAAGCGAAAGAAAGAAGTGAGTTATCGGGAAGTACACGCAAACTGATCCGCCAGAAAGGAGGAGGAGGAGCCCGCAGAGGGGATATTAATTCACCGGTATTGGTCGGAGGTGCCCGCGTCTTTGGCCCGAAACCAAGAGATTATAGTTTTAAGCTGAATAAGAAAGTGAAAATTCTGGCTCGTAAATCCGCTCTGACTTATAAGGCAAGAACTAACGAAATTATCGTGGTAGAAGATATAGTGATGGATACTCCTAAAACAAAGGAATTTATTTCTATCACAAAAAACCTGAACGTAAATGATAAAAAAATACTTCTGGTTCTCTCTGAATACAATAAAATTATCTATTTGTCTGCTCGTAATCTGCAGAAAACAAATGTGATAAATGCATCTGAACTGAATACTTACAAAATTTTGGATGCTGCCGGTTTAGTGCTTACCGAGAGCTCGGTGGCAGTCATTGAAAAACTTTTAACGCATAAGGAGTATAAATAATGGGAATTATCATTAAACCTGTCATAACAGAAAAGCAGACTGCAATAACAGAAAAGATGCCTAATCGCTATGCTTTCCGCGTTTCTCCTGAGGCGAATAAATTAGAAATAAAGAAAGCGATTGAAGAGATGTACGGAGTTAGCGTAACAGATGTGAATACGATGAATTATTCGGGTAAGCGGAAAAGCCGTTATACCCGCTCAGGTATTATCAGCGGACGCCAGTCATCTTTCAAAAAAGCAATCGTTACGCTGAAAACAGGAGATATAATTGATTTCTTTAGTAATATCTGAAAAAAGAAATGGGAATACGTAAATTAAAGCCCACAACACCGGGGCAGAGACACAAAGTTATTGGTGCATTTGATCAAATCACTGCAAGTACACCAGAAAAGTCTCTTGTAAGAGGTAAGAAAAGGACAGGTGGCCGTAATAATACGGGTAAGATGACCATGCGCTATATCGGCGGTGGCCATAAGCAGAAGTACCGCCTTATTGATTTCAAGAGAAATAAAGACGGCGTTCCGGCAACAGTAAAAACAATCGAGTACGATCCGAATCGTACTTCGCGTATTGCGTTATTGTATTATGCCGATGGAGCAAAGAGCTATATCATTGCGCCGAATGGCCTGAAAGTGGGCCAGACAGTGATATCAGGCAGCGATGTAGCGCCTGAAGTAGGGAATACTTTGCCGATGGGCAATATTCCGGTAGGTACGATTATTCACAACATTGAGCTGCGTCCGGGACAAGGAGCCAAGTTTGTACGCTCGGCCGGTGGTTTTGCCCAGTTAACTTCGAGAGAAGGCGATTATGTGATTATCAAAATGCCTTCGGGAGAAACCAGAAAAATCCTTTCTGCCTGTAAGGCAACAATAGGGAGTGTAGGTAATTCAGACCATGGTCTTGAAAAATCAGGTAAAGCCGGTCGGTCCAGATGGTTAGGCAGGCGTCCACGAAACCGCGGGGTTGTAATGAACCCGGTGGACCACCCAATGGGAGGTGGGGAAGGACGTGCTTCCGGAGGTCATCCGAGATCACGCAAAGGCTTGTATGCTAAGGGCTTGAAGACGAGAGCTCCGAAGAAACATTCTTCAAAGTACATTATTGAAAGAAGAAAAAAGTAATCTGATTAATTAAGTAAACTATGAGTCGTTCACTAAAAAAAGGCCCGTATATTAATATTAAGCTTGAAAAAAAGATTCTTACGATGAATGAATCCGGCAAGAAAGCGGTCATTAAAACATGGGCAAGAGCTTCAATGATTTCGCCTGATTTTGTAGGCCACACCGTTGCAGTTCATAATGGAAACAAGTTTATTCCTGTTTTTATAACCGAGAACATGGTAGGGCATAAGCTGGGAGAATTTTCTCCGACACGCACATTCCGCGGTCATGCCGGTAATAAGAAGAAATAATAAAAAGAATCAAAAAAATGGGTGCTAGAAAAAGAATATCAGCTGAAGCAAGGAAAGAAATCCGAAAATCCCAGTATTTCGCCAAGTTGCGGAATGTGCCTACTTCTCCCCGCAAGATGCGTCTGGTTGTAGATATGGTACGCGGCATGGAAGTGTTCAGAGCATTAGGGGTTTTGAAGTTTTCGAACAAAGAAGCGGCTGCCAGAGTGGAAAAATTGCTTCGCTCCGCTATTGCTAACTGGGAACAGAAAAATGAACGTAAAGCGGAAGCAGGACAGTTGTTTATATCTTCAATCTATGTAGATTGTGCTACTACTTTGAAGAGAATGCGTCCGGCTCCGCAAGGGAGAGGACACAGGATTCGGAAACGTTCGAATCATGTTACCTTGTTTGTGGATACACTGAATACAAACGATAGTCAAAATTAATAGCAGATGGGACAAAAAGTAAATCCGATTAGTAATCGTTTAGGAATTATCCGTGGATGGGATTCCAATTGGTATGGCGGGAAAAATTATGGAGATACATTGCTGGAAGACAGCAAAATCCGTAAATATCTGAATGCCCGTCTTGCGAAGTCCAGCGTATCGCGTATTGTGATTGAGCGGACACTTAAGTTGATTACAATTACAGTGTGTACCTCACGTCCGGGCCTTATCATCGGTAAGGGAGGACATGAAGTGGACAAACTGAAAGAAGAGTTGAAGAAAATCACCGATAAAGAAGTGCAGATTAATATCTTCGAAATAAAAAGGCCTGAATTGGACGCCGTGATTGTGGCAAACAATATTGCCCGCCAGCTGGAAGGGAAAATTGCCTACCGCCGGGCTATCAAGATGGCTATCGCCTCTACCATGCGAATGGGGGCCGAAGGTATTAAAGTGCAGGTCTCCGGTCGTCTGAATGGCGCTGAAATGGCACGCTCGGAAATGTATAAGGAAGGTAGAACCCCCTTGCATACGTTCAGGGCAGATATCGATTATGCACTGGGAGAAGCCTTGACTAAAGTGGGCTTGTTAGGCATAAAAGTGTGGATTTGCCGTGGCGAAATCTATGGAAAGAGAGACCTGGCTCCCTCGTTTGCCTCAGCGAAAGAATCCGGACACCGCAATGATAATGCGGGTGGCAATAACCGCGACAGAGACAGAGGCAGAGGTGACAGAAACTTCAGAAAGAAAAGATCCAATCGTTAAACATTAGAATTTAAAGAAAATGTTACAACCGAAAAAAACAAAGTTCAGAAGACAACAGAAAGGCCGTATGAAGGGCGAAGCCCAACGGGGACACGATCTTGCCTTCGGCTCTTTTGGAATAAAATCATTACAGTATAAATGGATTACAGGCCGCCAGATTGAAGCTGCCCGTATTGCTGTAACTCGTTATATGCAACGTCAAGGCCAGGTCTGGGTACGGATTTTTCCGGATAAACCCATTACAAAGAAACCGGCCGAAGTACGTATGGGGAAAGGAAAGGGGGCGCCAGAAGGATTCGTAGCTCCGGTTACGCCGGGACGTCTGATCTTTGAAATCGAAGGCGTTCCTTTCGATGTTGCCAAGGAAGCATTGCGTTTAGCTGCGCAAAAACTGCCGGTAACAACGAAGTTTGTTGTCAGACGTGATTATGATTATCAAAATCAAAATGTGTAATTCGTATGAAAATAGCAGAAATTAGAGAGTTAAGCACGAAAGAGCTGATCGAAAGAATTGATGCGGAAATCGCTTCGCTCAATCAAAAGGTTATCAATCATAGTATTTCGGCTATGGATAGCCCTGCACAAATTAAAAAGTTGCGCAGAACGATTGCACGTATGAAGACTGATTTGCGTCAGAGAGAACTTAACAGCAAATAAATGAGCCTGATGGAAACAAGAAATTTAAGAAAAGAAAGAACGGGCGTAGTATTCAGCAATAAGATGGATAAGAGCATCACAGTAGCTGTCAAATGGAAGGAAAAACACCCCATTTATGGTAAATTCGTGAGTAAAACGAAAAAATTCCACGCTCATGACGAGAAGAATGAATGTAATATCGGCGATACCGTACGGATCATGGAAACCCGCCCTTTGAGCAAAACAAAGAGATGGAGATTGGTTCAAATAATCGAAAGGGCTAAATAAAATGATACAGCAGGAATCAAGATTAGTAGTAGCTGACAACAGTGGAGCAAAAGAAGCTTTGTGTATTCGCGTATTAGGCGGTACGAGAAAACGCTATGCTACTGTTGGAGATGTGATTGTAGTTGCAATCAAGAGTGTGATCCCTTCAAGCGATGTGAAAAAGGGAGCTGTTTCGAAAGCGATTATTGTTCGCACAAAGAAAGAGATCCGTCGTCAGGACGGTTCGTATATCCGTTTCGATGATAACGCATGTGTATTGCTGAATGCCGGCGGCGACATTCGCGGCAGTCGTATCTTTGGCCCCGTTGCCAGAGAATTGCGCGCTACCAATATGAAAATTGTATCACTTGCGCCGGAAGTGCTTTAATCATTAGTAAAAAACGTAAGGTAATGAGTAAATTACATATTAAAAAAGGCGATATCGTTTTTGTTAATACCGGCGACGACAGAGGTAAGACAGGACGCGTTTTACAAGTGCTTGTAAAAGAAAACCGCGCCATTGTAGAAGGTGTTAATATCGTATCCAGGCATACTAAGCCCAATGCAAAATATCCTCAGGGAGGAATTGAAAAGAAGGAAGCTTCGGTGCATATTTCTAACCTGAATGTGCTTGATCCCAAGTCGGGAAAACCGGTACGTATCGGACGGAAACTGAATGCAAAAGGAGTTTTAGTGCGTTATTCTAAAAAATCAGGGGAGGAAATAAAATAATGAGCAATACAGCCAGTCTTAAGAAAGATTATCAGGACAGAATTGTTCCTGCATTAAGCCGGGAGTTTGGATATAAGTCTGTAATGCAGGTTCCTGTTTTGAAAAAAATAGTGATCAATCAAGGCTTAGGAATTGCGACGGCCGATAAGAAGATCATTGATGTGGCCATTAGCGAACTGACTACGATCACAGGACAGAAAGCAGTTGCAACCGTCTCGAAAAAAGATATTTCCAACTTCAAACTGCGTAAGAAAATGCCTATCGGTGTGATGGTAACACTGCGCCGCGAACAGATGTACGAATTTCTTGAAAGGTTAGTGCGCGTAGCCCTTCCGCGTATCCGCGACTTCAAAGGTATTGAAAGCAAATTAGATGGCAGGGGTAATTATACCTTAGGCATTCAGGAGCAGATCATCTTCCCTGAAATTAATATTGACAATATCACTAAAATATTGGGAATGAATATTACCTTTGTGACCTCTGCGAAAACAGATGAAGAAGGGTATGCCTTGTTGAGAGAATTTGGACTGCCTTTTAAAAATGCAAAAAAAGACTAAGTATATATGGCAAAGGAATCGATGAAAGCCCGTGAGGTAAAAAGGGCAAAGCTGGTAAAGAAATATGCTGCCAAAAGAGCCCAGCTCAAAGCAGAAGGTAATTACGAGGCTTTACAACTTATACCCAAAAATGCTTCTCCTGTACGTCTGCACAACCGATGCAAGATAACAGGACGTCCGAAAGGCTATGTCCGCCAGTTCGGAATTTCGCGTATTCAATTGCGTGAAATGGCATCTAATGGATTAATACCGGGTGTAAAGAAGGCAAGTTGGTAAATTTTTATTGTTAAATATTGTCCCGATAGCCGGGATCAATTTAATTATTTATAATATGACAGATCCGATAGCAGATTATTTGACGAGATTGCGCAACGCAATCAGCGCGAAACACCGGGTGGTGGAGGTGCCGGCGTCAAATTTAAAGAAAGAGATCACAAAGATCCTTTTCGACAAAGGCTACATTCTTAACTTTAAGTTTGTAGAAGATGGTCCGCAGGGTACAATTAAGATTGCCCTGAAATATGACCTTGTGAACAAAGTGAATGCAATTAAGAAACTGAAGAGAGTTTCTACCCCTGGTTTACGTAAGTATGTCGGCTACAAAGACATGCCAAGAGTATTAAATGGTTTGGGGATTGCTGTTCTTTCGACTTCGAAAGGTGTAATGACTGACAAGGAAGCCCGCGAATTGAAGATTGGCGGAGAAGTATTGTGTTACGTTTATTAATTTTAGGAGGAAAAAAGAATGTCAAGAATAGGAAAATTACCCATCCAGATACCAGCCGGTGTAACACTTACTATTAAGGATAATGTTGTAACGGTAAAAGGCCCCAAAGGCGAACTTACTCAGAACGTGAATCCGGATATCAGAATCTCATTGGAAGACGGAGTGCTCCAGCTGACAAGGCCAGGCGAGGAAAAGAGTTACCGTGCCATGCATGGATTGTACCGCTCCTTAATCAACAATATGGTGATTGGCGTTTCTGCCGGATACACGAAGAAACTGGAGTTGGTAGGAGTTGGTTACCGCGTGACCAATACAGGTCAGGTCTTAGACCTTTCGTTAGGCTATACACATAATATTTATTTGCAGTTGCCCGACGAAGTAAAGGTTGAAACCAAAACAGAAAGGAACAAAAACCCTCTTATTATCCTTGAATCGGCTGATAAACAGTTAATAGGCCAGGTTTGTGCAAAAATACGCTCGTTCAGAATGCCGGAACCTTATAAAGGAAAAGGGATCCGCTTCGTGGGTGAAGTGATTCGCAGAAAATCCGGTAAATCAGCAGGTAAGTAAATCATTACGTAAACTGAAATGAATCATGACAACGAAAGAAGAAAGAAGACTAAAAATAAAGCAAAGCGTGCGGAATAAAATATCCGGGACACCGGAACGCCCGCGTCTGACTGTGTTCAGAAGCAATAAGCAAATCTATGCACAGCTTATTGATGATACGACAGGAAAGACCTTAGCAGCAGCTTCTTCACTGAAGCTGACCGAGAAAGCTCCGAAAAAAGAAATTGCAAACAAGGTAGGAGAGCTTATCGCCAGGAATGCCCGCGAAGCCGGTATTCAGACGGTTGTTTTCGACCGCAATGGGTATTTGTATCATGGAAGAATTAAAGAACTGGCAGATGCTGCGAGGAGCGGCGGGCTTAAATTTTGATAAAGATGGCAGGAGTTAATAACAGAGTTAGATCGACCGGCGACACAGAGTTGAAAGACAGATTAGTTGCCATCAATCGTGTAACCAAGGTTACCAAAGGAGGACGTACCTTCAGTTTTGCCGCTATTGTGGTAGTAGGAAATGAAGATGGCATTGTCGGCTGGGGATTAGGTAAAGCAGGAGAAGTAACAACGGCAATTGCCAAAGGCGTGGAAGCTGCTAAAAAGAACCTGATTAAAGTATCCATCCATAAAGGTACCATTCCTCATGAACAATTAGCGAAGTTCGGAGGCGCACAAGTACTGATCAAACCGGCCTCTCATGGTACCGGAGTGAAAGCAGGAGGAGCTATGCGTGCTGTTCTTGAAAGCGTAGGTATTACAGACGTGCTGGCAAAATCAAAAGGCTCGTCTAACCCGCATAATCTGGTGAAAGCGACCATTGCAGCGCTGGGAGAATTGAGAAATCCGTTTATTGTTGCCCAGAACAGAGGGATTACCGTGGAAAGAGTGTTTAAAGGTTAAATAAGGGAGGAATTAAGAATGGCAATTATTAAGATCAAACAAATAAGAAGCAGAATCAGATGCCCTAAAAATCAAAAAAGAACACTTGATGCTTTAGGACTGAAAAAGATGAATCGTGTAGTGGAACATGAAGCAAGTCCGGCTATCCTGGGTATGGTGGAGAAGGTGAAACATCTGGTTTCCGTAGAAAAGTAATAAATTGATTTAAAAAAACGATTATTCGATATGAATTTATCTAATTTAAAACCAGCTCCGGGTTCTACCGGAACGCGAAAAAGAATTGGCCGGGGGCCGGGTTCCGGATTGGGAGGTACTTCGACAAGAGGCCACAAAGGAGCCAAGTCCAGATCGGGGTATTCCAGAAAAATCGGATTCGAAGGGGGACAGATGCCTATCCAAAGGCGTTTGCCTAAATTCGGGTTCAAGAATATAAATCGCGTAGAATATAAAGCTATTAATATAGCTACCTTGGAACAACTGGCGCACAGCCGGCAGTTGACGAAAATCGGCCGTGACGACCTGATAAGAGCAGGCTTTATATCCGCATCTCAGTTAGTTAAAATTCTTGGTAATGGAACCCTGACTGCAAAGTTGGAAGTAGAAGCGCATGCTTTTTCCAAAAGTGCTGAAGCTGCTATTCAGGCTGTAGGTGGAACTGTCGTTAAACTCTAAGTTATGAGAGCAGTTGATACTATAAAAAATATCTGGAAGATAGAAGATCTGAAGAATCGGATCCTCACCACTCTCTTATTAGTGGCTGTATATCGGTTTGGAACCTATATTGTACTTCCGGGTATTGACCCTCAATCCCTGACCGCTCTGCAAGAGCAGACAAGAGGTGGATTACTGGCCTTGCTGGATATGTTTTCCGGGGGAGCCTTTTCCAATGCCTCCATTTTCGCCCTGGGTATTATGCCGTACATCTCTGCATCTATCGTGATGCAGTTATTGGCTATCGCGGTTCCTTCTTTCCAGAAATTACAGCGGGAAGGAGAAAGCGGGCGTAAGAAGATCAACCAGATGACACGTTATCTGACCGTCATCATCCTTTTACTTCAGGGCCCGACTTACCTTGTGAATCTGAGTGTGCAACTCCGGTATGCAGGGGCAGCAATGCCTGAAGGCTTCTGGTTTACCGCTTCTTCGACCATCATTATGGCGGCAGGAAGTATGTTTGTCTTGTGGTTAGGCGAAAGGATTACGGATAAAGGTGTCGGGAATGGTATTTCATTTATCATTCTGGTAGGGATTATCGCACGCCTTCCTCATTCCTTATTCCAGGAATTTGTTTCGAGGACAAGCGAAAGAACCGGAGGGCTGGTTATGTTTTTGTTTGAGATGTTAGTCTTATTGCTTGTGATAGCCGGTGCCATCTTGCTGGTACAAGGAACAAGGAAAGTGCCCGTACAATATGCCAAAAGGATCATTGGCAATAAACAATACGGCGGAGCCAGGCAATATATCCCCTTGAAGGTAAATGCTGCCAATGTGATGCCTATCATTTTTGCCCAGGCCATCATGTTTGTACCCATCTCCATTGCCGGCTTCTCCAGTCAGGGCGAGACAAGCAGTTTTGCGGCTGCCTTTATGAATAATACCGGTTTCTGGTACAATTTTGTGTTTGCTGTACTGATTATATTGTTTACTTATTTTTATACAGCAATTACCATTAACCCGACGCAGATGGCGGATGATCTGAAGCGAAACAACGGCTTCATACCGGGCGTAAAACCCGGAAAGCACACCAAAGACTATCTGGATGCCATCATGGATCGGATAACCCTGCCGGGGGCATTCTTCCTGGCATTGGTGGCGATTATGCCTGCTTTTGCCCGCCTTGCCGGTATTAGTATGGAATTCTCACAGTTTTTCGGGGGAACTTCCCTGCTGATTCTGGTGGGAGTTGTATTAGACACATTGCAACAAATCGAAAGTCATTTGCTGATGCGTCATTACGATGGATTATTGAAGTCTGGAAGAATAAAAGGACGTTCCATTTAAAAGCATGATATATCTAAAAACAGATGAGGAAATTGAATTGATGCGTTTGGCAAACCGTCTGGTTGCTGAAACACAAGGTGAACTGGCTAAACATATACGACCGGGCGTCACAACGCTTCAGTTGGATAAGATAGCCGAGGAGTTTATCCGCGATCATGGAGCGACTCCGGCCTTTTTAGGATATAATGGCTTCCCTAATTCCTTGTGTACGTCTGTAAACGAACAGGTTGTACATGGAATACCTTCCGCCGGAACGGTTTTGAAAGAAGGGGATATCGTGTCGATTGATTGTGGTACCGTTCTGAATGGGTTTGTGGGTGATTCGGCTTATACCTTTTGCGTGGGAGAAGTTGATCCGGCTGTAAAGCGATTACTGCAGGTCACAAAAGAAGCTCTTTACTTAGGTATCAAGCAGGCGATTGAAGGCAGAAGGGTAGGAGATATCAGCTGTGCAGTACAGACTCATTGCGAGTCAAAGGGGTACGCTGTCGTACGGGAACTTGTCGGACATGGTATCGGGCGAAAGATGCACGAAGACCCCGAAGTACCCAATTACGGACGACGCGGACAAGGCGCCTTATTACGTAGCGGAATGTGTATCTGCATTGAACCGATGATTAATATGGGAAGCAAAAATGTTGTGTTGGAAAAGGATGGCTGGACAGTACGTACGAAAGACCGGAAATGTTCTGCGCATTTTGAACATTGCATTGCCATTCGTCCGGATGGGCCACAAATATTATCCTCTTTTGAGTTTTTAGATAAAGTGTTGGAAAATAACGTAATTTGATTAAGCATATATGGCTAAACAGTCTGCAATCGAACAAGATGGAGTAATTATAGAAGCATTATCCAATGCCATGTTCCGGGTAGAGTTGGAGAATGGGCACGAAATTACAGCCCATATCTCCGGAAAAATGCGCATGCATTATATTAAAATTCTTCCGGGGGATAAGGTCAGGGTTGAAATGTCTCCGTATGATCTGTCGAAAGGTAGAATTGCTTTTAGATATAAATAAAATAACATGATATGAAAGTAAGAGCATCTTTAAAGAAACGTACTCCTGAATGTAAGATAGTAAGGAGAAAAGGACGTCTATACGTGATCAATAAAAAAAATCCTAAGTTTAAACAACGTCAGGGATAAATAGTAGTATCGTAAACGAATAAACTGTAAATAATTATGGCTATAAGAATAGTTGGTGTTGACTTACCGCAGAATAAAAGAGGAGAAATCGCCCTGACCTATATCTACGGAATTGGCCGGAGTGCATCGAACTCCATATTAAAAGAAGCTGGCATTGACCGGGATATTAAAGTGAAAGACTGGACCGACGACCAGGCTGCCAGAATCCGTGAAGTCATTGGCACCGGATACAAAGTGGAAGGTGACCTGCGTTCCGAAGTACAGCTTAATATTAAGCGATTAATGGATATCGGATGTTACAGGGGAATACGTCATCGGATCGGACTACCTTTAAGAGGGCAAAGCACTAAAAACAATGCCCGCACACGGAAGGGGAGAAAGAAAACTGTCGCAAATAAGAAAAAAGCTACTAAATAAATAAGAATTGATATGGCAAAGAAAACAGCCCCAGTAAAAAAAAGAAATGTAAAAGTTGATGCTTACGGTCAAGCTCATATTCATTCTTCTTTTAACAACATCATTGTATCTCTTGCTAACAGCGAAGGACAGATCATCAGCTGGTCTTCCGCTGGAAAGATGGGATTCAGAAGTTCGAAAAAGAACACTCCTTACGCCGCTCAGATGACGGCACAGGATTGCGCAAAAGTAGCTTTTGACCTTGGACTGAGGAAAGTCAAAGTATTCGTGAAAGGACCGGGTAACGGACGTGAATCGGCTATCCGAACAATCCATGGAGCAGGTATCGAAGTGACCGAAATTGTCGATGTAACTCCACTTCCTCATAACGGATGTCGTCCTCCCAAAAAGAGAAGAGTATAATTTATTTATGAAACAATTAAAGTAAAATGGCAAGATATACTGGACCAAGAACAAAAATTGCCCGTAAATTCGGCGAAGCTATTTTCGGACCGGATAAGGTGCTTTCGAAAAAGAATTATCCCCCGGGGCAACATGGAAATGCCAGAAAAAGGAAAACCTCCGAATACGGCATCCAGCTCCGCGAAAAGCAAAAAGCAAAATATACGTACGGCGTACTGGAGAAACAATTTAGAAATCTGTTTGAGAAAGCATCGCGCTCCAAAGGAATCACAGGCGAAGTCTTGTTGCAATTGCTGGAAGGACGCTTAGACAACTTAGTCTTCCGCCTGGGAATCGCTCCCACAAGAGCAGCAGCCCGGCAGCTGGTGTCGCACCGGCATATTACGGTAGATGGCAAAGTGGTCAATATCCCTTCCTATACCGTAAAAACCGGACAGCTGATAGGAGTCAGGGAAAAATCCAAATCACTGGAAGTGATCGTGGACGCTTTAGCTGGTTTCAATCACAGCAAATATCCCTGGATAGAATGGGAACAGGCTTCTTTAAGTGGGAAATTACTGCACCTGCCCGAAAGAGCTGATATCCCCGAAAATATTAAAGAGCAGTTGATTGTAGAATTATATTCTAAATAATAATTGATTTCCATGGCGATATTAGCATTTCAAAAACCCGATAAAGTATTAATGTTAGAAGCGGACAATTTCTACGGAAAGTTTGAATTTCGTCCCCTGGAACCCGGCTATGGAATTACCATCGGTAACGCCCTGCGCCGTATTCTTCTCTCATCACTTGAAGGGTTCGCTATTACATCCATCAAGATCAGCGGTATTGAACACGAGTTTGCGTCTATACCGGGGGTCATTGAAGATGTAACGAACATCATCCTGAATCTGAAACAAGTAAGATTCAAACACCTTGTGGAAGAAATGGAGAATGAAAAGGTGAGTATTACTGTTTCGGGGACGGAAGTGTTCAAGGCTGGTGCGATCGGTAAACAACTGACCGGATTTGAGGTTCTGAATTCTAATTTAGTGATTTGCCGTTTAGACCCGAACGCAAGTTTTCAGATCGAACTGACGATCGACAGAGGACGGGGATACGTACCGGCAGACGAGAACAGAGAGCCGACAGCAGATGTGCACCTCATTGCCGTCGATTCGATTTATACCCCGATACGGAATGTAAAATATTCAGTCGAAAATTTTCGCGTTGAACAGAAGACCGACTACGAAAAGTTGATCATTGAAATATCTACCGATGGCTCAATCCATCCCAAAGATGCCTTGAAAGAAGCAGCTAAGATTCTGATTCATCACTTCATGCTTTTTTCTGACGATAAGATTGCAATGGAAACTATTGATACCGAAGGCAACGAAGAGTTTGATGAAGAAATCCTGCACATGAGGCAATTGCTTAAAAGTAAACTCTCGGAAATGGACCTTTCCGTGCGTGCCCTTAATTGCCTCAAAGCAGCTGATGTGGAAACCTTGGGAGAATTGGTCAAATTCAATAAGAATGACCTGCTGAAATTCCGTAATTTCGGAAAGAAATCACTCACCGAGCTTGATGAACTGCTCGAAAACCTCAACCTTTCTTTCGGTATGGATATCACTAAATATAAATTAGATAAAGACTAACTAAAGCGATGAGACATAATAGAAAAATAAATCATTTAGGTCGTACCTACACGCACCGGAAGGCGATGCTTTCGAATATGGCTACTTCTTTGATCAGACATAAGAGGATATTTACGACGACGGCTAAGGCCAAAGCCCTCCGTAAGTACGTAGAACCTCTTATTACGAAGTCGAAGGACGATACAACGCATTCAAGACGTGTCGTGTTTAGCCTCTTGCAGAATAAGCAGGCTGTAACGGAACTTTTTAAGGAAATATCAGTAAAGATAGGCAATCGCCCGGGAGGATATACACGTATTATCAAAACCGGCAATCGCCTGGGAGATAACGCTGCAATGTGTTTTATTGAATTAGTGGATTACAACGAAAACATGTTGAAGGACAGTGTGGTGAAGAAAGCCTCTAAAACCAGGCGTTCGCGTAAGAAAACAACGGCAGGCGCTCCCGAAGCAGAGGTAGCGAAGCCCGAATAATCCCTTCGGACGCATCAGGCTGTCTCCAGAGAGCAGCAAGCGGATAAACCGTTTGCTGCTCTCTGTGTTTTTATGCCTCCTTGCTTCCTCCCTCCGGTATCCACGAAATGGAATAGACGGCAACGGCCTCTTTCTCCCGTGAGGGGAGTCGTTCGAAGCGACCGGCTATGCCCAGTTCACGGCAGGTCTCGCCAAAGTGGGAGAGAGCGATGCCCGAATCAATGGCGTCGAATCCGCCCAGTGTTTTCTGGTGGTAGAAATGCAGCGTACCGGCCTCGAGGATAACCCGCCAGGGCTGAAAATTATTGGCCGAAGGCGCCAGGCGAACCATCTCTAACGGCCGACGATAGATGCCGGCTGCCTCTTCTGTCAGAGGCCTATTGAAATCGTGCGAGAAGAAAAGCGAGCCGAAGGCTTTGCGTGAGGCATGATGTTTCTCGGCTCCGATAAGGACGTCCCAGATGCGTTTCTTACTGCCTGCATACCCAACCGGAGATACAATACCTACCTTTTCGCCGGGCTCGAGGGTAATTTGTCTGCCGAAGTCTTTCCGGCTGAACGAACCGCCCAGCCAGCAAGTCCCCAGTCCCAGCGATGTACAGAAAAGCACGGCCTGTTCAAACAAATAAGCGGCGCTTTCTTCGGCCAGCGGTTCTTTTTTATAGGCCAGCGTGAGGAAATCTCTCGCTCCGCCGATGACACCGTATGTACCCATCCTGACTTTTCCCTCGAGGGTATCCGTATGAATCAGCCGGATGTGGGCCTGCGCTCCGAACGGCGCTTTCAGACCGGCAATATAGGCTTCGATACGTCCGGCATGTTCTTTACTCAGGGCCTCTCCGCTATAACTGCGGACAGAGCGGCGCTGGCAGATAGATTCAATAATCGACATAGGTCATTTTTATTTATTAGAGTATATGAAATGAATAGAATTATGCTTTTGCAAAGTTACGTATAAATTTTGTACCCCCCGCCTCCTCTTTTTTTTGAATTCCTTGCTCTGAGCTCCGGATTTCTTGCTCTGAGCTCCGGATTTCTTGCTCCGAGCTCCGAATTCCTTGCTCCGAGCTCAAAATTCCTTGCTCCGAGCTCAAAATTCCTTGTTCCGAGCTCAAAATTCCTTGCTCCGAGCTCAAAATTCCTTGCTCCGAGCTCAAAATTCCTTGCTTTTACTGACAAACTCTCCGCTCGGAACGACAAAATGACAGTCCGGAAGGGATGGCAACCAGCGAAGCAATCCAGGGTGCCCGCCGGTTCGGATTGCTTCACTCTTTGGGTTCGCAATGACGGCCCGTAATTTTCTTGGAGAAACAGATCTTTTTAGCAATCAATTATTCATTACAATATAACCATTCGTAGGTAAAATATGCAAAGAATATACCTATAAGTAGGAATTGCACGACCGGGTCTTTATCTTGATATTTGCGCCCTGATTAAGATGTTGAATAACAAATAATGAGTATGAGTAGGCAAACAGCGTGTTTGAGAGTTATTGTAATAGGTATTTTCTTTTTATGTTCGTCCTTTCTTTTCGCCCAGCGGGCGACCTTGCAGTTATCCGGAAAAATCAGTTCGACGGAGAATGAATGGCTGGAGTTTGCTACCGTGATGTTCAAGGGAACGAACATGGGTACGACGGTGAATGAAAAAGGGGAATACCGTCTGGAGGCGCCTCCCGGTGACTATACCTTAGTCGTTCGCTCGCTGGGATACAAGACGGTAGAAAGAGAGCTGTCGCTGACAAAAAGGCAAAGCCTGAATATCGTCATGGAGGCAGAAGCCAACGCCCTGGAGGAAGTTTTTGTTTTGGGAAAGTCGGCCACGCAGCAGGTGAACGAATCCGCCTTCAATGTAGTAGCCATCAATGCGAAGGCCTTTCATCATACGACGCTCGACCTGGCTCATGCGCTCGACCGGATATCCGGGGCACGGATACGCGAGGCGGGAGGCGTCGGTTCGAACACCGAATTTTCGCTCAACGGCTTCAGCGGACGCCATGTGAAGTTCTTCCTCGACGGAGTGCCGATGGAAGGTTTCGGTTCCTCCTTCCAGATTAATAATATCCCCGTCAACCTGGCCGAGCGGATTGAAGTTTACAAAGGTGTAGTGCCTGTCAGCTTCGGAGCGGATGCCCTGGGAGGCGCGGTCAATATCGTAACCGGGCAGCAGCGGCGTACCTTTGTGGACGCTTCTTATTCCTACGGTTCATTCAACACCCATAAGTCGTATATCAATGCCGGCTATACCGCAGATAACGGCTTTACCCTCCAGCTGAATGTTTTTCAGAATTATTCCGACAACGACTATTGGGTCTATACGCCTGTGCTCGACCTGAACACCCTGGTGTTCAGTCCCGACGAGAAGAAAGTCCGCCGTTTCCACGATACCTACCACAACGAGACCCTTATCGCCAGAGTAGGTGTCACAGGCAAACGCTTTGCCGACCGCCTGCTGATCGGTATTACGCTGGGGAAAGACCGGGCCGATATTCAAAACTCCAACATACAGAAGATCGTATTCGGTGAGCGATACCGGAAAGGCGAAACCCTCATGCCTTCTATCCAGTATGTGAAGAAAAACCTGTTCACCCAGGGCTTGGATTTTAATCTGACGGGGAATATCAACCTGGGGTACAGCCAGCATGTGGATACCGCCTCCCGCCAATACAACTGGTACGGCGAATACAGGGAGATCAACCGCAAAGGCGAAGTAAACTACTCCATTGCCAAATATTACAACAATAACGGCTCCCTCACTGCCGGCATCCACTATAAACTGAATGCGCAGCATAGCTTCTCCTTCAATAATGTGACAACGACATTCGACCGGATCAGCAAAAACACGGTCGCGATGACGGGAAGTATCAATGCGACGGACACTTTTCCCAAAATAACGGTTAAGAATGTATCCGGACTCGCCTATAAATTCGATTATGCTACGTATGGGAATGTCTCCTTCTTCGGCAAGCACTACATCCAGTACACCAAAGGCCCCAAAAATGTATCCACAGCAACCAACAGCTATCGATACGAGCTTTTCTCGAACACGTTTTCAACAACCGGATACGGAGCGGCGACCACCTGGTACCTGCTGAAAGACTTCCAGTTCAAGCTCTCGTACGAGAAAACCTATCGGCTTCCGACCGCCAACGAACTCTTCGGCAACGAAGATCTGGAAAAGAGCAATGCCGTACTGAATCCGGAGAACAGCGACAATATCAACGTAAACATCAGCTATAATAAACTCTTCGGAAAACATCATTCTTTCTTTATCGACGGGGGATTCATGTATCGCGACATAAAAGATTACATCCGCCGCGTAGTGGAAAGCATGCACAATACGGCGGCTTACGAGAACCACGGACATGTGCGCAACGTCGGCTATACGGGCGAAATACGATATTCGTATAGCAGGCTTCTGACCGTAGGTGGTAATTTCACCTACCAGAATCTGCGCAATAAAGAGAAGTATCGTTCGCCCGGCTCACCGGTGATTAGCACCAGCTACAATTCGAGGGTACCCAACGTACCTTATCTCTACGGTAATGCCGACTTCAGCCTCTTTCTGACCGGCATCGGGAGGAAGTCGAACACCCTCAACCTCGGATACAATGCCTTGTACGTCTATCAATTTCCTCTCCGCTGGGGAACCAACGGTGCATACGACTCCAAGGATATGATACCTGTACAGTTCTCACACGATGTGAACCTGACGTACGCGATACAGGATGGGCGCTACAGCATTTCCCTCGAGTGCCGCAACCTGACCGACGCACGTCTGTATGATAATTTCAGCCTGCAGAAGCCGGGGAGAAGTTTCTCCGCGAAAGTCAGGTATTTTTTCAGTAAATAAATATATATAAAAGCTAAAACAATGAGTAAAAAGAACATTTGTTCAGTACTTCTGGCCGCTGCTTTCTTGCCGGCCTTCTTTTCCTGTGATAAAAATGATACGGGTGGGGTTGAACCTCCTCCTGTGGTAACGCAACCGTATCAATATGTAGTAGTCGCTACCAGCCAGGATGGTACCTATATCCTGCAGACAGACAGCATCTCGTCGGGACAGATAAGCATCGTAGGCAACGGCATCGAAACCGAGGCTGCCACAGCCTGGATATTCTACAATGAAAAGTACGCTTACGACCTGGTCTATAAACAGGGCGACCCTGCCGAAGTGGCGGCTTACGAATTAGACACGAACGGCAAGCTGCAACGCCGCCTCAACACCTATCAGATGCCTTCGCGCTATACAACCTACGGTTATTTCGGCGATTACGTGGTAACGGCGGTATCCGTCACACGGGCTGACAATACACCCGGCCTTTCGTTCAACCTGCTTGATGTCAAAACGCAGACGATAACCGAGAAAGTCATATCCAGCGGTAATTTCACCGGCAACGGCGAAACGGCTAACCTCTCCGGTATCCTGGAAGTAGGCGATACGTTCTTCTCCGGCATCTGTACCACGCCAGCCGTCAACGCCGGCGGTACGACAGGCACGGTCACGGCTTTCCCCGACAGCGTATGGGTCGGTATATTCGACAAAGATTTGAACTGTACCCTCCTCCGCGACGACCGTCTGAGCTATGCGACGGGCCGTTACCGTTCGGGCTACCATACCAATCTGGCCAAAGATGAGAACGACAATGTTTACGTCTTTTCGTCGGCCTACGATAGCCGCACGACCAGACCTTCCGGCGCCCTGCGCATCAAAAAAGGCGAAAAACGCTTCGACCCGGACTATTTCTTCGACATCCAATCGCTTGCCGCCGGTCGTCACCTCTTCAAGGTATGGCCTATATCGGGTAATTACTTCCTCCTGCAGATGTATAATACGCCGAATCAGACAAGCGAAGCCATCTGGAGCGTACTGGCGGTGGTTGACGTAGAGAAAAAGACCTATAAGGAAGTAACTGGCCTGCCTGCCGTTGATAAAATCACCAGTATCGGCTCCACTCCCTATGCCGGCGACGGTAAAATTGCTGTCCCCATCGTCTCGAAGGACGAATATCCGCATATTTACATCATCGACCCCGCCACAGCAGTTGCCACCAAAGGCCTGGAAATCGTAGCAGACGGCATCACTGCTGTAGGCAAACTCACATACGATAAGGAATGAGGCGAATGAATCCATCCTCCAGGAGGATATCAAAAAAGAGAGAGCCGACATTTGCATGCCGGCTCTCTTAATAGTTTTGGATTGATTATTCCTAGCGTTTGGTAGATCATCCATATTTCAGTGGCAAAGATAAAAACCCCGATACCAAGAATGATATCGGGGTGTAGCTGAACAAAGTTTAACGTCAATTAAAAACTAAAGTTCTACTACTAATAATTCCCTTCCAAGATTATGCAGGGCTTGTTCTATCTTTTTGGCTTGTTCTTTACGTGGTTTACTTACCCCAGATGCATAATGTTGTAATTGCCTTTGGTTGATGCCTGTAAGCCTTTCAAGTGCTGCATTTGTGAATATTCCATTATAGTGTTGTAGTAAATTTTGTGTATCGAAATGATATACAAGTTCATATTTGCCGGAAAACACCGATGGAATTGCATCCCCATCTTCACGCATACCATCTAAATGAAATGCAACTGCTTCACTAATATTATCTTTTAACTCATCAAAGGTTTTTCCGGTAGAAACACATCCCGGAAGCTTTTCAATATAGGCAGCATAATTATTATCTGCTAATTCTACTGTTACAATAACTTTTTTCATATTTTTTTTACGGTAACACGCCGTATCGTTTTTATGCGGGGGTTATTTCAACCCTGCTTGTTTCAAAATACTGTTTGCAGTTCCCGGTGGTAAGTCATCATTTAGATTTCCGGGAATTGTTACCCTTCCTGTTTTAGTAGGGTGTTTGAATTGTCGATGACTACCCTTTTGTGCTACGAGATACCAGTCATCACTTTCTATGTAACTGATAATCTCTTTCACTTTCCAAACTTTCATAGAACTATTTGTTTTTAATTGACACTGTAAAGAAAATAGTAATTTTACTACCATGCAAGTGTTCTATAGATTATTTTACAAAAAAGAAAAGGATGCCTTGGGTGCATTTCAAATTGTCGCAGATTCAATGGATTTCCACCGTCATTGCGAGGTACGAAGCAATCCAGGGTGCCCGGTCTGGATTGCTTCACTCTCGGGTTCGCAAGGACGGCCCGTAATGACGATTTTGAAATACACCCGTATTCATCACGGAACCCAGGGCGTTGCCGCTGGGTATAAACAGAATAATCCGGTAGACGCCCTGAAAGGGCAGCCTAATGATGTCCGCAGATAATATCCGGCAGGGTAATTGCCGGAGTGAGCAGCTGATGGAGGTAAAACAACTGAGTCGGAGCCGGAGTGAGCAGCTGATGGAGGTAAAACAACTGAGTCGGAGCCGGAGTGAGCAACTGATGGAGGTAAAATTACTGATTCCGGCCAAGTGTGAGGTGTAGATTGGCTCAAAACGACTGA
>JAISZA010000210.1 GCA_031269535.1 Tannerellaceae bacterium
CTGTTGTTTTTTGGGTGCATTTGACTACGTCGATTTTCAATTCAAACTGTCGCAGATTCAATGGATTTCCATCGTCATTGCGAGGTACGAAGCAATCCAGGGTGCCCGCTCTGGATGGCCACCCTCCGGGTTCGGGTTCGCAAGGACGGGAGGGGCGTCATTGCGAGGTACGAAGCAATCCAGGGTGCTCGCTCTGGATTGCTTCGTACCTCGCAATGACGAGGCGACCATTTGAATTGAAAATCGACGTAGTCAAATGCACCCCTTTATCCCTTACTTTTATTCCGGCCGCTTTTATTCTTTCTTTGCCTTCAGGATGAGGCAGCTCTTACCGCTGGTGGGCTCTTTGCCTACCGAAACATTGGCGCGACGGTACGACTGCAATTCGTTGTTTCCTCCCCCATCGTCGTTTTCTTCGATATTCCATTTGTTTTCGTCCACCCGGTCGCCGTCAAAGAGGTCTTGCCAGACCAGGCCTTCTTCCGGCGAGGAAGTGTTCGTCTTTGTATGGCGGAACACCCTGACGAAATCGACATACATCGTCGCCTCATAATTATTGCCGGCATGAAGCGCGGTAATCTGGTTGATGTCGTGAATCTGGGGGAAATTGCCTCCAACAGCCAGGTTCATGATAATAAAATCAGGTTTATGGAAATACTTCCCTACCGGATAGTCGCCGTCGTAAACATTGATAAGCATCTCGTAACAGGGCGTATTACCCGGTTTGAGATTGAGATTGGCATCCAGCTCGGGGTCGATATAGATTTGCAGCACCCGTTCATCCCAGACTAATGTATATAGGTGAAAATCATCCTGCAGGCTTTTGGGATACGCGTCGTTCAGCATATAGTTGGGATGCCCGTTGCCGAGTAACAAAGGCCCCCAATGGGCGCCCCGTGTCAGAAAGCGGTCTTGCGTACCTTCGTTTATGCCATCCCTTGAACCCATTTCCACAATATCAATTTCCGAGCATTCAGGCCATCCGACCGTCTCCACATCATCCCCCATCATCCACACAGCAGGCCACAGACCGTTGGCTGTCTGAGGGAGTTTCGCACTTACATCCATCCTACCGTAGCGAAACGAAAATTTATTGAGCGTATTGACCCGCCCGGATGTTATAACCGGTTCGGCCGGAGGAGTGGGATCATCAGGAATATTAGGCACATAAGGACATGCACACAACATCAATGTACCGGATATCAGCATCATGCCGATCTTTCCTGTAAAAAAACTGATTCTTGTTTTCATAAACCGTATATTTTATAATTAATGATATAACAAAGTAAACAAAAAAATAACATCCATCCTATCCCCCAAATGGGGGGGACATAGTGAATAACTAATAGTGAATAGTACATTGGGAAAGTTTACTGTTCACTATCTACTATTTACTATTCACGGACGGGAATAATTTTTTTGCTTTTTCTTGTGCAACCCCCTCTTTATATTGTAGGAAAAGAATAAATTTTTCCAATATATTTGCATAAAAATAATATGCAATTTATGGAATTAATACGAAATGACAATCTGAAAGAAACGGGCAAATTACCCCAGGAAGAGGAACACCCCGTTGCCGGGAGTTCAGGCGAGCTACCCCTTGTGTCCACCTTAGGTTTTGATGAGATAAAGACCTATGCCATTGCGAGCCGCTCCGATGCGGAACAGTTTACCGGAAAACCGGATCTGCCGGACGAATGGTTCAACCTCCCCGAAGACGATCTGAAGCCTGTGATGCCCCGGCTATTGATGGGACTGCAATATGCCGTTAAATATTTCTGCGATACGTTGCAGGGAGTCTGTTTCAACTCTTTCGGCCTGGATTCCATGCTGAACAAATCGTTGAACATACTCCTCTACCGTTGCATCTGCGAATTGATTAACAATGCCTTGCAACATGCCGGCGCTACTCATATCTTCGTGCAGTTATCGCTGGGTAAAGAAGTGATCTCCATTACCGTGAACGACGATGGCTGCGGTTTCGACCCTGAGAAAGCCATAATCGGCTCCGGATTAGGAAATATCTGCGCCTGTGTCGTCGCTTACAACGGACAAATGAGTATATTCACTTCGGAAGGCCAGGGAACAGAAATAACAATTGATATCGAACAACCCCGTAACACAGAAAGCCATGATAAAAATACATATAGCCGACCGTCACAGTATGCTGATTGAAGGAGTCTGCACCTATCTCAGCAAAGAAAAGGATATTAACCCTGATATAAGCGTCTCAGCGACATTGGAACAGTGCCTGATCGACCTGGCCCTGAAGAAACCGGACATCCTCCTGCTCGAACTCAGCCAGCCCGATGGCAACGGGATATCCTTCTGCAAAGCAATCAAGCACCAATATCCCGGTCTGAGAATCGTGATATTTACCGATTATAAACATTGGTTTACAATCTCCTACACGATAAAGCAATGCCGCGTTTCGGGCTATATACTGAAATCGGCTCCCTTGGAGGAACTGCTTTATGGCATCAGGGTGGTCATGAACAATGAATCTTTCCGTTGCCGGAAAAGCGATCTGTCGCTGAGAAATACAAGAGAACCTTTATGGGTCACCGTACGGGAGTTCCAGGTGCTGCAATACCTCGGACAAGGCTATACCAACAAAGAGATCGCCCGGAAAATAACCGAAGAGACAAAGGTCCCCATCGCGGAAATGACAGTCAAAGACCACCGCAGCAACCTGCGCAGCAAACTGGGAGTGGATAATACGGTAAGTCTGTTAAAACTGACTATGCAGATGGGATTGATATGGGTGGAAGCCGTCCCGTAAAATCCAATATACTTTCAATTTCTCCCCATAAGTAGGGATATACAATAAAAAAACACATGCTAACTTTGTAATATAATTAAATAATTCATCAGGAGGAAAAATCATGCCAGCAAAAGTCGTACTGAAATTTACAAAAGGGAGCCATGCGGGCTCGGAATTAGTCTATACGGAAAAAGAAGTCCTGTTCGTGGGGCGAGACCAGAATGATTGCCAGATTGTTTTGCCGGAGCCTACCGTCTCGCGTCTTCACTGCTTCTTAGAGGTCGTCCCGCCCGCAATAAGGGTGCACGATTTCGGAAGTCTCAACGGAACCTATCTCAATGGAGAACTGATCGGAAAACGACCGGGAACGATGTCGATCGAAGATGCCCGAAATCTGCCTTATAACGAGTATAATATGCAATCGGGAGACAGGCTGAGTCTGGGAAATGAGTGTGAATTTACGGTGGATATACAGACGCCGGAGTTGTGCTCCGAATGTAAGTGCGAGATAGATCAACCGCAATATGTCAATGCCGGAAACAAACCTGTCTGCGCTGCATGTTACAACAAAGAACAGGAACGAATCAAAGCAGAACAGGCGGCCCTGAAAAAACTCGAACAGGAACGCCTGAAAGCTGAAAAGGCTGCTTTAGACAAGAAAAAAGCGGAAGAAGAACGGAAAGAGGCCGAACGGGTGGCCGCAGCCCTGAAAAAAGAAAAAGAAGAACTGATGAAAAAAACACCCCCCAAACCCCAACCCGAAAAACGCAGCTGCGAGATATGCGGCTCCTCTTTAGAACCCAACGGCCCCGATATCTGTGAGAACTGCCGGAAAAATCCCCTCAAAATACTGGAGTTCCTCCTGAAACAGGCCGAAAAGGGCAACGAAAACGCAAGAGAAATCGCCGGATACCGGAATATCAGAACCCTGGGAAAAGGAGGCATGGGAGAAGTCTGGTTAGTAAGGGAGGAAGCTACAGGCAAAGAAATGGCGCTCAAACTCATGCTCCCCCAGGTGGCTGTCGAAGAACATGCCAAGAATATGTTCCTGCGCGAAGCACATCTCTCAGGACAGCTCAGACATAAAAACGTGGTCGAACAGCTCAAATGCGGACGCTCAGGCGATATCTATTTCATACTCATGGAGTATTGCAAGGATGGAAGCGTGGATAACCTCATAAAAAAGAATCACGGAAAGCTGAGCTTAGACCAGGCTACCCGCATCACCTTACAAGTGCTCGACGGGCTTCATTATGTTCATACGAAGACGGTAAAAGGAATAACGACAGAGGGAAAAGAGATACCTGGCAACGGGATTGTACACCGCGATTTCAAGCCGGCGAATATCTTCCTCCATGCAGGCACAGCCAAGGTGGCCGATTTCGGGCTGGCCAAAGCCTTCGATACGGCAGGACTATCCGGATTCACCTACACGGGCGCCCTGGCCGGTACGGTGGTATTCATGCCCCGACAGCAGATTGCGAATTATAAATATGTCAAACCCGAAGTCGATGTCTGGGCTACCGCAGCCTGCTATTATTTTATGCTTACCGGCCGTTATGTCAGAGACTATGATGATAAGAGCGACTGGGTGATACAGGCATTACGCAATCCGCCCGTCTCCATTCGTATGCGCGATCCCGAAATACCCAGACGGCTGGCTGACGTCATTGATGCCGCCCTCATCGAACGCCCCGGTATCGGAATAAAAACGGCAGCGGAACTGAAACAAGCCATCAGCGCCGCTTTATGATACAGCATACTCCCTACTTCAGTTACGCCTTCTCCGGGGATGCGCTGGTGGATACCGGCAGGATGCGCACTTCCAACCAGGATGAAGTAGTCCTGTGTCCCGAAGAAGGTTTTTATGCCGTATTAGACGGTATGGGAGGCCTCCACGGCGGAGGCCGGACCTCCGCCATGATCAAACAGATACTGCCCGGAGCCATACAGCAGGCAATAGCCGGCTTAAAGAAGGAAGATTCTCCTCCATACGCCGCCGAACTCCTTGCCGGGCAGGTACGCATGATCAGCGATACGATATACAATACCGCCAACAAAGGTCATCGGGCCGGCTTTGGCTCTACCCTCTCCGGGGTGTGGCTGACGGGCCGCCATGCCATATTTGTCAACCTGGGCGATAGCCGGGGCTACCTCCTGCCACGCTACAAGAAAAAAATCCGGCAAATAACCCGCGACCATAACGTGGCCGCCATCCTGGTGGAAGATGGAGAGCTGACCCGCGAACAGGCGCGTAACCACCCCGGCAGCTCACAGCTCACACGCTTCGCAGGCATGACGGCACCCGCTACCCCCGACGTATTCATACAGGAAGTTCACCCCGGCGACCGCATCCTCTTATGCAGCGACGGACTCCACGGAATGATAGACGACACACTCCTGCCACACCTGATGCGCTCTTCGCGAAACCCCACCCACGTATGCAAGCGCCTCATCAACGAAGCAAACACCCGGGGCGGACGCGACAATATCTCAGCAGTCTATCTCCAAATCTCAACCAATAAATATAAAAGACATGGATGATTCAGAAAAAAAATTTAAAGCTATTTGCAAATTGTTTGGATACAAGGGTACGGATAAAGACGAAATACCCGAAGGGATCGGGAAGTTTGGCTACGAAGTCACGAATCCCATCCCCGTGCATACCATCACGGGCAGTCAGTTTTATCTGAAAAGCCTCAGGACACCGGATGGAGGGAGAATTACCTATAAGCGACTCTACTCTACACAAAAGGAAAATATCGAGGCGCCGATTGACGCCTACCAGATTTTCTCCGGAGGGGAAAAAATTGCAGTGTTGTATATATGCCCCTATAACAAAAAAAATTCCGGAAAAGCGCCCGAAGGGTTTATAATCGTGTAGGCTTGCAATACCGCGGCTATGGTAGGTACCCCGTTCCATCTGTCTCAGCCCCCCCCTGACAGACAGATGGAGCTTTTCAGTGTAGTATATGGCTACAAAAAAACGATATCAAATAATTACAATATGGGAAACAACAGCATTGCCAATCTTTACGTCAACGAAGCGGGGCCTTTCCTCGGAGGGATGGGAAAGGTCTATCGCGTGAAACATACGGAATGGGGCGTCTCGCTGGCTATGAAGCAGCCGCAGGTGCATATGTTCCGGAGCGAGGAACAGAAACAGACCTTTATCAGCGAGTGTGAGGCCTGGATACGGCTGGGGCTGCATCCGCATATCGTCTCCTGTTACTATGTGCGCGAGATTGAGGGCGTACCTACCGTCTTTGCCGAATGGATGGACGGGGGCAGCCTGAAGGAGGCGATCGAAAATGAATCCCTCTACGCAGGAGGCGAACAGGAAAGCCTGAAACGCATCCTCGATATCGCCATCCAGTCCGCCCGCGGACT
>JAISZA010000231.1 GCA_031269535.1 Tannerellaceae bacterium
TTAAGCTCCGAGCTTGTGGTACACTAATTATTGGAGGTGAGCGGTCTTGATTTTTTGCGATAAAAGGCTATTCTTTTATACAGGCTCGCTTATAAATCGCAATTTTTATGTAAGTTTGCAGGTATATAAGAAACAATAACCTGAATAAACAGAGAGCAATGAAGAAGATTCAGATAATCAACGGCCCGAATCTTAATCTGCTGGGGAAGCGCGAACCGGCAGTCTATGGAAATACTGCGTTTGAAGGGTATCTGGACGAATTGCGTAAAATCTACCCTCAATGCGAAATCTCATACTTCCAGAGCAATCTGGAAGGCGAACTGATAAATAAAATACACGAGACCGGATTCGGCTACGATGGCCTTATCCTGAATGCAGGTGCTTACACGCATACCTCGCTTGCGCTGCACGATGCGATAAAAGCCGTGACAAGCCCCGTCGTGGAAGTCCATATCTCGAATGTGCACGCACGGGAGCCTTTCCGCCATGTATCCCTGATATCAGCTGCCTGTAAAGGCGTGATCCTCGGATTCGGACTCGATTCTTACCGTCTGGCAGTGGAAGCGCTTCTTGCTCCGGAAATTGATAATTGAAATATTGATAATGACTTATGCTTAAACAAACAAAAATTGTAGCAACCATCTCCGACCAGCGATGCGAAGTGGATTTCATCCACTCACTCTATAAAGCAGGGATGAATGTGATACGTATTAATTCGGCCCACATGGGCGAAGAAGGATTCGACAAAGTGATCCGTAATACACGCCAGGTATCCGACCGGATCGGGGTACTGATGGATACCAAAGGCCCTGAGATACGCACGACGCCGGCGGAACAGCCTGTCAGCTTCCGTACCGGCGACCGCGTCAGAGTAAAAGGCAGCCCGGAAGAGAAAACAACGCGCGAGTGCATCTGTGTGTCATACCTCAGCTTCGTCGATGATATGAAAATCAACGATGATATGCTGATAGACGACGGAGAGCTTGACCTGAAAGTCGTGGAAAAACATCCCGGATACCTGGTCTGTGAAGTACAGAACGACGCTACACTGGGAAGCCGCAAGAGCGTGAACGTACCGGGTGTACGCATCAACCTGCCTTCGCTTACCGAAAAAGACCGCCGGAATATCCTCTATTCCATTACGCATAAGGTGGATTTTATTGCCCATTCCTTCGTGCGCAATAAGCAGGATGTACTGGATATCCAACGCATCCTCGACGAACACCGGAGCCCGATAAAGATCATTGCCAAGATTGAAAATCAGGAAGGGGTGGATAATATCGACGAGATACTGGAAGCGGCTTACGGCATTATGATTGCCCGCGGCGATCTGGGCATCGAAGTGCCGGCGGAGAAGATACCGGGCATCCAGCGCATCCTGATCCGCAAATGTGTGGAAATGAAGAAACCGGTCATCGTCGCCACACAGATGCTCCATTCCATGATTACCAACCCACGTCCGACCCGTGCGGAAGTGACCGATATCGCCAATGCTATCTACTACCGTACCGACGCACTGATGCTCAGCGGCGAAACGGCCTATGGCAAATACCCTGTAGAGGCGGTGCAGACGATGACAAAAGTGATCTCCGAATCAGAGAAGACGAAGCTGACAGCCAATGATATCCGCGTCCCCTTCGTCGGGAACGATGTGGATGTGACTTCCTTTCTCGCCAAACAGGCCGTCAAATCGTCGTCTAAACTGCATGTAAAGGCCATCATCACCGATAGTTATACCGGACGGACGGCCCGCTACCTGGCGGCTTTTCGCGGAACCTCTACGGTATATGCCATCTGCTATAGCGAGGATGTGATGCGGATGCTCTCCCTGTCGTACGGGGTCTGGGCTGTCTTCCAGCCACGCAACGACAGCCGGCGCGATTACTTCTACAATGCCCTGAACGAACTGATTCAGGGCGGACATATCACACGCAACAATATGGTGGCCTATCTGAGCGGGAGCTTTGGCGAAGGAGGAGGTACGTCCTTCCTCGAAATAAACAATGTAGGCAAGGTGCTGGATGCCGCCGGGAAATATTCCCTCCCTACATTCTCCGAACCCTGATGAGTTCAATCGACGATTACGTCCTCTCCCATATCGACCGGGAAGGCGAATTACTGGAAGAACTGACGCGTGATGCGCATGTAAACCTGCTTCGACCCCGGATGATTGCCGGCCATCTGCAGGGACGGATACTGAAAATGCTCTGCCGCATCCTCCGTCCCCGGCGAATACTGGAAATCGGTACCTATACAGGCTATGCTACCCTCTGCATGGCCGAAGGCAGTGCTGACGACGCACGGATACATACCATTGAAATTGACGACGAGATGGAAGATTTCATCAGGAAATACATCTCGCGCTCACCGTATAAAGACAAGATAAAGATACACTTCGGCGACGCAATGGACCTTATCCCGACGCTGAATGAAACCTTTGATATGGTATTTATCGATGCCGACAAACGCCTCTATTCCGATTATTACGACCGGGTGTTCCCCTGCGTCAGGAGCGGCGGACTGATTGTTGCCGATAATACCCTCTGGGACGGGAAAGTCGTATCGGCCTCCCCGCCGGATAAACAGACCCGTGGCATCCTGAATTTCAATGATAAAATAAAAGAAGATACGCGAATTGAAAAAGTTATATTACCTTTACGCGACGGACTTACTGTTATCTGGAAAAAATAAAAACACAAGAGTATGGAAAACAAACGATTAAGCAAAATAGAACGTCTGCTGCAGAAGGAATTGAGCGATATATTCCAAAAGCAGACACAAGCGAAACCGGGGACATTGATCTCCGTAAGCACTGTGCGTGTAAGCGCCGACCTGAGCATCGCCAGGGCATACCTGAGCATCTTCCCCTCCGACAAAGGAGAAGAACTCCTGGAAGCCGTACGCGCCAATACCCGATCGCTACGCTACGATCTGGGGCAACGTGTCAGGCTGCAATTACGTAAAATACCGGAACTCTCATTCTTCATCGACGATTCGCTCGACTATCTCGAAAATATCGACGCATTGCTGAAGCAATGAATTTTCCGTTCTATATCGCCCGCCGTTACCTTTTCTCCAAGAAATCGCATAATGCCATCAATGTCATCTCCCTGGTGTCGGTCTGCGGCGTGATGGTGGCGACGCTCGCATTGGTCTGCGCCCTCTCCGTTATGAATGGGTTCAACCGTATCATCTTCTCGATGTTCAGCAGCTTAGACCCGGAGCTGAAGATAAGCCCACGGACAGGCAAGGTGTTCGACCCGGATGCGGAAGAGATACAGGCGCTCCGCCAACTGCCGGCGATTGCCTGCCTGAGCGAGGTCTTGTACGACAATGCTCTGATACGCTATAACGACCGGCAGGTAATCGGTACGATCAAAGGAGTGGACGAGAACTACCGGTTGCTGACCTCCATCGACAGCATCCTGATAGACGGGCGTTTTATCCTCAGCGACGAAGTGACTGATTATGCCATCCCGGGTATCGGACTGGCCAGCTCACTGGGCATCCATGCCGGCTTCACGGCGCCGCTTGAACTCTATGCTCCCAAACGCGACAAACAGGTGAACCTGTCGAATCCGGCCACCTCTTTCAATCTGGAATACTGCTATATCACGGCCGTATTCCGAACCGACCAGCAGGTGAACGACGAAGCCCTTATGCTTGTCCCCCTTTCCCTGACCCGCAGCCTTTTCAATTATGATAAAGACGTATCGGCCATCGAGCTCAAACTGACGGAGAAAGCAAACCTGCGTGCCGTAAAAAAGCAGATACGGGCCTTGCTGGGTGATGATTACCTTGTGAGAGACCGTTACGAGCAGCAGGAAGTCTCTTTCAAGATGATGCAATCGGAGAAATGGATGATTTTTCTTATCCTTTGTTTTATCTTAGTCATTGCTCTTTTTAATATGACCGGTAGCCTGTCGATGCTGATGATCGAAAAGCAGGACGACGTGCAGACCCTTCGCAATATGGGAGCCACGGATAAGCTGATCCGCCGTATTTTCCTTTTCGCAGGCTGGATGATTTCCGGCTTCGGCGCCCTGACAGGAGTGCTTGCCGGATTGATACTCTGTTTCCTTCAGCAGGAGCTGGGGCTTATCCGAATGGGGTCGGCCGGTGCTTTTGTTATCGATAATTATCCGGTAGAAGTGGTGCCCGCCGACATTCTTATTATCCTTGCCACCGTCCTGAGCATTGGTTTCCTTTCGGCCTGGTATCCTGTTTATTATCTGGGAGGCCGGTGGTTGAAAAGGGAGGGCGGGCCGTGAATCAGGAGAGAGGCGCCGGGCGGAAGCCAATGATTTCGCGGACTTCGCGGATTGTCCGGGCAGCGCTTTCCGTAGCCTTTTCGGCTCCCAGGCGGGCTATTTTGTCCAGATAAGCCTCGTCGGACGATAGCTCGGTTATCCGCTCGCGGATGGGGGCACAGAATGTATTGATGTCTGCTGCCAGCTGCTTTTTCAGATCGCCATAACGGATTTCACAGGCGTTGTATTTCCCGTTGAAATAATCGTACGTATCTTTAGAAGAAACGATCTCCATCAGGGTAAAGAGGTTGGCTATGGGTTCGGGCTTTTCGCTGCCGGGGAGGGCCGGGCCGGAGTCGGTTACGGCTTTCATCACTTTTTTCCGGATGGTTTTCTCATCGTCGATGAGATAAATGGCGTTGCCTTCGCTCTTGCCCATTTTGCCGGAGCCATCCAGGCCCGGTACTTTCAAGGCTTTTTCCGACAGGTGGAACGACTCCGGTTCGGGGAAGTACGCCACTTCGTAAATGGTATTGAAGCGACGGGCAAACTTACGCGCCATCTCCATATTCTGTTCCTGGTCTTTACCTACGGGTACTTTGTTCGCTTTGTGGATAATGATGTCTGCTGCCATCAGCGACGGATAGGTCAGAAGCCCCGCATTGATATTGTCAGGTTGTTTGCGCACTTTTTCCTTGAAGGAAGTGACCCGTTCCAGCTCGCCCAGATAGGCATTCATATTGAGATAGAGATAAAGTTCGCATACTTCGCGCACATCACTCTGCACATAGATGGTTGCTTTTTCAGGATCGATACCACACGCCAGGTATTCTGCCAGAATGGTCTTGACGCTTTTGCGGATATTCTCAGGATGCGGATGCGTGGTAAGCGAATGCCAGTCGGCAATAAAAAAGAAACATTTATACGCATGCTGTAATTGCACAAAACTCTGAACTGCACCAAAATAATTCCCCAGATGCAGATTGCCTGTCGGTCGGATACCACTTAAAACTGTTTCCATAAAATAAATAAAGGGGGATCAGCACGACCAAGCCCCCTGAGAATAAAATAACTATATTTTTTATCTACTTACGCAAGTGCATTTACATGCTTCGCCAATTTGGATTTCAAATTAGCCGCTTTATTCTTGTGGATGATATTTTTCTTCGCCAGTTTGTCTAACAGAGAGCAAACTTTCGGAAACAAAGCCTGGGCTTCGTTTTTTTCTTCCGTTTCCCGCAGTTTCTTCACTGCGTTTCTCGCTGTTTTTGCATAATACCGGTTGTGCAGGCGCTTTACGTTCGACTGTCTGATTCTTTTGAATGCCGATTTATGATTTGCCATTTTTTAGCTATCTTTTTTAATTAAATTTTGTAGCCCATAGGGGAATCGAACCCCTCTTTCAAGAATGAAAATCTTGCGTCCTAACCGATAGACGAATGGGCCAATGTATCAAAGTACTGCTTTCGCACAGAGAGAAAAAATCTTTTTCTCAAATGCGAGTGCAAAGATAGACTATTCCCGGAAACCTCCAAAATTTTTATCAGAAAAAATAAAAGATTTAACATCCGTTCGTTTAGTTGCCTTGGTTTTCTCTGGTTAACGGATTAAGGAATGCGAAATAAATAAGGTATAATAGTTTCGACACAATTCCCCATAGGCTTTTAACGAAAAATCCTTCACTCCTTAATTTTATATCACTCAGAGGCTTATACCCCTCTGTGAAGGAGTGAAGGATTTTTCGTTAAAAGTCTATGGGGAATGTGTCGTCCTCCTGCTCCCGTCCGAAAAAAATCCGCTCCCGTCCGGGATAAATTCGCTCCCGTCCGGGAATAAACCGGACGGGAGTGAAATATTACAGGTTCCGGAGAGGAAGATCCTATATACTCCGGGAGTGAAAGTAATTGGTTCTGAAGCGAAAGTCTATAGGATACCAACTTGTAACTCATAACTCGTATCATGTGCGGCTGAAGGGACTCGAACCCCCACGCTGTGAAGCACCAGATCCTAAGTCTGGCGTGGCTACCAATTACACCACAGCCGCGCTTGGCTTGAAGATGCAAAGATAGGGTCTTTTTGGGTTATCTGCAAAGGTTCGGGCTATATTTTAATCAGAGGTCAGCAGCAGCTGGATAGCCGTTTCTATGAGGGTGTCTTTTTGCTTTTCAATGTCTTCTGAGGTAAGCGTCACGGGGATGTCAGGCTCAATGCCGAACTCGGTATGCTGCTTGTTGATATCCAGGATGGGGCTGGTAGAGAAACGGATACGCCAGCCGTTCGGAAGTTCGGAAGTGAATGGGAATCCGCTCCCTCCGCCTGTGCTGCCACCTAAAGTCCGCACATTGGGTAAGACACGCATTTTGCTGACGAAATTGTTCGTCGCACTGAAACATCTCCGGTTGGTCAATACAATGACTTGTTTGAGCCATAAGTCGCCGTGTGAAGGCTCCAGATAAAGAGGATAGGGTTCGGAGAAGTCGTTATGTCCCTTACCTGTTTTATGCTGGATGTACCCGCATAATGTTTTTGTATCGAGGAAACGCGATGCCAGGCGGTCCGAATTGGTTAAAGAGCCACCTCCATTATCGCGTACATCGACAATTAAGCCTTTACAATCCTTAAATGTCCCGAATATTTTATTTAATTCCGATTCCAGTATGCTTTCATCGAAACTGCCGTAATAGATATAGCCTATCTGCCCTCCGGCCAGGAGGGCATAACGGATTTCGTCATAATCGCCACTACGTTCTCCATCCCGGTAGTAATTCTGGATCACACTCCAGTTGAAGTTTGCCGGATGGTACTGGAACCATCCTTCGTAGGAAGAGAAGTAGTATTTGGAGATCACATTGACATGCCCGTCCTGCAGCTCCTGCGTCATCGAAGCCAGTACCTGAAACAACTCTCTTTCGTCTGTCGATTCGTTGATCTGCATACTGTATTTTCCATACAGCGAGTTCCAATCAATTTGTTTATAGTCGAAAAAGCAGTAATTCTCATCCAATATTTTCCAGCAGGCATCAAAGTTCCGGCGGGGCGAAGTATCAAACTCATCCACCATCTCGCAGCCGTAGGCAAAGAGGATCATCATCAGGCCGACAGATGTCAGGAGACGATTCATCTCAGTACAAATTTTTTCACCCAACCAATCATAAACGTGTTTGAAAGGATACGTGTATCTATCTGATTGGTATCCGAATAATAGAGGCTGCTCAGATATCCTAAGCGAAGTGTGGAGCCATGAACCGGGATATCTACCGTCGCATAATTTTTCAGGGCCAGTTTATTATGAAAAGAATTAAAAGCAATGATCTCAGACCGGTTACCTTCGTTAAACATTTCGTAATAGGAAATCCCGTAAGGCGGAGAGAAAAAGATACCTCCCAGAGGGATATCAGCCTGATAACGCAGGGTTAACGGATATTTTTTTATGCGGAACGTATATAGCATGATCACAGACAAGCCCAGATCAATATCGACCTTGGCAGACAGCGGGTTGTTTCCGTTTCGCGTATTATAGATAAAGCCGCCCATCAGGTGGGCTGAGGCGCCCGGCAATAAGCTGAAGTTGTTGCCGGTGCGGATACGGTAGTAATACGTCAGGGAATAATCGACAAAAGCCCCGAAATCATTCACGTTCTCCGCCGGATTTTGGGTAGATGAAATATCTACACTGATAATTTGCTGCCTGAAAAAATTCATCCTGCGGAGAAGACTCATTCGTTCGTTCAAAATACGCGCTCCCCATCCGGAATAATTGAACGGAGAGAGATAGGTATCCTTCACCTGGGATGTGCCGAATCCTGCTAATGTCCCTTCATTCATTTCCCGTTGGACCTCTTCACTATTAAACTGTGCGGAAAGCGGGTATGTAATAAAGCACATCAATAGATATCCGATAATCCTTTTCATAATTTATTCATCAAATAATTTCATCTGGCCGGTAATTTCGTCAATAATATCCGAATTACTTTTTATCTGTTCCGGTTCTTCCTGGTCTGTTTCCACTTCTTTGTCTCCTTCTGTTTCCGCCGGCGGAGGTTCGTCTTTTACGGCAAAACGGGTAGGTTCCAATTCATTTATTGTTTGTATTTCGAAAGAAGAAATACGTTTTCCTTTGGTTTTGAAGCCTTTCACTCCGATAAATTCTTCCACGTCTATAATCAGGGGTTCGCGTTCGCTGTCTTTTCCTCCGAAAACGACTTCGATGCGGGGATAGTCCTCGTCGGTCAGCAGGAAGAGCCGGCTGTCGGGATTTTCGCTCACGAAGTTCTGTTTGCGGTTGTTGATTGCTTCCATCTGGAAACGTTTCAGATAGCGGTATCCCTGGTCGGCATCGAAGAAAACAGCAGTCCATACCTTATCCGGTTCATATTTTTCTATTGTCAGAATATTATCCTCATAATGATTGCTCAGGTCGAAGTTCGTGGTGTAGAAATCGCCGTTACGCAGCACGACGAGTATCTGGTCGTCTTTTTGAAATTCGCCCAATTCATCGCCTCGTCCTTCATAGTTGAGGCGTAAAACTTTCCAGTCGAACCACACTTGGCGTCCGCCTATGGTGGAAGCGCCTTTTTTCTTCAGGCTTATTTTATGTATTTCGGCTTTTGTCAGGATATTCCCCATAGCACCACGCGATTTAATGGCTATTTCGCTGAAATCTTTTTCGAAGACGAGCAATTTCTGGCGGGGTTTGGGTTTGAGTATGACCTTTACGGTTTCAGCTTCGCCATTAGGGTTTACACTGAAGTACAAGACCCTTGAGCCTTCCGTTCCTTTCGTCAACACATATTCCTTATCTCGGTTTATCCCTATGATATTAAAACGTTTGATGAAATTAACGCCCATTTTCCCATCCCGGTAGATCACGTTATAAATCGTACGGTTGTCGTTTCTCGTAAAGATATTGAAGTATAGTATGTCTTTACCCACGAACATCTTATCCGTCACCCGCACAATTTTGTAAACTCCGTTGCGATAGAAGATGATAACGTCGTCCATATCCGAACAATTACACACAAATTCGTCTTTTTTCAGAGACATGCCTATAAAACCTTCCTGGCGGTTGATATACAGTTTTTCATTAGCCTCTGCCACCTTCACGGCCTCGATGGTATCGAAGTCGCGTATTTCTGTCTGCCGCGGATAGTTCGCTCCGTATTTCTCTTTCAGCTTAGCAAACCATTCGATCGTATAACTGACGATATTCTTCAGATGATGGTTTATCTGTTTGATGTCTTTTTTTATCTGGGCAATCAAGGCATTGCTCTTATCCGAGTTGAATTTGAGGATGCGTCCCATTTTGATTTCCATCAGCTTCAGGATATCTTCGCGTTTTACTTCCCGGATCAGGTCGGCTTTGAAGGGTTCCAGGCGGCTGTCGATATGTGCAAGAGCCTGGTCCATATTCCTGGCGTTTTCAAATTCTTTATCTTTATAAATTCGTTCTTCGATAAATATTTTTTCCAGCGAGGCGAAGAAAAGAGCTTCTTCCTGCTCCGCCTTCTGGATTTCCAGTTCGGTACGTAGCAGTACGAGGGTATTATCGGCAGAATGGCGCAACACATCGCTCACCGTGAGGAAATGAGGCTTATTATCCATGATGATGCAGCAATTCGGGGAGATGCTGATTTCGCAATCCGAGAAGGCGTATAGTGCATCGATGGTTTTGTCGGACGAAACACCGGGTGCCAGGTGAATCAGTATCTCTACATTCCGGGCGGTGTTATCGTCCACCTTTTTTATCTTGATCTTCCCTTTATCATTGGCTCTCAGGATCGATTCAATCAGAGAAGAAGTTGTTTTCCCGTATGGTATTTCACTAATGACAAGGGTCTTGCTATCCAGTTTCGTGATTTTGGCCCGTACTTTTACTGAGCCTCCCCTCTCGCCTTCATTGTATTTGCTCACATCAATATAGCCTCCTGTCTGGAAATCAGGATAAAGTATAAAACTTTCTCCTTTGAGGTAAGCGATGGAAGCATCCAGCAACTCATTGAAGTTATGGGGGAGTATTTTCGACGACAAACCGACAGCGATGCCTTCGACTCCTTGTGCCAGCAGCAGAGGGAATTTCACAGGAAGGGTGATCGGTTCTTTGTTGCGCCCGTCGTAGGAGGCTTGCCATTGTGTCGTTTTCGGATTAAAGATCGTTTCTAATGCGAATTTAGAGAGGCGGGCTTCGATATAACGGGGAGCAGCAGCGCCATCGCCCGTCAAGATATTTCCCCAGTTTCCCTGGCAGTCGATAAGCAATTCTTTCTGTCCCAGTTGCACCAGTGCGTCTCCGATGGAAGCGTCTCCGTGGGGGTGAAACTGCATCGTATGCCCCACGATATTGGCTACTTTATTGTAGCGTCCGTCGTCTAAGCGTTTCATAGAGTGCAGGATACGACGCTGCACAGGCTTCAGTCCGTCGTTGATATGCGGGACAGCCCGTTCCAGAATGACATACGAGGCATACTCCAGGAACCAGTTCTGATACATTCCGGAAAGGTGGTGGATTATACTCCCCTCCTTAGCGGGCGCTTTATATTCGGAATGTTGTTCAGGAGTAATTCCTTCTTCATCGTTCATTTCCAAAGGGAAGCGCTCTTCATTCTCTGCTTTTTCATTATATTTTTCTGTAGAATCTTCGGATTTCATATATTATTTGTCACTGCTTTTTGCCAGAAGTTTTGCAAACTTACACAAATTTCTCGAATTTCTGATCCTTTTTCATTTCCGGATAGCTGATTCGGGTATGATACATGATCTTCAGTTTTTCGATAAAGGTATTCTTAATATTTTCCAGGTCGCGGAAAGTAAGCGGAGTATTTCCGTATAAACCTTCCGTCAGCTGGCCATCGATAATTTTGTTTACCAGCCCTTTGATTTCCTCTTCCGTATGTGTTTTCAGGCTTCGGGAAGCGGCTTCGACAGAATCGGCCATCATCAGTACAGCCGTTTCTTTGCTGAAAGGATCAGGCCCGGGATAGGTAAACATTTCTTCGTCTATTTCTTTGTCCGGGTATTTATTTTTGAACATTGTATAAAAATATTTTGTTTTTCCCCGTCCGTGATGGGTACGGATAAAGTCGATGATGGCCTGAGGCAAGGAGGCTTTCTCGGCAATTTTCACTCCTTCGCTGACATGCCCGATGATGATTTGCGCACTCTGTTCAAAAGTGATCTGGTCATGCGGGTTTACGTTGGTCTGGTTTTCGGTAAAGAATGCCGGATTGGCCATTTTCCCGATGTCGTGATAAAGGGCGCCTGTGCGCACCAGCGAGGCATTGCCTCCGATCTTCTCTGTGGCCTCTGAGGCCAGAATAGAGACCTGCATGGAGTGCTGGAAAGTTCCCGGAGCTGTTTCCGAGAGCCTTTTCAGCAAGGGTTTGTTGATATTCGACAACTCAATAAGCGTAATACTGGATACATATCCAAATACCCTTTCCAGCATATAGACCAGGATATAGGTAAACATCAGCAGGATAAAGTTGATACCAAAATAGAGCAGCATCAGCCAGTTCAGCTTATTCAGATCGACCTCCAGATAGACCGCCAGGCTCAGATAGCATAAGGCATACGACAGATAGATGAAGAAGGCGCAGCGGATCAGCTGCGAACGCTCCGAAAGGTCTTTCAGGCTAAAGGTGACTACCATACCGGCAATCGTCTGCAAGACCAGAAATTCGTGCGGATAAGGCACTATCAGCGAACAGAGCAGCACGACGGTCAGGTGAGTGAAAAGCGCCGTGCGCGAATCCAGAAAGGTACGCACGACTATCGGGACGATGGCGTAGGGCAGAATATAGACATTAAACAGGTGCTGGCGGACGCATATTTCCGTCAGGATACAGCCGGTCAGGATGCAGAGCAACAGGAAGGAGGTGTTCTTCCGGCTATACAATATATGGGAACGAAAGGAACGGAGGTACAGCCAGAAACACAGGATCAGGCCGAAGACCAGCATCGTCTGGGCACCGATAAGAATGCCTTGCTGCTGATTCCCGGCTTTCCTGGATTCGTGTACGATCTTCAGCGAACGCAAGACGTTGTAGGTCTGATTATCAATAATCTCTCCCCGGTCAACAATCCGTTCGCCGGCTTGTACCATGCCGTTGGCTATCGGCAGGTTCCGCAGCAGGTCGTCTTTCACCTTTTCCGACATGGCATCGTCGTAAAAGACATTCTCTGTCAGGTAATTGTCTATATTGCAGGCACGCAGCTTATCTGCTTCCAGGTAGGGAGGGATGTTGTTGATGATAAATTCGTAGGCTGTCCGCACCGTGAAAAATTCGCGGACGTACTGGGTACGGGCGATATTGTTTTCCAGCAATCGGATCCGTGTCCGGTTCTCTTTACCCAGGTTCTCAAAATGCTCATGCGAGAGGACTCCGTGCTTATATATCCGTAGCAGGCTGTTTTCTATGTATTGCACATACTGAAGCGAAAGATGGATATTTTCTCCCCTGGCGTAGGCTGTTTTCAGTTTTTCTGTTTCAGCCGCTACGATGGATGTATTTTTCCGGTAATAGGGTTCAAAGGTGTTCAATACACTGTCTCTTTCGGCTTTTATTTCTTCATCTGTTTTATAGATTGGGAAATCAGCGGGAGCGGTAAGTAATTCATAACGCCAGGGTTTACCCTCGTAAAACTGATAACGGAACTTCCCCTCACGCGGAAAGAAATAGGCAATCAGCGTTGCTGTTATGATAAAGAAAACAGCCGTTGGAATGGTATGATATTTCAGTTTCATCATTTCCTGTGTATTAAGCCCGCCCAAAAGTACTGTTTTTTTTGAGTTTATCTTTATAGTACCCGGCTATTTATTTCTCCGTCGATGAAGCGCGTGCATAAAGTATCGCCGGGAGCGAAGCCGGCGGCTCGTTTGACTATTTTACCTTCTTTCAGGCTCAGGCTGTATCCTTTTTTCAGAATGTATTCGGGAGAGGCCATTGTAACGAATTGTTCCGTCAGTTTCAGGAAATGGTTTTTGTCGGCTATTTTTGTCTGAACGTTTTGTCTCATAGTCGTTTGCAGTGAGAGCAAGAGGTTGGAGTGTTTATTCAGCAAGCCGGTAGCGGAGACCGGCAAAGCTGTCCCCAGCGCCTGGAGTTGCGAACGGCTTTGCCTCAGGAGGCCTTCGACCAGCGAGGGCAGGCGGGCTCCCGACAACTGTAGGCGGTTCATCTCCCAGAGTATCCGGCCTGCAGGGTACGTTTGAACCACCTGCTGCAAAGCGTTCAACGCTGTGTTAAGGTTGTCCATACAGCCTATCAGAAATTCGGCGACGGCGGTAGGCGTTTTCAGCCGGGTATGTGCTACGAGGTCGAGGATGGTATCGTCGCGCTCGTGTCCGATACCGGTTATGATGGGAAGCGGAAACTGGGCACAGTTGGTTGCCAGAAGGTAGGAGTCGAAGCTGCTCAACTCGGAGGTAGCGCCTCCTCCCCGCAGAATGACCACCAAGTCGAAATAGTCTGAATGGCGGAAAATATGTTCCAGCGCAGCAATCACAGAAGCTTCGGTTTTCTCGCCCTGCATAACGGCAGGAAAGAGCTTGAGATAAAAGGCATAACCGGCTTTATTCCTTGTCAGTTGGTTGACGAAATCTTCGTAACCGGCGGCTGTAGGCGAGCTGATGAGGGCTATCCGCCCCGGCAGCAGCGGAAAGGGCAGTTCTTTGTTCAGGCCGAACACCCCTTCTTCTTTCAGGCGGCGGATAATTTCCATCCGCCGGCGGAGCATATCGCCCACTGTATAGGCAGGGTCGATGTCGAGTACGTTCAGGCTGAAGCCGTAAAGCTCATGATATCCGACAGCGACTTTCACCAGCACTTTCAGTCCCGAAGCGAAGGCCTGGCCTGTCTCCCGCTCGAAATAAGGCCGCAGTATATAAAAAGTCTTGGCCCAGATGGATGCACGCATTTTGGCGATCAGCTGGCCGCTCTGGGGATGTTTCTCGACAAACTCAAGATAACAGTGTCCGGAAGTATTGAGCCGCACATCGCTCATCTCTGCCCTTATCCAGTATGTATCGGGAAAGGCGCGGCTGATAAAGCCTTTGATCCGGTTGCCAAGCTCAGACAGACTCAGTTCTTCACGTTTGGGGGTATGGCCGGTTTCCATAGTCATATAATCATTGTCATTGTTTCTGTTTCCAGGCTTTATAAAAGTTGGGGATGCCGTATCCGGTCAGTGTATCCGGTCGCTCGTATTGTGAAGACGAGCGCTGGATGCGATCGATTATTTCCAGATTGCTCAATTGCGGAAGCGCCTGCCAGAGGCAGATACCCAGGCCTGCCACAATAGGCGTCGAAAAAGAGGTGCCGTTTGCATAACGGATGCTGCCGCTGCCGTCGATAACCGTACAGTTCGTACCCAAAGCCACGATATCCGGTTTTACGCGGGCATCGGCTGTGAATCCCGAGGAGCTGAAAACGCTCTTTTCCTTGTTTTCCGTGACGGAGCCTACGCTCAGTACCTGCCTTGCATCGGAGGGAAAGGTCAGTTTTTCCCAGCTTCCGTTTCCTTCGTTTCCGGCGCTGATAAATAAAAGGATGCCTTTAGAGGCGGCCTTTTCAGCGGCCCGGCTGATCAGGGCGGTCCGTCCGTCGAGCATCGATTGCTGATAGCTCAGTTCGTCATTGTCGAAGGAGAAATAGCCTAAAGAGGAGCTTATCACCTTTACGCCTACGCTGTCGGCAAATTCCACAGCCGCTGTCCAGTAATCTTCTTCGATGGGGTATTCCGAGAGATCGTCTTCGCTTTTTATCAGCCAGTAGGAGGCTTCCGGTGCTGTGCCGATCATCACGCCCGCCGCATTGGCTGCCAGGCACGACAATACTTTAGTTCCATGATCATCCTGGTTGAAAACGCTTTCTCCGGGAGATACGACATTGTACACACCTGCCAGATGCAGGGAATCGAATACCGTCATCCGGTCTGCGTTCATAAACCCGGCGTCGATCACGGCTATGCTCATTCCCTTTCCTCGGTAGCCTTTTTTGTGAAGCCGGATGCCATTGAGCATGTCTATCTGTGTCTCAGCATAGCCGTAGGGTGTTTTCTGTGGCAGGTCTGTCGGTGCCAGGCGTGAGGTATCCCGTGTTTCCCGGTCGGCAGGAGGCTGTCGCTGCCCTTTCCACACCCATTTCACCGAATCCACGATGGGGAGGCTTCGCAGCCGTTCGGCGATTGTACTGTCGGTACATTCTACTACCACCGTGGCAAACCATTTGCTGCTTACCACAGGGCGGGCGCCCAGGAGGCTGAGCGTATCCAGACAGGAGCGGGCTATCGGCAGATCGGAGGTGTTTACTGCTATGCCCTCTTTTCGGCGGCGTTCGATAGCAGCCTGGGATAAGAATGCTTCCGGATGATCCGGCGAATAAGCCGACCGGCCTTTGTCATTCAGATAAACACGGAAACAAAAGCGCTCACTTCCAGGAAGGGGAGCGAAGGATGACAACAGGCACACAAGCAAAAGGCAGGGAAGTATGTAGCGTTTAATTTTCAATGTTCTTTTCTTCGTCTTTTTCTTTTTCGTCTTTTTCTTTTTCTTCGATATTGAAAATCGGGATTTCACGTCTGACGCTCTGCCGTAAGGAGATCAGCGTTTCTGTAGCCGTCACTCCCGGTATTTCCTGGATGCGGGAATTAAGCAAGGCCATCAGGTGTTCGTTATCGGTAGCATAGAGTTTGACCAGCATCGTATAAGGCCCTGTAGTGAAATGACATTCCACGATTTCGGGTATTTTCTCAAATTCAGGCACGACGTCTTTGTACATCGATCCTCTTTCGAGCTTGACACCGATATAGGTGCAGGTATTAAAACCCAAAGATTTGGGGTTAATGTGGTAGCCCGAACCGGTAATGACGTTCGTATCGATCATCCGCTGGACCCGCTGATGGATGGCTGCACGCGAGACCCCACATTCTTCCGATACATCTTTGAACGGGATCCGGGCATTTTTTGAAATGATACTTAGTATCTGCCTGTCTAATTTGTCTATTTTTTCCATTTTAATGATCTTATAGTTTGATAACATACTAATAACATATCAAAATTATGCAATAATTTTGATACGTATAGCATATTGAAAGAAAAACTGATATAATAAATACTAAAAGCAGATAAAACAGCGTTTGTTAGGCCATTTTACCTGCTTTTATGTGTTCTTTTGTAGGAGGGAGCAATCTCAGGGTTTTACAATTTCAAGCAATTCTACTTCAAACTTCAGGAGGCTGTTCGGTTTGATCTGTCCGCCGGCGCCCCGTTCGCCATAGCCCAGTTCGGAAGGTATCCAGAAGGTATATTTCGAGCCAACCGGCATGATCTGCAAGCCTTCCGTCCATCCGGGAATTACCTGGCTGACGCCGAAGACAGCCGGTTCACGTCCGATTGAGCTGTCGAATACAGTACCATCGAGCAGGGTGCCGGTATAATGCACTTTCACCTGGTCTGTAGCAGTTGGTTTTTCTCCCGTTCCTTCGGTGATGACCTGATATTGCAGGCCGCTTTCGGTGGTGATAACGTCTGTTTTTGTTTTATTTTCTTCCAGGAACTTAACGCCTTCTTCTTGGATCTTTGCGTTATCCTTTTCCTGTGCCTGGGTGAAATAAGTCTGGATATACGCCTGGGCTTCTTCCTGGGTCATTTTCAGGCTGGCGGTATCCCCTTTCAGTCCGGTAGCCAGTCCGGCTATTAGGGCATCAATATTGACCGGATCTCCAGGGAAGCCATCCAGATTTTGTTTGAAGCCGAAACCATTCACAACACCGATAGCATAACTGGCGCTGTCCACATCGCGATGCAGTTTAGCGCTTTTTATCGAATCACAAGAGGTGGTTGATACACCTATAGCCGCGACAGCGACAACTAATAATACGTTAATCGTTTTCATTTGTTTATTCATTATTATATATTCAAGTTACTATATTCAATAATTTCACATCAAAAATCAGGGTGCTGTTGGGTTCGATAGCCTCGCCCGCTCCCTGTTCTCCATAAGCCAGTCCGGAGGGGATGAAAAGCCTCCATTCCGAGCCGGCCGGCATCAGCTGCAGGGCTTCCGTCCAGCCGGAGATGACCTGACTGACGCCGAAGACAGCCGGTTCATCGCGTGAGCTGTCGAATACCTTCCCGTTGATCAGGGTGCCCCGGTAATGACATCTTACTTTGTCAGACGCCTTTGGCCTGGCGCCATCGCCTTGCTTCAGTATTTCGTATTGCAGGCCGCTGGGGAGTTCCCTTACGCCTGCCTTCTGTTTGTTGATACGTAAAAATTCTTCTCCCGCTTTCCTGTTTAGCTCTTTTTTCTCTGTCTGAAGAGTCAGAAAGTATTCGTTGATAAGCTGCCTGGCCTCCTCATAGCCGATCTCCGGCTTTTTGTCTGTTAACACATCAGTTACTCCTTTTACGAAATCTTCTGTCCGGAGATTCTGAATACCCGAACTGCGGAAATTATTCCCGATACTCAGCCCCAATGCATAGCTTATTTTATCCATTCGTTTCCTTCTTCAACTATTTATGAGGCACAAAAGTAAGGCTTTTAATGATACAAAAATCATTTCTTTATGCTTTTTTCTTTTTTATCCGTCACTTTCTTCTTCGTAAGACTGATACAGGAAATCGTTATAGGGGAAACGGCTTATATGGATTTCTTTCACCCGTTCGTAGAGGAGTGCTTTCAGGCTGTCTATCTGCGTCCGTTCTTTGGCGGAGATAAAGAGGCAGTTGTCCTGCATCCTGTTCATCCACGTATGCTTCAGTTCATCCAGACTTATGTTTTCGCGTGTGCGCGGGCTGAGGTCGTCTTCGTCTTTGGGTACGAAGCTGAAAGCGTCGGTTTTATTGAATACGAGGATCGCCGGCCGGGTGCGCTGGTCTATCTCCGCCAGGGTTTTATTCACTACTTCTATCTGTTCTTCAAAGCTGGGATGGGAGATATCTGCCACATGGACCAGCAAATCGGCTTCGCGCACCTCGTCGAGGGTAGATTTAAAAGACTCGATCAGCTCCGTAGGCAGTTTACGGATAAAACCTACCGTATCCGAGAGCAGGAAGGGGAGATTTTCTACGATGACCTTCCTGACGGTGGTATCCAGTGTGGCAAAGAGTTTGTCTTCGGCAAACACCTCGCTTTTGCTCAGCAGGTTCATCAATGTCGATTTTCCCACATTGGTATAGCCTACCAAGGCCACGCGCACCATTTTTCCGCGGTTTCTGCGTTGCGTGCTTTTTTGTTTGTCTATGTCCACCAGGTCTTGTTTCAGTTTGGCTATCCGGGTGAGGATGATGCGCCGGTCTGTCTCCAGCTGTGTCTCTCCCGGCCCACGCATCCCGATCCCCCCCCTTTGCCTCTCTAAATGTGTCCACAGACGGGTCAGACGGGGCAGCATGTATTGATACTGCGCCAGCTCGACCTGGGTGCGGGCATGGGCCGTCTTTGCCCGCCGGGCGAAGATATCGAGGATAAGGCCGGTGCGGTCGAGTATCTTGACCTGCAGTTCTTTTTCGATATTCCGGAGTTGTCTGGGCGAGAGTTCGTCGTCGAAGATGGCCAGTCCGATTTCGTTTTCAACGATATATTCCTTTATTTCCTGCAATTTGCCGGGGCCTGTAAAGGTGAGGGGATGAGGATATTCCAATCGTTGCTGAAACCTTTTGACGGCTTCGGCTCCGGCTGTATCGGCCAGAAAAGCCAGTTCGTCGAGGTATTCCTTCAGTTTCTGTTCCTGTTGTCCGGGAGTGATCAGGCCTATCAATACAGCCTTTTCCGTCTTTGTCTCGCTAATAATAAACTCTTTCATACGGCAAAATTACATGTTTTTCAGTTAAGAAAAGGTTTGAGAGGCCATTAATATTGCAAATTTAGGGATGCGAAACAAATAAAGTATAAATTAAAAGAGTTCAGGTATGGCTTCCGACAGGCGCATCCGGCGATACCCCCTCCTGACTTCGTCAATGCGCCTCCCAAATCATTCGCCGGGGCCGAACTTGTCCTCAATTATAATCGGCACAAAACCTCTACCGGAATGCGTAGATCGCACAGAACAAGAATGCCCCTAACTCATCTCAATATTTTGTTTTTGTTTCTAAAATGCACTATATTTGCAGCATAATAGAAACGAAATAAAGAAATGAGTTTTTGGGAATTTAAGGAACAGCTATTCGATTTGGCATGCTTCAATATCTATCAGGTATATGCATGGCAACCCGATTTTGACCGCAATAATCTTACCCGTTGGGCTAAGAAAGGGTATCTTATCCGGTTGAGGCAGGGCTATTTTGCTTTTTCGGAGTATAAGAGCAAACCGGATTATTCCCTTTATTTTGCCAATCGGATTTACCGTCCGTCTTATATCAGCCTGCACACAGCATTGTCGTTCTACGGGATGATACCGGAAGCGGTGGTGCAAATTACCAGTGTGACAACCCTGAAAACAGTATCATTCGCCAATGACTTCGGCGAATACTCTTATAAGAATGTCAAGGAAAACCTACTATTCGGGTACGATTTAAAGCCAATGGCAGACAAACGTACCATACAGTTTGCCACACCCGAGAAGGCGTTGCTTGATTTGCTGTATCTTTATCCGTTCTACGATAACGAGCAGGAGTTGGAAGAACTGCGTTTGGATGAAGATTTCCTACACGATGATTTAAACAAGGATTTACTGATGGAGTACTGCAGCAAGTTTCAAAGCAAGGCACTTGACCATCGGGTGAAGTTACTTTTAAAGACACATGATTTATGATACAGATTGAACAGATAAGAAATTATTTTCCGGCTCAAATCCGTGAAAATTCGGGCTTCGATAAGCACATACTGAAAGAGTATTTGCAGTTGATGATTCTAGATTACCTTTCTTCTACCCCAAGCATCCAAAAGATGGTTTTTATCGGCGGAACAAACCTGCGTTTGGTAAAAGGGATAGACCGGTTTTCCGAAGACTTGGATTTCGACTGCAAAAACCTGTCGAAAGATGAGTTTATTGAAATGACAAACGGCGTAATCCGGTTTTTGGAGCGTTCAGGGTTGCGGGTAGAAGCAAAGGATAAAGAAAACCCGAAGCTAACAGCATTCAGGCGGAATATCCATTTCCCTGAACTGTTATTCGATTTAGGATTGAGCGGACATAAGGAAGAACGTTTCTTGATAAAGGTCGAAAGCCAAGACCAAGGAATCGTTTATCCTCCGGTTATCACAAATATCAAAGGCTGCGGATTCTTTTTCCCGTTTCCCGTTCCTTCTGATGGTGTATTGTGCAGTATGAAAATTGCTGCCATGTTAGCCCGCGCCAAAGGACGTGATTTTTATGACCTGATGTTTTTACTGGCACAGTCTAAACCGGATTACGATTTTCTTTCAAAGCGTTGTGGAGTACATAATTTGCAAGAGTTCAAGCAGGCGACAGCCGAATTACTTGAAACAGTCGATTTGAAGAAGAAACAAAAGGATTTTGAACACCTGCTTTTCAATAAAGCGAATAGCGAGAAGATTTTGCGGTTTGGGGAATTTGTCAATTCATTAACGGAATAAAATAAAAATGGATTGCTATCTTTGCAGTGGAAAAGGAATCCGTTCAAATGTCAAAATCAAAAGAGTTCAGGTATGGCTTCCGACAGGCGCATCCGGCGATACCCTGTCAGACTCCATACCTCCCCCCCCTAAAAAAAACTTTTAATCCTTTAGTTTCCCCGGAACCGTCCCATCAGATGCGGGTTGACGGGCAGGGTGCAGGAGGAGACTCTGACTCTGACGGGATAGGTATAGGCTCTCAGGCATTTGTCGGAGCTCATTCCCCTGCGGTACCAGGTGGTCGAGGTCAGTGTGCCGGGGTCGTAGCCGACAGCAGTGGCGCTTGCGATATCCGTCCATCCAGCCGGATCGTCGGGGTTGGTGGTGTTCTTCTGCCACTGGTAGGTGGTGCCCGGAGCCGGCGTGTCGCCGCTGACGCTCAGCGAAGCAGCGGCCGTACCGGTGCAGATCGTCTGTTCGCCGGGGCTGATGCTTCCCGCATTGACCTTTTTGAGGTAAGTGGTAGCCATGACGATGTCGGGGTCCTGATCCATCACTAGCGTATAGCGTCCCTCTTCTGTGGCGGTAATGGAGGAGGTGGTGGCAAAAGGAGTCGTCGCAGGAAGAACCGTATGAGGCGGAGTGCCGGGAGGGTCGTAGAACCATTGATAACTCACGGCATACCCTCCCTGGAGGACTTCGCTGGAGCCGCACATATAGGTGGTGTCGCCTTCGGGAAACTCAAAGTCACCGAAAGCCGAGAAGTAACCGTAGGAGTCGTTATACCTCGTATCCCCCGTGATATACCCCAGCGAAAAAGGGCTTTGCGAACTCTCTATCCTGACAACCTGGCCGGCGGTCGGAGGAGCACTATAATCAAAACGGGCGATTTTCCACTCCGCTACGTTCGGAATATTCAGGGGAGTAAGGCTCAGGGTATTGAGGGAGCCTGAACCATACGCGATCTTAAAACCAGACTCTGTCCCGGTTCTGAAAATAAGGAAGCCCTTTTGTACCGCCACACCACCTACCTGATAAAACGACATCCGGGTCTGCCCGATGGAATAGAGGCTGGGCAGGAGCGCTGCTCCCTCTTCGCCGTATCCGCTCCGCTGGTAGAGATAAATCGGCTGGGTGGCATCGACAGAGATGGCATCTACGTCGGCGGGGAAAGTATATCTCGTCACCTGGCCTGCGTTTAATGTTATCGGAGAAACCGTACTTACGCCGTTATAGATATTTACCGTTGTACCATTGACTGTGCCCCCTAAGTAGATACGCTCATACACATTGCTTGTTGCAGCAACGGTCCGGTAACCTCTGGGTACGATGTAGCGTTTGCCCAGGCTGCTGACCGGGACAATCTGGTCTCCCGAAGTGTCACCGCCAACCAGGTCTTCCGTTACGGTGACGGCTATGGGGTTGGTGGCAGAAATTTCTGTTCCCGCCAGCGAGGGGTTTTCATCCCAGTCGTATTCCATGATTTTCAGGGTTTGTCCTTTGTTGAGCAGCCGGGTAATCGTGGTTCCTGCAGCCGTCCGGGTTGTTCCGCCGGCGCCGGTACGGAACTCCGCCTTAGGTATTACCGTGACACTGGTTCCATCTTCCGTGGCGACAATATCAATCTGGTCCAGGCCCCCCCAGGTACCAGCAGATACGGCGGCATTATCCGACTGCATGGGTACGTAAAACAAAGTGCCCAGAGCCTGATGTCCTTTCAGGGTGAATATATCCCGCGATTCCGTATGGTTCATCATGTAATAGGCTGTTACTCTGACATCCGAAGTGATGTGCATTCCGTATGTGACCACATTACCGGCCGAGCCACGGGGGTTTTCGATGTATGTGATTGGTGTTTCATCTGTTCCTAATG
>JAISZA010000196.1 GCA_031269535.1 Tannerellaceae bacterium
GTATGAAATTAACACCTAAAAAAATTTCACAGTACGTGGAAAAACCTTACCTTAGTGCACTTTTTCAGAGTAAAAAGGGTGAGTGTAACAAATATATAGCTAAATGGTTGATCAGGATAGGATTATAAAAATTAACATCGAGGAGGAAATGAAATCCGCATACATTGATTATTCAATGTCTGTCATTGTTTCGCGTGCTCTCCCGGATGTTAGGGATGGCTTTAAACCCGTGCATCGTCGTATTTTATTTGGTATGAATGAACTGGGAAATACATCCGATAAGCCTTATAAAAAATCTGCAAGAATAGTGGGTGATGTGTTGGGGAAGTATCATCCCCATGGAGATTCGGCTGTGTATTTTTCGATGGTTCGCATGGCTCAGGTCTGGTCACTGCGTTATCCCCTGGTGGATGGGCAGGGTAATTTCGGCTCAGTAGATGGCGATATGCCGGCGGCGATGCGTTATACAGAAGCCCGTTTGAGTAAACTGGCCGAAGAGATGCTTCGCGATATTGATAAAGATACTGTTGATTTTCAGTTGAACTTTGATGATACCTTAAAGGAGCCTACCGTATTGCCGACGCGCATCCCTAACCTGCTGATAAACGGGGCTTCGGGTATTGCCGTAGGGATGGCAACCAATATGCCCCCTCATAATATGGGAGAGGTACTGGATGGCTGCATTGCTTATATCAATAAACGCGGAGAAACAGATGTGGCCGAGCTGATGCAATATGTCAAAGCACCGGATTTTCCCACAGGAGCCACTATCTATGGATATGCCGGGGTAAGAGAAGCTTTCGAAACAGGACGGGGGCGTATCATCCTGAGAGGAAAAGCCGAAATAGAAGTGGAAAACAACCACGAACGGATTGTCATTACGGAAATCCCTTACCTGGTAAACAAAGCCGAACTGATAAAATTCATTGCCGATCTGGTAAACGATAAACGTCTGGAAGGAATATCTTATGTCAATGATGAGTCCGACCGGACGGGCATGCGCATCGTAGTCGATCTCAAACGCGATGCCAATTCGAGTGTTGTGCTGAATAAACTCTATAAAATGACGGCTTTGCAGTCGTCTTTCAGCGTGAATAACATCGCCCTGGTGAAGGGACGTCCGAAACAATTAAACCTGAAAGACCTGATCAAGGCCTTTGTTGATCACCGCCATGAGGTTGTTGTCCGCCGGACGCAGTTTGAACTGAGGAAAGCGGAAGAAAGAGCGCATATCCTGGAAGGTCTGATCATTGCATCGGATAATATAGATGAAGTCATTGCCATTATCCGTGCTTCGAAAAGCCCGCAGGAAGCAATCGACAATCTGATCGCACGCTTTGCCCTGACGGAAGTGCAGGCGCGGGCTATCGTAGAAATGCGTCTTCGCCAGCTGACCGGCCTGGAACAAGATAAACTGCGTGCCGAGTACGACGAGATTGCCCGCCTGATCGCCCATCTGAAAGAAATATTAGAGAACGAAGATTTTCGTATGCAGATCATCAAAGATGAACTGCAGGAAATAAAAGACAAATATGGCGATAAACGCAAAACGGATATTGTCTATGCTTCGGAAGAACTGAATCCGGAAGATTTCTACGCCGATGACGAGATGATCATTACCATTTCGCACATGGGATATATCAAGCGGACGCCGCTCAGTGAATTCCGCGCCCAGGGACGGGGTGGGGTAGGGGCCAAAGGTTCCGAAACCCGTGAAGAAGATTTCGTGGAATACATCTATCCGGCATCCATGCACGCCACGCTCTTGATATTCACCGCGAAAGGGAAATGTTACTGGCTCAAGGTATATGATATACCCGAAGGCGCCAAAAATACCAAGGGCAGAGCCATCCAGAATCTTTTGAACATCGAACCCGATGATAAGGTCAATGCCTTTATACGCATCAAACACCTGAAATCGGATGTCGAATTTATCAACTCGCACTACCTGCTCTTCTGCACCCGCAAAGGACTGATCAAGAAAACCTTGCTCGAAGCGTATTCCCGTCCGCGCCAGAACGGAGTAAACGCCATTACGTTACACGAAGACGACGGCCTGATTGACGTACGAATGACAAACGGGAACAACGAAGTGATTATTGCCAACCGGAACGGACGCGCCATACGCTTCCATGAAAGTGCAGTCCGTGTGATGGGACGCACCGCTGCCGGTGTCAGAGGAATGACCTTGGACAACGAAGAGCCGGATGAAGTAATAGGCATGAGCTGCATAAAAGATAAAGCCGCCGAAACCGTTTTAGTCGTATCCGAACAAGGGTATGGGAAACGCTCCCATATTGACGACTACCGCATTACGAACAGAGGAGGCAAAGGAGTGAAGACAATAAATATTACGGATAAAACAGGCAAACTGGTTTCTATAAAAAATGTGACCGAACAGAACGATATCATGATTATCAATAAATCAGGTATTGCAATTCGCATGGCTGTCCGGAATCTAAACATCATCGGACGGGCAACTCAGGGCGTGCGCCTGATTAATCTGGAAAAACGGCATGATGAAATAGCTTCTGTCTGTAAAGTATTGTCAGAAGCCGACGAACAGGATGTGGAAGAAAAAGCTCAGAATGAAGCGCTGCTGGGCAGAACCGGAGATTCGCCGGTAAGCACTTCCGGAGATACCGATACACCAACAGAAGAATAAGTAAAAAAAGAATATTAATCTCAAATGACAATTACAATGAAACGAGTGAAACGAGTATTATTAGCAATGGCATTATGCGTTGCAACACTGACTTCTTTTGCACAAAAAAAAGTAGTGAGTGAGGCCCAGAGCATAGCTAAAGGCACCAATGCGAATTATAATGAAGCCAGAGGGCTGATTAAAAACGCTTTGGAAAATGCAGAAACTGGGAACGATCCGAAAACATGGTATGTGGCTGGTTTTATTGAAGACCAGCAGTTCAGCGCTGAGCGAATGAAACAATTACTGGGTCAGCAGCCGGATGAAGCTGTTATGTACACTTCGCTGACCAATATCCTTCCCTTCTTTGAAAAGGCATACGAATTGGATCAGCTACCCGATGCGAAGGGGAAGGTTAAACCTAAATATACAAAAGATATAAAAGGTATATTAAGCGCCGACCATATTTATTACATCAATGCCGGAGCTTACTACTTTGAAGCAAGAGATTATCAGAAAGCCTATGATGCCTTTCAGCAATACCTGAAAATATCAGACCTACCGATGTTCAAAGGCGAAAAAGTAGCGGAAAGAGATTCAAACTTTATGATGGTGCAGTTTTATGCGGCTGTCGCTGCAACTCAGCTGAATAATGCTGAATTGGCAATTGCCGCCCTGAACCGTGCAAAAGATACGGATTTCAGAGCAAACGATGTCTATCAATATCTCGTTTACGAATACCAGCAGCTTAACGATAGCATCAATACAGAAAAAACACTGGAGGAAGGATTGAAGAAATTCCCCGAAGAAAAATATTACCTCCTGAATCTGATAAATACCTATATCTACTCCGGCAGAAACGAAAAGGCCGTTGAATACCTGAAGACGGCTATCAGCCAGGAACCTGAGAATGCACAATTATACGACGTGATGGGAAGGGTGTATGAATCGGGTATGAAAGATCTTGACAATGCCGAAACCTATTTTGCCAAAGCATTGGAGATAGACCCTGAGTATATAGAAGCCTTGTCGAATCTGGGACGTATTTATTACAACCAGGGAGTTAATAGATTAGGCGAAGCCAATATGATAAATGACACCAAGCTCTATCAGGAAGAAGCTGCCAAAGCAAAAGAGTATTTTAAGAAAGCGCTTCCTTATTTTGAAAAAGCTCTTCAGCAGAAACCCGATGAAAGAGAATACATGACAGCTTTACGGGGCATTTATTACAATCTGAATATGAATGATGAATTTAATGCCATCGAGGCTAAGATGAATATTGAATATTGATCGGAGCGTGTGTTTGTACAGGCCTTGGGGCCGTGTGATTATATAATGAAAAACTACAGGTCGTACATTTACACTTGTAGTTTTTTTTATTGATGCAGCAGATAATCTTTAAAATAAAAAAAATATGTTTTCAGGTATAGTAGAAGAAGCGGCGCAGGTAGTGGCCGTACAACAGGAGAAAGGAAATATTCATCTGACAATGAACTGCTCTTTTGTGCATGAATTGAAGATCGACCAGAGTATATCGCATAATGGAGTTTGTCTGACCGTCGTTCGTAAGGAAGGCGATACCTACACGGTTACAGCCATCAGAGAAACACTGGAACGCTCCAATCTCGGACTTCTGAAGGTGGGCGATAAAGTGAATCTGGAACGGAGTATGCTCATGAACGGACGCTTAGACGGGCATATTGTGCAGGGACATGTCGATCAGACTGCCGTATGCACCGGCCTGGAAGAAGCCGACGGAAGCTGGTATTATACGTTTGAGTATGCGTTCGACAAAGAGATGGCCAGGCAAGGCTATGTGACCGTAGAAAAAGGTTCGGTTTGCGTAAACGGAGTAAGCCTCACCGTATGCAATTCGCAGAACAACAGCTTTGAAGTAGCCATCATCCCCTATACGCACGACTACACGAACTTCGGACAGATTGTGAAAGGAACAGTCGTCAACCTCGAATTCGACATTATAGGCAAATACCTCAGCAAGATGATGCAATTCCGATAATCAAAGGTCTTTCAGGAGTATCTGTCTGCCTGTCACGACCAGGTCTTCACGGGTTTTCAGGATTGTTTCCCATTCGTTTCTGAACTGGGAAAGGGTATCGACCTTAAAGTTTTCCGAGCCGTAGGCATCCATTTTGTTCAGCAGATAACCGACGGTGATAAGATTGATATCGACGGCAGGCTGGTAGTAGAGGATGCGGTCGTCGTTTCCGTAGTTTACTTCAATGATGATATGCAGTTCGGAGAGCAGGAGGAGTATTTGTGTGGTAAGGCGTAGCGGGATGCGGTATAAATCGGACAATTCGTCGGCGGTATAGGGTTTTTCTCCTTTCGCAAAGCGTTTGACGATGAGCGATGCGATTAGCAGGGTCAGGAAGTCTTTGTAGCGGCGGCTGATGTTGCGGCTGTCGCGTTCGAAGCTGAATTTCTTCACGTTTTGAGAAGCATACGACAGCTCTGCGCCGAACAGGCAGATGAGCCATGAGAGTTGCAGCCAGAGTAATAAGAGCGGTAAGGCAGCGAAGCTACCGTAGATTGCATTGTATTTGCTGACCCATATCTGTCCGTTGATATACAATACCTGAAATATCTGGAAGGCACATCCTGAAATTGCTCCGGGGATAAGCCCGTTCAGGAAGCATACCTTGGTGTTAGGCAGCAGGATATAGATGGAGGTGAATGCTATCGTAGCTATCAGGAAGGGAGTTATCTTCAGTAACTTATCCATCACAGGCGTGAAAAACATATATTCGCTCAGAAAGGTATTCTGAAGGGTGGAAATGAATATCGAGAAACCGCCGGAAGCCGTCATCAGGACGGGCAAGATCAGGAAAAGTCCCATATAATCCACTACTTTACGCTTCCAGGGGCGCGATTGAGCTATCTGCCATATCCTGTTGAACGTATCTTCGATGGAGGAGATCAGGCTGATAACAGTATAAAACAACAGCAGTAAACCGATACCGATAAAGACTCCTCCCTGTGCCTGGGAGAGGTAACTTTCCACAAATTCGAGCGCTTTACCAATCTCTGCTTCGTGCCCCGGGAAATAATCCAATAATTCCTGATGGACGACATTCTGAAATCCGAAACCTTTGGCAATGCCAATCAGGACGGCCAGGAGCGGAACGATCGCCAATAAGGTGCTGTAGGTAAGTGCCGAGGCTTTGGTAGGCAGGTTCTCGTTCAGGAAACCTCGTACGGCAAGGATGAGTGTTTTTATTATATTGATGTAAATACTTTTTATGCCGCTTATTTCGTTACCCGTAATGCGCCAGATATCATAAGTGACAAAGTAAACACTCTTTTTGATCAGCGTGCTGATTCGTTCGCTGAACGTTTTTTTAGTTTCGTTTTCCATTGTATAAAAAAATAAAAGCAGTCTGCCTGTAAGCCGGGTTCTGTACTTACGCCTTGCAGCGAAAGCGTCTGTCATTTATCTCCTCTTGCCGTCGCCGGCAAGCTTTAGCGGTCTACCCCCCGGCATCGGACGAGCCATCCTACTTACGCCGGTGTACATGACCTTGCAACCCATAAGACGTACGGCATACTATATTGCTATACTACCCGGTGAGCTCTTACCTCGCCTTTTCACCCTTATTCCACCCCTCATCAGATGTGCGGAACGGTCCTTTTCTGTTACGTTACTCTGCCCTCGCAGACAGCTTCCCGTTAGGAAGTATGGTGCTCTGTGTTGCCCGGACTTTCCTCCCAACCGGAAGGGTTGAGCGACAGACCGGCAGACTGCAATGGTGCAAAGATACTTTTTTTTGTTTGTAAATCTGTTGAAAAAAAGATTCCGGTTTTTATTTTTTTTTATCTTTGCAGACAGTAATAATTTCACACTAATCTGTTTTATATGAAAGCATTGTTGAAGGGTTTATTGGTATGCGGGCTTATCTTTTCTTTTGTGGCTTGTTCTCAGACTTCACGGACGAAGGAGAACACGGGAATAAGTAAAGTGGCTAAAGGAGATGTTATCGTTTTGAATAAGATGGACTTTCTGGCGAAAGTATTTAATTATGAGGAAAATCCTGACCAATGGGTGTACGAAGGTGAGAAACCTTGTATTGTGGATTTTTATGCCGATTGGTGCGGCCCCTGCAAAAAAGTCTCTCCTATTCTGCGAGACCTGGCTATCCTGTATAAGGATGATATTGTGATTTACAAAGTAAATGTAGATACGGAAAATGAATTAGCTGCTGCTTTTGGCATTCAGAGTATCCCGACCCTTTTGTTTATCCCCAAAGACGGCGAGCCTCAGCTTGCCCAGGGCGCTCTTCCACGCGAAGTGCTGATCGAACAAATCGACAATTATCTGTTGGGGAAGCAGTAAGCCGCCCTTATTCGCAAGCTACGCCTCCGGGATTTGCTCCCGTCCGGAAATAATTTGCTCCCGTCTGATTTTTTTTCGGACGGGAGCAAATTATTTTCGGACGGGAGTGCATTTTCCCGGTTTTGACTTTGTTGCCGGGAATTTGAACAAACAGATAAATATTTGAACAAACAGACAAACGCTATTAATCATACAGACAAGTTTTTTGAAAGGAGCCAACAATTCCCGAACCTGTTTTCCTGTAATATTGCACAAGTAGAAAACAAGTGCAATCTCCGGGGACAAACTTTTAACTTAATATAAAATGAGAAAATCAATGAAATGTAAAAAGATGAAAAGAACGCTGATCGGGGCTTTTCTTTTCTTTATGATGAGCCTGCCTGAGCTGTCGGCTCAGACACAGATAAGAGTAAGCGGAACGGTTGTTGATCAAAACAGCGAACCTCTGATTGGGGTTAGTGTCCTGGAAAAAGGAACCGCAAATGGTACGATCACAGATTATGAGGGAAAATATTCGCTTGCCGTCAATCCGGGTGCAGCGATCGTTTATTCGTACATCGGGTATGTAAGCCAGGAAAAAAAGGCGGTTGCCGGCGCATTGCATGTGACAATGGCCGAAGATACCCAGGCGCTGGAAGAAATAGTCGTTGTCGGGTATGGCGTACAAAAGAAAAGTTCGGTCACCGGAGCGATCTCACAGGTGAAAGCGGAAGATATGATGAATCGTACCATCACCCGCCCCGAACAGGCCTTGCAGGGAAAAACAGCAGGTGTGCAGATTGTACAAGGTTCGGCAGCGCCGGGAGCATCGCCCGATGTGCGTATCCGCGGACTGAGTTCCAATTACAGCAGTTCGCCGCTCTTTGTGGTGGACGGACGTATTGCCACGAATGGTATCGGAGGAATTGACCCCAACGACATTGAAAGCATGGAGGTGCTGAAAGATGCCGCCTCGTCGGCTATCTACGGTATTGCAGCCGGTAACGGCGTAGTGCTGATCACAACCAAAAAAGGAACGACCGGCAAAACCTCCATCAGCTACGACTTCCAGACCTCAGCACAAACGATCGCACGCATCCCCCAGGTGATGAATGCCGAGCAGTACATAGACTACATGACCGAGGCGCAATACCTTACCATGGACGCCATCATGCAGAACTACGATTTCAAAACCAATACAGACTGGAGCAAGGAGGCATTTGAAAGCTCGGTGATGATGCGCCACAACCTCGCTTTTCAGGGAGGCAATCCGGCAGGAGCTTACTACCTCTCGCTTTCGTACCTTGACAACGACGGCTATGTGAAGAGCGATGCCGACAGCTACCGGCGCTACACGGCCACCATCAACGGCAGCTACAACATTAAGCCCTGGCTCGAAGTGGGAACAAACAATCAGATAGAATACTACACGCGCCACACCGTCTCGGAAGGTTCGGAGTACGGCAGCCTCCTGATGTCGGTATTGCAACTCGACCCGCTCACACCGGTGACATACGCACCCGACGCCCTTCCACCGCACATGCAAAGTGTACTGAAAGACCTTTACCTGGATGAGAACGGAAACTATTACTCCATCTCGCCCTACCAGATAAGCGACCAGTACAACCCGTTTATCATGCGCGACAAGTCGAAACATTCCGTCAGCAAAGGATTTAATCTGAGCGGCACGGTGTATGCCAACTTCAAACCCGTAAAAGAACTGGTCATTACCTCGCGCTTCGGATATGGGCTTTCGGCAGCCAACGGCTACAACCTCAACCAGCATTTTTACGCCAGTGGGTCGATCAGGCAAAACTATAACCAACTGGTTGTCTCGGCTAATACGCCGATGAGCTACCAGTGGGAGAACTTTGCCAACTTCACCCGGAACTTCGGCGACCACCATGTGAACGCCATGCTGGGCACATCCATCCGCCAAAGCATCAACTACGGCGTGACGGGAGAAATCCACGGCAGCGATACCGACCTGGGAATCTCGGACGAACCGCTGTTTGCCTATCCTTCGTATGCTTCACCCACGGCCGTGCGCTCGGTTGGGGGCGGCGAAGAAACAAAGGTTTCGTGGTTTTCCGTTTTCGGACGCCTGACCTACGACTATGCCAACCGGTATTTCCTTCAGGCCTCGTTGCGCCGCGATGGAGCCGACCTCTCTACTTTGCCGCTTAAGAAACGTTACGGATATTTCCCCGCCGTGTCGGCGGGATGGGCTGTATCGAACGAACGCTTTTTCGAGCCGCTGCTCCCTGCGATATCCTTCCTTAAGCTACGCGGCAGCTGGGGGCAGAACGGTTCGCCTTCCATGCTGACGGGCTCGTGGACGTGGAGCAGCTCCATCGTACACACCACCCCCAGCTTTACCGGCGGACAGACTCCGGTGATATATCCTTTTACAAACGCACTGAATTATACCGATGCCTATTACCCGAACGTGCTGGGCAATCCCGACCTGGGATGGGAACGTTCCGAACAGTTAGACCTGGGCTTCGACGCCCGTTTCCTGAACAACCGCTTAAGCCTGGGGTTCGATTATTACAACAAGACGACGAAAGACCTGATTATGTCCGGCGTCACGCTTTCCACCATCGTAGGAAACAACGCTTCGCCCATCAATGCGGGTAGTATCTCGAACAAAGGGATAGAAGTCGAGCTTGGTTGGAACGATCGTTCCGGTGATTTCCGCTACGGCGTCAAAGCCAATCTGGCCACGCTGCATAACGAGGTGACTTCTACCCATCAGTCGCTGCCGCGCATCAACGGCTCGCAGGTACATACCAACGTAGGGATCACAGCCTTCGAGCGCGGTTATCCCGCATGGTATATCCGGGGCTTCCAGGTGCAGGAGATCGACCGCGCCACCGGCGACCCGGTGTTTGTGGATATCGACAATAACGGCATTATCAACGACGACGACCGGACCATGATAGGGAAACCGATGCCCGATTTCACCTATGGTCTTACGCTGACCGCTGCCTGGAAAGGTCTCGACTTTACGCTGTTCGCCACCGGCGCTTACGGGAACGATATTCTGATGTGTATGAACCGGGGCGACCGCCTGCAGGCAAATACACTGAAAATGTTTTACGACCAGCGCTGGACGGCCGATAATCCCGACGCTTCGAGGGCACGCACGAATGCCTCCGACAAAGACAAATACTGGCTGAGCGATGCCTATATCTACGACGGTTCGTTCTTCAAGATCAAACAAATCCAGTTGGGCTACACGATTCCCTCGTCGTTGCTGAGCAGGATATACCTCACCAACGTGCGGGCTTATGTGTCGCTTGATGATTTCTTCACCTTTACCTCCTATCCCGGCTTCGATCCCGAAACAGTAGGTACCGGACAGGGAATGGGTCTTGACAAAGGCAGCTATCCGGCGTCGGAAAAAATAGTACTCGGGGTGAATATCACTTTCTGAGCATGTCTAACCTTTATAATAATGATAAAACACGATGAAGACAATATTGAAAAACATCACGCTGAGTTTGTTCGCAATAGCCGCGCTTTCGCTTGTTTCGTGCGAAGATGTGCTCGACAATGAACAGCATGGGGCCTATACTCCCGAAGGTTTTTACAAGACAGACGAACAGGCCGAACAAGCCCTGGCGGCAGTATATGCCTATTATTCCAATTCGGGGAACTTCTATAATATCTTTTTCCTGAAGAATCTGCTCTCCGACGACTTCTGGAGCGGCGGAGGGAACCGTGGCGATAATGCGCAAAACGAACAGATGAACGAATATACATTCAATGCCGACCACCCCTATCTGAGCGCCGCCTTTCAGAACTTCTACGGAGTGATTTACCGCTCCAACCTGATATTGGAAAACCTGCCGGGCACGACGCCGGTGCAGCAGTGCGCCATTGCCGAAGCCAAAGTGTTCCGTGCATTGGCCTATATCGACCTGATCTCGATGTGGGGCACGCCTCCGTTGGTTGACCATATATTAACCCCCGACGAATACCAGCAGCCTAACGGCGACCCCGCCGCTTTGTGGGCGTTAGTGGAAAAAGACCTCACGGAAGCCATCTCCTCCGGCGTATTGCACGAAAAGGCGGGCGCCGGCGATAACTCCTCGTACCGCGTCACTAAGCAGTTTGCGCAAGCATTGCTCGGCAAGGCTTACGTGTTCCAGGAAAAGTATGCGGCAGCCATTCCCGTGCTCGACCAGGTGATAGCCTCCGGGAAATACGAGTTATTGCCCGGCAGTCAGTACGAAAACATCCTGCAATACACCCACGAGAACAACAGCGAGTCGCTGTTTGAACTCAATTACCTGAACGACCCCCAGAATACGGCCATGAGTTTATACGTCATGATGACCGGCTGGCGTAGCGAAAAGATGATACTGCCGGAAGGGTCGGATATTTACAACGGCACATGGGGTTTTTGCAACCCGCAAAAGGAATTGTATGACGCCTTTGTAGCCGAAGAAGGCGCCAACGGCCTGCGCCTGACGCAAACCATGAAGACGTACGACCAACTCGTTGCTGAGGGCTATGCGATAAAGTCAACCGAGATGCTTTACGGCGTCGAGGGTGCGCTGATGTGGAAAACCCGCAAGGTCAACAGTGAATTTGTGGAAGGCGTATGGGGAGGAAGCCACAATAACATCCGTATCATGCGCTATCCCGAAGTACTCTTGCTGGCAGCCGAAGCGCATCTGAAAGGCGGCGGCTCCCAGGCGGCAACCTACGTGAATCAGGTGCGCATCCGCGCCGGACTGCCACCCCAAGGCAATGTAAACATGGAAGATGTGATGCTCGAAAAACGCCTTGAACTCTGCGGCGAAAGCGTACGCTACCAGGACATGCTCCGCTGGGGTATTGCCGGCAAGATGAGTGCGCAAGGAACGCAAACCCCTACCTTGCTGCCCAACGGAACGGTTACTTATGCGCAGCTCAACAGCGCCTCGGTAGCCGGGTTCAAAGATCGGCACTGGCTGTTGCCCTTCCCCCAGGCCGAATTGACAAATAACCCGAACATCACACAAAACCCGGGATGGTAATTATAAACTAAAAATAAAAACACCATGAGACCTACAATAAAATCATGCTTGGCTGCGGCAATCACAACAGGATTGATACTGCTTACCGCTTGCGAAAACGATGCTATCGACCCTTTAAGCGGGAAATATCCTGAGCCTGCAACCTATCCGCTCAGCGCCGTATTGTCGCAGAATGTAGTGAAAGGAGCAACTATCCGTACCTTTACACTGGAACTCGGCACCGGTAGTCAGTACCTTTCCATAGAATTTACAGGTAACCGGCTGAATTACTTCCTGGCTCCCGGCAACTACACCATAGCCAACCGGAGCGATGCCAAGGCCGGTAACTACATAGCCGGCGACGCCGACGGCGGAACCTGGTGGGTTACGTCGGGCACAAAGCTCAGGCTCACCGACGGGACGATTTTTGTCGAACTCGATGGCGAAGCCTATACCATCCGGGGGGTCGTGATGCTCGAAGACCGGTCGATCATCCGGCTCGCCTACACAGGCGTCATTGTATTTGAAGCAGACCCGCCGTCGTTCACTTACACCTTAGACGTGACCAGGCCCTACGCCTATACGACCGACGGGACAACATTCATCCCCGTCGGCGGCTCGCAGCTCAATCGGATCACCGTCTTGTCGGAAGGCATAGAAATAGCGGTGCTGGACGTGGTGACGGAAGAAAACCCTGCCTCGCTGGCGGGCAACTACTCCGTCAAAGCGGTTAGCGAGTTGGAAAGAGCCGTCGTGCAAGGGGTGTATATGGACATAAGCAGCTGGTTCGGAGTCCCCGGCATTCCGCCTACGGAATCTCCGTCTTACTATCTGGACGGCGAAACCCGGATGTTTATCCGCGAAGGCGACATCACAATTACCGATACGAATGGTACGCTCGGCATTACCTCCTCCAACCTGGGCAATCAGGATGTAAGTACCCAGTTCGGATTTGGCCTGCTTCCCTCGCGCGGCAGCATAAACTATGTGGAGGCAACGCACGCAAGCTCCGGCACGTCCCTGCCCAACCTCCTCGCCGCTTCGGCGGTGGATCTGAGCATGTTCGGACTTACGGGCTACACCGTGACGCTTAAGCTCGGCGAAGCGGGAGTAACCGCCGAGCCGGGGGGGTTCGGAGTAACCCTCGGCGGCGACGGCCAATACATCTCCATCGACTTCAGCAGAGACGGCCCCACGCTGCCGGCCGGTACCTATAATATAACAGACAATACGACAGCTGCGGTGAACGACGCGATAGCCGGCTATCCCTCCCTGATGGGCGCCGGATATATGGGGAGCTTCTGGGGAACAGCCTCCGGAGGTGTACTGGCGGAAACACCCATCCTGCCCGGCGGCACGGTTGAGGTAAGCGAAAGCGGCGGCACATATACCATCACCGTAAACGCCACCCTGGAAGGCGGGAAGACGGTGAAGGCTGTATATTCCGGTCTACTGGTGATTCAATAAACCTCTCCTGGACTTTTCGGAAAGGTGTTTCAAAAGAGGCGATGCCCACCCTTGCGGGGGCATCGCCCGAAAACCAGAAGAAATGCACCCTGTGGAACCTGCTTCATAAGTAAAGAAATAACTACCTTTGTGGGGGGATGAAACACAGTAATCGGAAATATATTCTTACTAATTTAATTATATGACAAAAACAATTTATCTGGTAGTAACGATTGCATTCCTGGTTTCCTGCACAGCGGGAACGGGAGGCGGTATTGATGTGGAGGGTGTGGAAACAAAGGCCGGGACCGTTTCCGGGAAGCTCACCCCCGACAACGTTGTGAAAATATTTATGGGCATTCCCTTTGCCGCTCCACCCTTGGGAGAGTTGCGCTGGCAGGCCCCGCAGCCCGTAGCGGCATGGGATGGCGTGCGTCGTTGTGTGGACCCTCCGCCATCGGCCATGCAGGGAAAACCCACGCCGTTCTTCTGCTGGTCGGAAGAGTTTCTGATACCCGGCGACCCCATTAGCGAAGATTGCCTCTACCTCAACGTATGGACGCCTGCCCGGACAGATAAAGATAAACTGCCGGTTATCGTGTGGATTCACGGCGGCGGCTTCACTGGCGGTTCCGGCACGGTTCCGCTCTACGACGGCGAGGGCATGGCACGCAAAGGAGTCGTGTTTGTCACTATTAACTACCGCCTGGGAATCTTCGGCTTTCTGGCCCATCCCGAACTGTCGGCAGAAGCGGAAAACGGCGTGTCGGGCAACTACGGCATCCTCGACCAGATAGCCGCTCTCCAATGGGTGCGAGAGAACATCACAGCCTTCGGAGGCGACCCCGGCAGAGTGACCATTGCCGGACAATCGGCGGGCGCTATGAGCGTGAATATGCTGGTGGTTTCGCCCTTGGCGAAAGGGTTGTTCAGCGGCGCCATCGCACAAAGCGGAGGAATGTTCGGCAAAAACTTCACGCTGGGAAGCGACTTGAAAACGGCCGAGACAGCAGGACAACAACTCACCGACCGTCTCGGCGTAAACATTTCCGGTTTGCGAAAACTGCCGGCCGATTCGCTGCTGAATGTTCGCGGAAGGTTCAGCGTAACGGTCGATGACGTAGTGCTCCGGAACGTTGAAACAGCTTTCGGACAAGGCAATTACAACGACGTCCCGCTTATATCGGGATGGAATGCCGACGACGGCGTTTCGTTTGCACCCCCTGTATCCGCCGAACAATACCAGGCACAGATCAAAGCGCAATATGGTGAAAGCGCCGGGAAGTTCCTTGAAATCTTCAAAGGCGATACCGACGAAGAAGCCTACGGATCGCAAAAATTAGTCTCGCAGCTTTTCTTCGGTTGGAACAATTTCCGGTGGGTGACGTTGCAGTCGGAAAAAGGCAAACATCCGGCTTATCTGTATTATTTCAAACGTGTCCCGCCCGGCGAACCGAATTTCGGCGCTTTCCATTCGGCAGAATTTGCTTATGCCCTGCATACGCTCAACAAATGGGACCGACCGTTTACCGAAGCAGATTATGCGCTCGAAGACATCATGTCTCAGTATTGGGTGAATTTTGCCGGGACGGGTAATCCAAACGGCGAAGGTCTTCCGCAATGGAGCGCTTTTGACGCCGGTTCGCCCGGAATTATCGAATTCGACATCGAAACGAAGGCCGCTCCGCTGCCGTTTGAAAAAGAACTGAAATTCCTGGATACCCGGAATTGATAATGATATCGCAAAAGATTTACCGGATAACGGGTGCAATTCAAATTGTCGCATCGTCATTACGGGCCGTCATTGCGAACCCGGAGGGTGAAGCAATCCAGATCGGGGGCGCCCTGGATTGCTTCGTACCTCGCAATGACGACGGAAATCCATTGAATCTGCGACAATTTGAATTGCACCCCCGGATAACGATAAGCTTTTGCTTATGAAAGAATATTTTAAATACCTCAGAGAAAATTATTAAACAGTTACAGAAATGAAAAGATTAGCAATTTTATCCTTTGTAATGATGCTTTTTTCCGCATCGTATGCACAACAAGCTTTGTTTGGCGGGCAGGATATCGTATCCCCCCAGATCAACAGTAATAACACCGTTACTTTCCGGTTGCAAGCCCCGCAGGCTGTTAAAGTAGAACTTACCGGCGATTTCCTTCCGACACAAAAAAGGCAGACGCCTATGGGCGAAATGGATGCGCCGGGTGTTGCCGGATTAACGAAAAATGCGCAAGGCGTCTGGGAATTTACTACACCCAACGCTCTGGCTCCCGAACTGTATAGTTACAGTTTTATCATTGATGGCGTCAGCGTAACAGACCCGAACAATGTCTATATGATTCGCGATGTAGGCTCCGTAACGAGCATCTTTATCATGGGTGGCGGACGCGCCGATCTCTATAAAGTGAATGATGTGCCGCACGGAACAGTAGCCCGCCGCTGGTACCATAGTCCGTCCTTGAACATGGACAGGCGGATAACAATTTATACACCGCCCGGCTACGAACAGAGTAAGGGGGAATATCCGGTATTCTACCTCTTGCATGGCGCAGGTGGCGACGAAGAAGCCTGGATTGCCCTTGGCCGCACTTCGCAAATACTCGATAACCTGATTGCTCAGAAAAAAGCCAAACCCATGATTGTGGTGATGACAAACGGTAATGCCGGCCAGCAGGCTGCTCCCGGTGAATCCGTAAAAGGCATGTACAAACCCTCGTTTATGGGCGACACCCGCATGGACGGTGATTTTGAAAAGGCGTTCCCCGATGTGATAAAATTTGTGGAAAGCAATTACCACGTGAAAAAAAACAAGGCCAACCGTGCTATTGCAGGGCTGTCGATGGGAGGTTTCCATTCGATGCACATTTCCAAACAATATCCTGATTTGTTCGATTACGTCGGACTTTTCTCGGCAGCCATTATGCCGCGCGAAGACGTAACTTCCGAAATTTATCAGAACACCGATGAAAAACTGAAAGTGCAGTTCGCCCAAAAGCCCCGGTTATATTACATAGCAATCGGAACAGCCGATTTCCTTTTCAGCGCAAATACCGACTTTCGTAAAAAATTAGACGAAAACAAATATCCTTATACTTATTACGAAACCGGAGAAGGGCATATCTGGAAAAACTGGCGCATCTATTTAAGTGAATTTGCTCCCTTATTATTTTAAAAAACGATAGGTTCTGACGGGCGTATTCCGGTGGTATGCCTGTCCGTTCCGGCTCGTTTTATTTTTATCTGCAGAGAAAATCCGGAAGTTTTTCCGGGCTGAAAGCCCTATATAACCCAGCCCAGGGCAACGCCCTGGGTTCCTGTATATCCCAGCCCAGGGCAACGCCCTGGGTATAAAACGGAATAATCCGGTACGCGCCCTGAAAGGGCAGCTTAATGATGTCCGCCGGCAATTTCCGGCAGCTTTTCCCCCGGGGGAAAAATCTTGCCGACAATCTCCGGCAGCTTTCCCCCCGGGGAAATTTCTTGCCGACAATCTCCGGCAGCTTTCCCCCCGGGGAAATTTCTTGCCGGCAATTTCCGGCAGCTTTCCCCCCGGGGAAATTTCTTGCCGGCAATTTCCGGCAGCTTTTCCCCCGGGGGGAATCCTTGCCGGAGACGGAATTTGCTCCCGTCTGGATTTTTTTCGGACGGGATCCGTTTTTTTTTGGGACAGGAGCTGTTTTTCCCCGGACGGGAGCGGGAAAAAAGGGCTGAGAGAAATATAAAAAAAACTGTTTTTTTTCTTTGAGAAACGAAGTATATTTTGTTGTATTTGTGTGCATAATAAAGGAGCCTTTATTTTTTTTCTTTATTGTAACATTAAATGGTTATTGCTAATGATTTGTTATTATATTTGCAAATAAAATTAAAAACAAACATTTTAAATCCTTTTATATGCTGAGTCACACACACACACACACACACACACACACACACACACACACACACACACACACACACACACATACACATATTATATATCGCGCGTTAAGTTACGACCTTTCTCTTTCGTATACAAGGATGGCTTGCTCCTTTTTAGGGAGGCGAAGCCATCCTTTTTTGTACTTACGCCCGACTTGTGTCGTCTAAAAAAAATCGCAATAATTTATTATTCATTTAATTAATTAATTATAAACTTTTAAAAATGTTTCTATGAAGAAGATTGTCTATCTTTTACTCTGCCTGTTAACGGGCATGGGATTGGCGTCCGCCCAGACAACACGGGTGACAGGAACGGTTGTCTCTGCCGATGATGGCGAGCCAGTTATCGGTGCATCGATCGTAGTAAAGGGCACCTCTATTGGTACCATCACCGACATAGACGGCGCCTTTACCCTGAATGTACCAAACGACGTGAAAACGCTCACGGTTTCGTACGTGGGAATGCTTGCTCAGGAAGTGGGTGTAAGGCCTACGCTGAATATCCTCCTGCAGTCGGACACCCAGAACCTGGAAGAAATCGTGGTGGTGGGTTATGGTACACAGCGCAAGCGGGACGTGACCAGCTCCATCTCGCAAGTCCGCGGACAGGATATTGCCGACAAGGCATCGCCCAGCTTCCTCCAGCAAATGGCCGGACGGGCTTCGGGCGTACAGATCATCTCGTCCTCGGCCGACGTATCGGCACCTCCGCGTGTGATTATCCGTGGGGTGGGTACCATCTCCTCATCCAAAGACCCGCTGTACGTAGTGAACGGCATCCCTGTAGCCTCAGGCAATGTGGCCAACAGTGCAGGGAATGAAAACCAGACAGGCTCGACCAGCAACAATGCTCTGGCCGACATCAACCCCTCCGACATTGAGTCTTTTGAAATCCTCAAAGACGGCGCCGCCACGGCCATCTACGGCTCGCGTGCCGCCAACGGTGTGGTGCTGATCACCACCAAGCAGGGTAAGCCAGGCAGCGCCAAGCTCAACTACGACGGATGGGTAGGCGTATCAAGCCCCTCCAAACTCTATGACCTACTCAATGGAGAACAGTTTGTGGAAATAGCCAATGAGAAAGACCGCAATGCAGGCAATGCTGAAAGCGCCATATACGACGGTACTAACACCAAATGGTACGACCACGTCTTCCGCACCGGCATCCAGCACAGCCACACATTGTCGCTCTCAGGCGCTACCCCAAAGACGCAGTACTACCTCTCGACCGGCTACACCGACCAGAAGGGCGTGATCATTGCCAACAATTACGATCGCTACACCTTTTACGGCCGCGCCTCCCATTCCTTCCTGAAGGATTACGTCACGGCAGGCTTCAGCCTCAACGCCTCGCAGCAGAAGAACAACGGCTATACCGCCGGCACCAACTCGCTTAGCGGCGCCATGTACGCCTCGCTCAAGATGCTGCCCAACGTGGCCGTCTACGATGATACCCACCCTACCGGATACAACATCGCTGCCGATCATCGGTCGTTAGGCCCCGGCTCCAACAAGAAAACCATTGACGTGAACATCCCCAACATCATGTGGGTACTGAATAACAACAAGATATACAACACCTCCTGGCGTCTCCTCCCTACGGCCAACATCGACATCAAGCCCGTAGACTGGCTCACCTACCGCGCCCTGCTGGGAGCCGACGTCTCGCTGGTTGACAACGCCACTGTATGGATGCCCGAATCCGGCGACGGCTACGGGACGAACGGTTACATCAGCAGGACCTTCCGCAAGCGCGAGCGCTGGAACTTCCAGAACATACTTACCTTCAACAAAGACTTCGGCCTGCATCATGTAGACGCCGTCGCCGTGGCCGAATGGACCAACTACACCTACAGGAGCTTCAACGCTTCCGGCGAACAGTTCTCGGATCCTTTCTTTGTAGACGAACTCATCTCCAACACCTTCTCGGCCAAAGACGCCGGAGGGGGCTATACCACCAACGGGCTGGCCTCGTACATCTTCCGTGCCAACTACAATTACAACAGTTTGGTTTACCTCGGCGGATCCGTGCGTAGAGACGGCATCTCTGTGCTGCACCCAGACAACCGCTGGGGTACGTTCTACGGAGCCTCGGCCGCTTTCCGCGTCTCCAACCTCGCGTTCTGGAAAGAAAGCGCCGTCAACGAGATCATCAACGACCTGCGCGTGCGCGGTAGCCTCGCCGAAGTGGGGAACGACCGCCTGTCGGACGACTTCCTGTATAAAGATATCTTCTCCGGACAAATGTATGGTGCCCAAACTTCCATCGCATACAGCCAGGCCGGCAACAAAGACCTGAAGTGGGAAACGCAGAAGATCTTCGACATCGGCTTTGATATGGGCTTCCTCAACAGCCGCTATAACGTAGTCTTTGCCTACTGGAGCAAGAATAACAGCGACATTGTGCTTGATGTACCGACGCCACCGTCGATGGGCGTGCCCGGCAACGTAATTGCCCAGAACTACGGCTCCATCGAAAACAACGGGATCGAATTGGAAATAGGCGGCAATATCCTCCAGCAGAAAGACCTGACCTGGCGCACCTCCTTCAACTTCTCCACCCAGAACAGCAAGGTAGTCACCTTGGTGAACGACATTCCCTACGAGCACTACATCCTGCGCGAAGGTGAATCCATCAACGCCCTCTACGGCTACCGCTACGCCGGCGTGAACGCGGCCAACGGGAACCCCATGTACTATCGCGCCGACAACACCATCGTCCAGGGGAACATCGCCGACACGAAATACTACGAATACAACGCCCAGAACCCGGGTGAACTCGGCAAAGCTTCCAACCTGACGACCGACGACAAGGCCATCCTGGGCAACACCATCCCCACCTGGTTCGGCGGATGGAACAATACGGTGACCTGGAAGAAGTTCGACTTCAACCTCTTCCTGCGCTTCTCCGGCGGCAATAAGGTAGCCAACGTCACCCGCCGTGACCTCCTGAACCAGCAGTTCCTCAACAACGGCGCCGAAGTACTCGGACGCTGGCAAAGCCCCGAAAACCCCGGCGATGGACAAACCCCCAAGCTATGGTATGGCCGCGCCAACTTCATCAACCTCGAGAGCGACGGCTCCTCCCGCTGGGTGGAAGACGGAGCCTTCCTGAAAGTGCAGAACCTTGCCATCGGCTACACCCTGCCCGCCTCACTCTGCCGCAAGCTCTTTATCGAAAAAGCGCGCGTCTATGTGCAGGGACAAAACCTCCTGACCTTCACCAAATATTCCGGCCTCGACCCTGAAGCCTACAATGCAGGGTTAGTGAGTGGCGCGGCCGGCATTCCCGGTGTCGACTGGAACAGCAACCCGCAACAGCGGACCTTCCTGATAGGATTGAATATTGGATTTTAATCACATAAAAATTATGATGGATATGAAAAAATGTATATTATCAGCAGGAATAGGCCTCCTCGCAGCCTTATGGAGCTGCACCGAACAGGCCGTCGAACTGGAACCCAAAGATTCCATTACCTACGATGTGGCCTTCGCTACGGCCGAACGCTGTGACCTGGCCATCCTCGGCTGCTACGACGCCGCCCAGAGCGGTTACTATCCCGGAAACCTCGCACGCCGCGGCTACCCCTTCGGAGCCGCCACGGTGGAACAGGGCGACATGAAAGGTGAAGACATGGTCAATGTGCAATCTTTCTACGCCGTAACCTATCAGGGTACCTACACCGCCGGATCCCCCAACGGACAGGCGCATTGGGAAGGCACCTACCAGATGATTAATAAAATCAACGTCGTTGTCGATGGCCTGCGCACCGCAGCTGAAAACGGCATCCTGACAGCTGATGCAGCCGCCGACGGCGAAGCGGAAGTACGCTTCCTACGCGCCCTGGGCTTGCATGAACTCCTGGTGTTCTTCGCCCTGCCCTACGGCGCTACGCCCGATGCCTCGCACTACGGAGTGCCGGTCAACCTCGATCCGATCAACACCGTCGAAAAGGTAGAAGCTGCCAAGGAAGCCGGACGCTCCACCGTCCGCCAGACCTACGACCAGATCCTCGAAGATCTGGACTATGCCGAAGCCAACCTGGCAGATACACGCGCCGGCAAAGACCGGATCGTCCGCGCCACCAAAGCGGCCGCCATTGCAGCCAAAGTGCGCGTCTACCAGCACATAGGCGACTGGAACAAGGCCATCACGGAAGCCTCCAAGATCGTCAGCGCCTCGGCCCCCTTCACCAGCCCGGTCGGCGAATACCAGCTCGAGGCAAGCCCCGACGGCGTCTTTGCCAAGAACAGCACCAACACCGAATCGCTCTTCTCGATCGAAAACGATGTGAATGACAACCCGACTACCAACGGCGCCTTGTATCAGATGTATTACGGGCGCAGCCTGATCTGTGTCAGCCCCATCATCGTCAACGCCAGCTTCTGGCTCGAAGGCGACCTCCGGCGCTCCCAACTGCTCTCATACGAGGATAGATACGGCAACAAAGAGGCCTACTGGTCTACCAAATACCGCTCGATCTCATGGGACGACTACGGCCCCGTGCTACGCTATGCCGAGGTGCTGCTGAACTATGCCGAAGCGGAAGCCCGCGTAAACGGCCTGACGCAGAAAGCTGTAGACCTGCTCAATGCCGTGCGCAACCGCGCCGTAACAACAGCGGACAAACATTTCACCGTCGCTTCGTTTGCCAATGGCGATGCACTGATTACCGCTATCCTGCAGGAACGCCGCATCGAATTTCTGGCGGAAGGCAGACGCTGGCCGGACATCCACCGCCTGACCTACGATCCGAAGTTTGCCGTTAAGGCGGCCGACGGAAAACCGGGCGTGCCCGACAAGGCTGCGTACGGAAACATCAAGTCCGAGTCCTATCAGCCGGCATCGGGAACCGTAGACCCGTCCATACTGACCACGGCAGGATTCAATTACGAAGATCGCCGGTATATCTTCCCCATTCCGGAATCGGAAACCTCATCCAATGAGAAATTAGCAACCCAGCAGAATCCCGGCTGGTAAAAGCGCCTGAAAAGAAAGGAGGTGCCCTCACGCAGAGGACACCTCCTTTTTCTTACTTGATTTCTTGTTCTTCTTTCATATCCAGCTCATTTCTGTCGGGGTCGTAAAACTTATATTCCAGAAAGGCTAGACTTTGGTCGGGGATCACTTTCAATCTTTTCGTGTATTGAAGCTTCCACTTCCATTTCAAAGAAAAAAGGTTCATCCGGAAAATGCGTAGTTTTTGTCATGTAGCGCCAGTATTTTGAGTTCAAAGAATTTTTGATCTCTGTATCCGTATGCTTGTCTTTTCATCGTTTTAATCTTATTGTTAATGCCCCCTGACAAGGGAATTGAAGTAGGCTGCTTGGGATTCCGGCTCATCGCTGATGTAATAGCGAACCTCTTGGGTGGTTTTCCCTCTAATTTCACGGGTAGCTTCTATCTTGACG
>JAISZA010000026.1 GCA_031269535.1 Tannerellaceae bacterium
CAGAGGCAATACCATCCTCGGTCTCTACCGGATTGAGTCCGACCCCATTGCCGGAGGTATGGGGCGGGTATTCCGTGTCCGCCATACAGGCTGGAATACCGATCTGGCTATGAAACAACCCAAAAAGGAACTGTTCCGGAACGAGGCCCAGAAAGAAGCGTTTATCCACGAGTGTGATGCCTGGATAAACCTGGGCCTTCATCCCCATATCGTCTCGTGCTACTATGTCCGCGAAATAGGCGGCATACCTTCCATTTTTGCCGAATGGATGGGTGGCGGCAGCTTGAAAGGATACATCGAAAGCGGCGCCTTATACGAAGGCGACGACGAGGCAGCCCTGGAACGCATTCTGGATATTTCCGTCCAGTTCGCCCGCGGCCTGCATTATGCCCATGAACAAGGGTTGATCCACCAGGATGTTAAACCCGATAACCTGCTGCTGTCGGAAACGGGAGAAGCGAAAGTAGCCGACTTCGGTATTGCCGATGCCAGGACTGTGATTGGAGCAGAAAGCAGGCATAATTTTTCCGGGGGCAGTACGATCGTATCCGCGGCAGGCGCTTACACGCCGGCATACCGTTCGCCGGAGCAGGCTATGGGAGAAAGGCTGACCCGGCGCACCGATATCTGGAGCTGGGCGGTATCGGTACTGGAGATGTTTATGGGCGACCGGTTATGGAACGACGGGATAGTGGCCGGCATAGCGTGTGAAGACTACTTCGGCACAGAAAGAATCCCGATCCCCGATTCCATCAGAGACCTGCTGTGCCGGTGCTTCAAAGAAAACGAATCGGAGCGCCCGCACAACTTCAGGGAGATAGAAATCGTATTGCTGCAGGCGTACCGCGAATCGACCGGAAAAACGTATGGCCGGGCCGAGCCCAAAGCGGCATCGGATACGGCGGATAGTCTGAACAACAAAGCCTTGTCGTACCTTGACATGGGAAAACCCCGCGAAGCGGAAAAGTGTTGGGAGCAGGCGCTGAAGGTAGATTCCGGCCACGCCGACAGCCTGTACAACCGCAGCGTTTACCTGTGGCAGAATGCAAGGATCGACGATATGGAAGCCATCCGCCTGCTTGAATCAGGCGGTAAAAATCCCGGATACTACCTTGCCAGATTACATCTTATGCGCGGCGACGCCAGAACAGCAATCGGATATCTGCATAAAGCCGCAGAAATATCCGGTGAAACGAATGACATAAAGAACATCCGCCTCCTTGCCAGTCAAATGATTGAAGAAGGCCGCGACGGAAAGCTTGTCCGTACCCTTCCGGAAACCAGGAATACGGATTTAATTGCTTTTCATCCGGATACTAACCGGATCGCTTCGTTATCCGATTCATATACAGCCGAACATAAATATCAAATACAGTTATGGGATATAACAACTGAAAAAAAGATTGGTTCCGTCAAAACCCCTTTAGAGATGGGGCTTATTAATACTTTTGAGCTCAGCCCGGATGGCATCCACGTTTTACATAGTAGTGGTAGTAATGGAGAGACAATCAATTTGTGGAACATACCCGAAAAAAAATGTATTTATACAAAAAAAATAGCTGGTTCAACCATCTACTCCATTCACTTCAATCTGGACGGTAAACAGGCGCTTTTGGGAAGCAGTAGCGGAATGATACTTTGGGATGTAGCGAGCGGAATTTGTATCCGGACATTTGAGACGGACACTGTAGTGTCGTCAGCCCATTTCAGCCCGGACAACACCAGAGCGCTTTCGGGAGGTTATACCGAAAAAACCATGCGGATATGGGATATAGCTTCAGGGGAATGTATTGATAGTTTTGAACATGATAATCTTCTCAAAGTCGTAGCTTTTAGCCCGGATGGCAAACAAGCGCTCGGAATAAGTTCCCGGGAAATGAATAGTATAAAATTATGGGATATAACTACAAAATCCTGTATCCGGACATTCCTCTGTCGAACGGATTACACTGTGGATTCTGTCTGTTTCAGTCCGGACGGCAACATGGTGGTCACTTCTTCAAGAGATGACACAAAACTATGGGATATATCCGCCGGCAGGTGTATCCGCACCTACATACCGGCAAACAAAGAAACCGGTCCCTTCAAAAAAACATCCGCATATTTTATTTCCAATGGCAATGAATTGGTTACCGGTGGTAAAGATGGAATCACGATTTGGAGAATTCCTCAACTCCGGGAAAATATTGAAATGATACTCAGCCATATACATTCAACCGGTGAAATAATGGAACAAACAGCCTTGTTTGACTCGCTGGTAAACGAAATCGACCGGCTGGTATCGGACAAAGATATCACTACAGCCCTGATTAAACTCGAAGAACTCAGGAATATCCGGACTTTCGGCAGTGATATAGCTTATTACGCTGCAACAAGAAAAATATCCCCTTATTGTATCTGCGGTAAGCTCAGGGAACAAACTTTACTGATAAATACCAACGACCTCGATGGTAGCGCTTCTCATTTCTGTTTCAGCCCTGCCGGCGATAAAGCGCTTATAAAACAAGAACGTGAGCGTACCCCAACGCTGGCATTATGGGATATAAACACAAGACAATATCTCCGGATTTTGGATGTATATACTCAGGCAATCTGTTTCAGCCCGGATGGCAGGCTGGCGCTTTGGGGAGGTGTAGATGAAATCGTACTCTGGGATACAGCTACCGGGGAATATATTCATACATTTAAAGCCGGGATTGCAGTCTCCGTAGCTTTCAGCTCAGACGGATCCAGAATCTTTACAATGACAATCATAGGTAATAACAGGCAAGTGAAGATCTGGGATACAGTTACCAAAGAATGTCTGCATACTTTTAAAGTTGATGAGCACGACCGCAAAAAAGGAGATACTTATAGCAGTTTATTCAGTCCCGACGGACTTAAAATGTTTATAGAAAGAAAAGGGGGATGGAGGATTACAAAAGAAAGTACAAAACTGATGGATGTCTCCACCGGACAATGTATTCACGATTTCGAAGGTATAATATATTGTTTTAGTCCCGACAGCAGTAAAATTCTTACAAAGAATTGGAGTGATCATACAATAAAGTTGTGGGACATTCAAACCGGGAATTACATCCAGACCTTTTGCCCGTCCGGTAATGAAATACTTAGTTGGGCATGTTTCAGCCCGGACGGCTGCAAGGTTCTTACAGGGAATTCAGATAACGGCAAATATGCAATATCCTTGTGGGATACATATAGTGGAGAATGTTTATACAGTATGGATACGCCTGAATACATTCAGCCCGCTCACATCACTCCCGATGGCCGAAAGTTTTTTTCTTCAACTGGTGACTACAGCTCAGGTCGTAAATTAAAATTATGGGATATAGCTACAGGAGAATGTTTGCTTAGTTTCGACCTTGTTAATATTATGGCTACTTTTCAGCGTCCCAAATATAAGATCAGCCCCGACGGTAAAAAGATAGCTTTTACATCAGGAGGAAAATTTTATCTTTACGAGCTTGATTATGAGTTGATCTTCCCCGGCTGGGCGGATTGGGAGGAAGGCGCCCGGCCTTATCTGGAACTATTTCTGAAACTTCACCCGGATTGGACGGGCGGGGATTTCAGCCATATCCTCATTCCCGAACTGCAAAAACGGGGCTATGGCTGGTTGCGCCCGGAAGGAGTAAAAGCCAGACTGGAAGAAATGAAGCGGGAGCGATGCCTGGGTTGAAATATTTAGAAAACAAAACCAAAACCTGCCGATAAGGAATGTCGTGTTGTGTAGAAAGTCCCTTTCATTCCGTTATCATACTCAATTATAATATTTTGCATCTGTTTCAGGCTATACCCCAAATGAAAGGAGAGACCGAAATGTTTTCTGAACATGAGTTTATATCCCACTCCCAGTTCTTCATGCAATCCGGGATAGGAGATTTTGGTATCCAATGAATAGCCCAAATCATTGTATAAGAACAATTTCTTATGCTCAAAAGGAGTAATATGTATGGAAGCAAATAGGGGAAAAGTCGAATAATGAGGCTCTTCCAGCGCATCCGCACCGAATCCTGCTCCGACAGCAATGAATGGGTTGATAGTGTACATTCCTTTAATCAAAAGAGCATTTGATTTCAATCCTTGTCATTATCTTAATAAAATCATTCTTTTTCATACTTTGACATTTTAAATTAATAACTGTTTTGACGGCGCGAAGGTAGAGAGATATCTGAGAATAAAAAGTTAATATAGTTAAAATTTCTTCAGGACAACGATGGAGTCGGATTGACGTTGAAAATATATGACTCTGCTTGCATTTTTGCACATATTACATTTTGTTAGAACTTACAAAATGTCAGTTTTTGTCATTGAAAAAGCCGCTTTTTTACCGCTCTCCTCTTCTTTGAACGCAAAAAACGCCGTAATCCGGAGGGAGTGAAAAGCATTCTGCTTTTTCAAGTGAATAACTAATAGTGAATAGTGAACAGTATATCCCTGAAACCGACAATAAGACAGCTTTTCTGCCGGAAACAGCACAATCTGACATCTCCACTTGTAACTCGTAACTTGTAACTCGTAACTATTAAAAAACCTGATTTTAACTGAATTTTCTGCTATATTAGATGTT
>JAISZA010000135.1 GCA_031269535.1 Tannerellaceae bacterium
AAGCCCCTTCTACGGTGTTACGATTGCAAAATTAGCCGGAATTTTTTATTTTTCCAATTCTTCCTACATATTTATTTTCAACTGATTACAAGTGGCCTTTTTTTCTCCCTGAATTGCTGTCTCCGGTTCCATATCGTGTTAAATCAGTAAAAATTGACTATCTTTGCAACCGATTTAATTATTTAATGTACTGGAAAGGAAATAACAAAGATGAGCAAAAAAGCGCTTTTAATTATTTGCGATGGCTGGGGAATAGGAGATAAGGGAAAAGACGATGTAATCTATCAGACACCTACACCGTACTGGGATGATCTGATGAAGAAATATCCAAACTCACAATTACAGGCATCGGGAGAAAATGTGGGATTACCCGACGGACAAATGGGTAATTCCGAAGTCGGACACCTCAATATCGGGGCTGGAAGGGTGGTCTATCAAGACCTGGTGAAGATAAATATAGCCTGCCGGGATAACTCTATCCTGCAGAATCCCGAAATAAAACACGCTTACAGTTATGCGAAAGAAAACAACAAACAGATACACTTCCTGGGCCTGGTATCCGATGGAGGCGTACATAGTTCGCTGGAACATCTTTTCAAACTGACGGATATCGCGAAAGAATACGGCATCACAAAATCATACGTACACTGCTTTATGGATGGGCGCGATACCGACCCGAAAAGTGGGAAAGGCTTTATCGGACAGCTGGAAAACCACCTGAAACAGACGGGGGGAAAGATTGCTTCCATCATAGGACGCTATTATGCAATGGATCGCGACAAACGCTGGGAACGTGTGAAAGAAGCCTACGACCTGCTAACAGCTGGCAAAGGCAAACCGGCGGAATGTATGCCGACAGCCATGGAAGAATCCTATGCCGAAGGCGTAACCGATGAGTTTATCAAACCCATCGTGCATACGGAAAACGGCAAACCGGTCGGCCTCATCGAAGAAGGAGATGTCATAATCTTCTTCAATTACCGCAACGACCGCGCCAAAGAACTGACCATCGTGCTGACCCAGCAGGATATGCCCGAAGCCGGCATGAAAACAATCCCGGGCCTGCACTATTTCTGCATGACCCCTTACGACGCAAACTTCAAGGGGCTGTACGTCCTTTTTGATAAAGAAAATGTAAGCAATACCCTGGGCGAATACCTCTCGGCGCATGGGAAAACACAGCTTCATATCGCCGAAACAGAGAAGTATGCACATGTCACCTTCTTTTTCAACGGCGGACGAGAAGAACCATTCGAAGGCGAAGACCGCATCCTGGTCCCCTCACCCAAAGTGGCGACCTACGACCTCAAACCCGAAATGAGCGCCTATGAAGTGAAAGATAAATTAGTGGAGGCCATCCGTACCCGGAAATACGACTTTATTGTCTGCAACTATGCCAATGGTGATATGGTGGGGCATACCGGTGTTTACGAAGCCATCGGAAAGGCTGTGGTAGCCGTTGACGCCTGCCTGCATGATACGGTGGAAGCGGCTAAAGCGAACGATTACGAAGTCATCATCATCGCCGATCATGGCAATGCCGACCATGCTTTGAACGAAGACGGTACACCCAATACAGCCCACTCGCTGAATCCCGTCCCCTTCGTTTATGTAACAAAAAGCGGCCTGACCCGGACGGAAAACGGCATCCTTGCCGACGTAGCCCCCTCGGTACTGAAAATCATGGGTCTCCCCCAGCCTGCGGAAATGACAGGGAAAGCGCTGAACTAACCATGTTGCAGATAGGGAATACATTAGTCAGTCTGGATATCCTGGAGCGGCAGTTTGCGTGCGACCTGCCGCTTTGCAAGGGTGCCTGCTGTGTGGAAGGTGATGCGGGTGCGCCTCTGGAAGAACAGGAACTGGCCGAGTTGCATAATGTATTGCCTGCCGTCTGGGATGACCTTTTGCCTGAAGCGCAAAACCTTATCAGTAAACAGGGCTTTGCCTGTATTGACGAGGAAGGCGATACGGTCACTTCCATTGTAAACGGAAAAGACTGTGTGTTTACCTGTTACGACTCATCCGGCATCTGCAGATGTGCTATCGAAAAAGCCTGGAGCGAAGGACGGACAAGGTTTTATAAGCCCATCTCCTGCCACCTTTATCCCATCCGCATAAAAAATTACGAAACCTATAAAGCTGTAAATTACAACCGCTGGCGTATCTGCCGGTGTGCCGAAGTCCTGGGCGAGAAAGAACATATCTCCCTTTACTGCTTCCTCAAAGATGCCCTGATCCGCAAATTCGGCAAAGACTGGTACGACGAACTCGACCTCTGCGCCAGGGAATGGATGAAGCATAGGTAAGCCGCTTTCTCCTGTGTGCGCGAGAGCTTCAGACCGTGACTACCAGGCCCTCGCCGGCAAGGATGGTTCCGGGGAATATTTTATCTGCTTCAAGTTTGAGTAGTTGCTCGTCTTCGTAGCGGGAGGAGAAATGACCGATGATAAGTTTTTTTACTGCTGCCTGCCGGGCTATTTCCGCAGCCTGAGCTGCCGTGGAGTGAGCTGTCTCACGGGCCCGGGCGGCGTCGGCTTCGCTGAAAGTCGCTTCGTGGTAGAGCAGGTCCACACCTTTGATAAGCGGCACAATAGAAGGCGAAAAGGACGTGTCGGAGCAGTAGGCATACCGTTTAGGCGGTTCGGAAGGACGGGTCAGGCGGGCGTGTGGGATTCGCTCCCCTTCGGGCGTAATATAGTCGTCTCCTTGTTTAATACCCTGGAGTAATCTGACCGGTATCTGGTAGAAGTCTGCCATTTCGCGGATGAGGTGGGCTTCCGTCGCTTTCTCTTCAAACAGAAAGCCGCAGGCCGGGAGGCGGTGTTTCAGGGGGATGGAATAAACATTCAGCGAACGGTCTTCCATAATCAGTGCATGGCGGTAAGTATCTATCGGGTTGAAACGGACTTCGAAAGGAAGCCCTTTACAGAAACGGCTCAGGATGGGTTGCAAATAATCTTCTGTTTCCTTCGGGCCATGAATAAAGAGGTCGCCCCGCCTTCCTAACATACCGAAGGTAGAGATTAAGCCCGGCAGTCCGAAGCAATGATCTCCATGCAGATGCGAGATGAAGATATGATTTAACCGGCTGAATCTGATTCTCATACGGCGCATTTGTATCTGTGTCCCCTCTCCGCAGTCAATCATATAAAGTTTATCTCTGAGACTGATTATCTGAGAAGTAGCGAAATGTCTCGTCGTAGGCAGAGCCGAGCCGCAACCAAGAACATGAAGTTTAAAATCCACCATAAAACAATGTATTTAAGACAAGAGCACAAAGGTATAACAAATGTTGCACTGCTGCTCCGTGGCCGCAGTACTTTTCACTCCCTGCTGCGCAAGGACGATAGAAATCCATTGAATCTGCGACAATCTGAATTGAAAATCGACGTAGTCAAATGCACCTCTATTTTCCTATCCCTTTCAGCAGGTTTCCCAGTAAATTAAACACATTGCTCACCATTTCTTCGTTTTCAACCGGAATTTTCAGATGCGTTTTACCGGTTTTCTCGTCTTTCTCTACCAAAGAATGTACCAGGCGTTCGGTGCCTTCCCGCGACGAGAGGGTTTTTGCCAGTCCGTTCAGGAACGAAAATCCTTGTGCAAGCAGTTCCGGCGTACTGTCGGCAGCCGGTTCCACATCGTCGTCGCCAGGTATTTGCGGTTCTTCGGGTATTTCAAACATATCCGGTTGGTATTCATTTGCCTGCGCAGTGTCGTTGATTTCCGGTTCTTCTTCTTTTTCCGAAACAAATTTCGGTGGGGTAGTTTCGTCGTCTTGCCGGATGGTCATTTGTTCAACATCCTTCATAAAGGCATTAAATTTGCTGTCGCTCAGGAAGATTGCACTTTCGCCCTGGTCGAGAATACCCTGTGCCAGCGAAGATTTGAATTTGAGTACCGACAACATACGATGCTCAATCGTATCTTTTGAAACAAAATTGATGACCGAAACACTGTTTTTCTGTCCCATCCGGTGGATACGGGCAATGCGCTGTTCCAGAATGGCCGGATTCCAGGGAATATCCATATTGATAATCAGCGAAGCCGCCTGCAGATTCAATCCGGTACTTCCTGCGTCGGTGGAAAGAAATACGCGGCAGGTGTCAGACTGGTTGAAATTGTCGAACAGCTCCTTGCGGTCTTTACCCGGAACGCCTCCGTGCAGGTATTCGTAGCCGATGCCGGCTGCATCCAGTTCCTGCCCGATAATCCGCGTCATGCGTTCCCATTGACTGAAAACAACTGCTTTCTCCTTGTTCCCTTCAAAATATTCCGATAAGATATGCATCAATTCGCCTATTTTTGTATCGTTGCGCGACTTTTGGTCAAACAAATAGGTACTGTCGCACGACATCCGCATCTGGTTGAGGTTAATCAACAACAGCTGCCGGTCTTTTTCGGACAGGAACTTCATCCTTTTCCACTTATGAACCAGCTTAGCCACCTGTCCCTGAAACTCTGTATGCATATCCATCTGCTGGCCGGTCATCGGCACAAACAGGTTTTTATCTACTCTGTCGGGTAGTTGCAGCAGCACGTCGCTTTTCCGGCGTCGTTTGACTACATCGGCTAATTGCAGGCCTATTTCGTCTAAATGCTGGTAACCAACAACTTTTCCCGTTTCGTTTGTTACCTGATAATAATTCAGGAACCAATAATACGGCCCGAGTTTGTAGGGATTGACAAACTGTACAATAGAATACAACTCTTCGATTTTATTTTCCAAAGGCGTTCCGGTGAGGACTATGCAATAAGGTGTTTCTACTTTTTTGACGGATTGTGCAATTTTTGTTTTCCAGTTTTTGATACGCTGGGCTTCGTCCAGCACAATCATATCGTAATTCAGGGAAAGAATCCGGCGGATATCATTGGCCAGCGTATGATAGGAAACAATCTTGTAGAAATCATCCTGCCCATATTGTTTCCAGCGAATATGCGGCTGCCCTTCAATGACTAAGGCATTCTCGCCGGTAAAGCGCATGATCTCGCTTTGCCACTGATATTTCAATGAGGTCGGGCATATAATCAACACTTTTTCAATGCCTTGCTCTTTGCGAAACATTTGAGATGCGCCAATCGCCTGAATGGTTTTCCCCAGCCCCATTTCATCGGCAATCAGACTACGCCCCGCCTCAAAAGCGAAACGAATGCCTTCCTGCTGATAGGGGTAAAGCCTTGCATTTATCAAACCGGCAAAACTGTCGGAAAGATTATATTGCGAGGCAATCAGTCCGCGGCGTTTGGATTCGCGCAAATCCAACACAAAATTCAGGGCATCGTCGTAACAACGGAAATTCATGTCTATCTGTTGCGCTTTACAAAGGAAATCCTCAAAATGTTCAATGGTTTCGGGTCGAAGCGTATGCTTATCGTCGAAATAGGCTTCCGACAGTTTTTCAAAATCTGCGCGCCGGTCGTTGCCGATGCGGATTTTTACTTCCCTCCCGTTTTTGTAGGACAGGTAAACCGAAGTATATTCGGGAATATATTCTTTATTTTTGAATGGTTTCCGAGGGTTGTCGGTCAGATGGAAGACGACGGCTTCTATATGTTTGCAGGTACCCAGACGGTTGGTTTTGAAATCGAGGCACGAACAAAAGTTCATCGGGCTGTCGATTCCCCTGAAAGCCACCTTATACCGATTGCCTGTTTCGGGGTTCTTCACTTCGTAATCGCCGAAAGGAGAATGGGGTGTTCCCAGTTTTTCTATGCCAAAGTGTTTGTTTTCGGCAAACTGTTTGCGAAGCGCCTTTTGCCATTCTTCCAACGACAGGTGTTCAGGTTTGTGGTGATAGGTTATTGCCGGTTTGGCTGCTGTGGCAGTTCGTTTAACCGTTTTCGTTTTCTGTGCTGATTTCATTATGCTATTTATCTAAAAGTTAGAGTCGCGAATTTAGGAAGAATTGCAGTATTTTCAAGAATTTATTTCAGAAATCATCATTACTCTGCGACATTTAGTGGAAAAGGCTGACTGTGTACAGCCTCGCACGGACAATACAGGACGAAATCTTCCAGCATCAATGCCATACGCGAAGAAATCAGGCTTATAAGAAATGCAGACAGAAGGGACGGACAATCAAAGCCTCACGGCCAGTAATTCTTCTCCTATTTGCCTGATTGTATTTATAATTTCATTTTCGCGTTGCGGGGAAGGCTTCTTAGTTCCATTGATATAGGCAGCCATCAAACTTTGTTTCATTCCCATACGGCGGGCGATTGCCGATACGTTCAGTTCGGGATGTAACAGAAAAAAACGGGGTATTCCTGTGGGGTCCGTTATGCTTTTATGACCGGCAAATAGTTTGGCGGCTACTTTACAAATTCCCGCAGGAGAATCATATCAATAGAAAAACATGCCGGCATCTTTCTCTTTTATCTGGCCCGTTCGCTTCCGGATTTTCCGATTTATTCAAATCCTGTCGTATTTGTTCAAAAACTGTTTCGCAACATAGGAATGTGGTGGCGCGACAGGGATGCCTGAAACATCTTTTTCGTAGTTTTGCGCAGCATTAAATCATAGGGAGAAACCATGTGGAGAATATATTTCCGGAACGTTTTTTTTATGTTATGGGGAGTAAGTTGTCAGTATTCTCCATCACAGCCCATACTGCCTGCTGAACCAAAAGGATGGACTAATAATTTGTCGAATCAGCAGGTGTGTTGCTTCGGCGAAGACAAAGACGGTTATTTATGGATTGGCACGGCCCGCGGCCTGAATAAATACAATGGCTACCAGTACCTGCAATACATCCATTCGGACAAAGATAGCGCAAGCCTGTCGCATAATTATGTACAAAAAGTATTCATCGACTCAAAAGGGAGTCTCTGGGCACTCACCCGCTTCGGAATCAACCGCTTAAACGAACAGGAGAGGTTTACGCATATCCCGATAGAAAGCTACAGTCAGAATGTTCTGCATATCACCGAGTCCGGACATCACCGGATATTTATCAATACGGTAATAAGTATATGCGAATACATCCCCGGACAAGACCGCTTCGTCGAGAAAATACGATTGCCGGAGAGCGCTCCACCCACTGTAGGCTTTTTAACTGACAGGATGAACCGCCTCTGGTGCATCGGGAGTGAAAGCGTGGAATGTTACGATACGAACCGTTTCGAACGGATTGTTTCCTTTCGCATAAGCGGAGTGATCCATACGGTTTATAATCATACCAATGGGGAAATCTGGCTGTGCACAGAAAACCGCCTGGTGGTGTTGGATACCAAAAGCCTGCAAATCGTCCAGCCTCCGGCGGAGATTCGTAATCATCCCGTATTGAGCCATGCCTATATCAGCCTGATCCATGCCTACGATGCCGGAAACCTCCTTCTTCAAACCCGGAAACACGGCTGGTTTCTATATAATACGTACAGCGGTGAGGTTGTTCATCAATCGGAGACCGGTTTTCCTTTCAAAGTGCCGGATACAGCCGTAACCGCTATGTTTACCGACTCCCATCACAACCTCTGGATGGGCTCGTTCGACCAGGGATTCTTTGTGCATTATTATCATAAACAAAGATTTAATACCAACGAGAATCTTCAGATACATACGAGAAACAAATCCGTACTGTCTATGTGTATGGATAAAGAACTGAACCTGTGGATTGCGACCCGCAGGCATGGTATGATGGTCTGGGATATGAAAAACCAGCAGATAAGGGATATAAATACAGACTTTCTGACGAAAGGTAAACCGTATGATCACGACCAGGTGCTGGGTATGTTTTGCGATTCGAAAAACAATATCTGGCTGCAGACCGGCCGGAAATTAGTGAAATGCAGGTACCGCAACAAACAACTGTCTCCTGTACAGACCTTTCTCATACCTGCGGTTATTTCAGTAATGACTGAAGACGAAGAAGGTACGATCTGGGCAGCCGGCACGGATACCGATATTCACTGCTTACAGGAAGGGGAGAGTCGGTTCACCTCCATAGAGCTTTATCCACGAACCTATGCTTTCACAAACGGCCTGGTCTCCTTTTCCGGTGGGAAAATGCTGATTGCTTCTTTCAACAGAGAGCTGCAATTGCTGGATACGCACACCCGGCACATGGAAGAAATACCCATTCTTCCGCTGATGAACGGCAACGTTTTTGTCCCGAACGTATTGTATGAAGACATGGAGGGCAATGTCTGGATAGGGACCAATGGCAACGGCTTGTACAGGTACTCGCGGGATACACAGGACGTGATGAAAATCGAAGGAGTGCCCTGCGACGAAATAAGCAGTATCAGCGGAGACCCGCAAGGCAATATCTGGTTAGGTATGCTCTACGGACTGGCCCGATACGACCCAAAGGAAAAGACATTCATTTCTTACTATTCCAATGACGGAACAGGAGGCAACCAGTTTAATGAACGCTCGGTCTGCCGCTTGCCCGATAATTCCTTCGTGTTCGGCGGAACGCATGGCATCACTTACTTTAAGCCCGAAGAGATTTCGGCGCAAAGGACTATTCCTCTTTATATTGAAGAACTCGGAGTCGATAACCGGGTGATCCGGATAGACAAAGGCAACAATACAAGCACAAGGCCAGCCATTCGCCTGAGACATAACGAAAATAATATAGAGATATCTTATTCGGCGCTTGATTACAGCGAGTATCACAGGATCAAATACACTTTCAGGTTAAAGGGTTTCTACGACCGTTGGGCGGAAGTGCGCGACCTGCGTCAGGCTTTTTATTCGAATCTTCCCGCAGGCGATTATGTGTTCGAAGTAAAAATCACCAGTAACGACCATTCCGTTGCAGAGACAACGGCTTCACTTCCTATTCATATCTCGCATACGCCCTGGCTGAGCGTTCCTGCTATCTGCCTGTATATCTCCCTGTTCCTGGCTGTTATCCTGTTTATCTTCTATCTCTACTCGCGCATTCTGGCCAACCGGAAAAGTGTACAACAAGCCATTTGGGAAAAAGAACAGGAAGAAATGACCAATAAGATGAATATGAGCTTCTTTGCCAATATTTCGCATGAGTTCCGGACTCCATTAACCATGATTTCCGGCCCTGTCATGCAACTTTGCGGCGATGATACGATTACCGGCGACAATAAGAAACTGCTCTATATCATACAACGAAGCATAAACCGGATGCTGAAGTTAGTCAACCAGCTGATGGATTTCAATAAGCTGGAAAACGACACCATTCAGTTGAAAGTAAAGCAGACCGATATCATCCCGGAATTAAGCCGCCTGACGGATATCTTCTGCCTGAATGCCAGGATCAAACAAATCTGCATGATTACTACCGGGCTGGAAGATTCTTTCCCGATGTGGCTGGATACCGATAAGTTTGATAAGATAATGGGCAATCTCTTGTCGAATGCGCTGAAATTCACCGGCGAAGGAGGCAAGATCATCCTTTCGTTCGATGTGATCCGCAGAGAGGAAGCCCGGAGTCTTTTCTCTTTGCGCGAAAAGGATACCTGTCCGCAATATGCCAAACTGACCGTCTCTGATACGGGAAAGGGAATCCCCGAAAATAAACTGGAAAAAATATTTGAGCGGTATTATCAGATCATCGACCCCAATAAAGAAACCTATAACTGGGGAACGGGAATCGGACTGTATTATGCGCGCAGACTGGCAGAGCTGCACCATGGGTATCTGAAAGCTGCCAACGGAGAAAAAGAAGGCTCGGTATTCACTTTATTACTGCCCACAGATGATTCCTATGCACCGGAAGAGAAAGAAACTGAGAACGAAGCGCAAAAAGATATTTTTCCCCTCCAGACAGAGGAACAATACAGAGGGAGCCTGTCGGATGTACAGCCCGAAAAAGAGCAATACAAGCTCATGCTCGTGGATGATGATACCGAAATCATGCATTACCTGAAAACACTCCTGTCGCCGCATTACAGAATAATCAACAGCTTTGATGCCAATAACGCACTGAAACTGATTGAAGAAGAATCGCCCGACCTGATCATAAGCGACGTCATCATGCCGGGTATAAGCGGATATGATTTCTGCCGGATGATAAAAGAAAATCTACAGTTGTGCCATATCCCTGTCATCTTGGTCACAGCCAAAACAACCGTTGAAAATCAGGTGGAAGGCCTGAACGTGGGCGCAGATGCGTATGTCACCAAACCTTTTGATCCGGCCTATTTGCTGGCGCTGCTCAAATCACAATTGAAAAACCGCGAAAACATACGAAAGCTGTTGGGGCGGGAAACAAAAACAGATACGATCGAGGGCAATATTCTCTCAGCTCAGGACAAGACTTTTATGGACAGCCTGTATCGTCTGATGGAGAACGAGTTGTCGGATCCGGAACTCAATATTACCCGCCTTACCGAAGCGCTGCACATCAGCCGCACCAAATTCTACTATAAGGTTAAGGGGCTGACGGGGGCAAATCCCAATGTGTTTTTCAAGACCTATAAACTCAACCGGGCCGCCCAATTGCTGAAAGAAGGGAAATACAATATCTCCGAAGTGGCCGACCTGACAGGCTTCAGTACGCTCTCTCATTTTTCTTCGAGTTTCAAAAAGCAATTCAGGGTATCCCCCAGTGAATACAGTCCCTAAAACTCCGAAGAGAAATGGAAGCTGATATCCGGGAAATCGTGTTGCGCCATAGCCAAGACGTAAGCCGAGTCGGCCAGGTAAACCTCCCTTCCTTCTTTATCCAGGGCCATGTACTGCATTTTCCGTTTCCTGAAGTTTTCCAACGTTTCCTTTTTATCAGAGGCTATCCAGCAGGCTTTATAGAGGCTGATCGGTTCCCATTTGCATTGGGCGCCGTATTCGTGCAGCAGGCGGTATTGTATCACTTCAAATTGCAGCTGGCCTACCGTCCCGATGATCTTTCGTCCGTTGAACTGATTGGTAAACAACTGGGCTACCCCTTCGTCCATCAGTTGTCCGATGCCCTTGTTCAGTTGTTTGGCTTTCATGGGGTCGGCATTTTCGATGTATTTAAACATTTCGGGAGAGAAGCTGGGCAGCCCTTTGAAGTGCAGCTCTTCGCCTGCCGTGAGGGTATCTCCGATCTTGAAATTGCCGGTATCCGGCAGTCCGATGATATCGCCGGCAAAAGCTTCCTCTACGGTTTCTTTTTTCTGCGCCATGAAAGCTGTCGGACTGCTGAACCGCATCAGTTTATCGAAGCGCACATGCCTGTAGTTGACATTCCGTTCGAAATGTCCGGAGCAGACTTTCACGAACGCGATGCAACTGCGGTGGTTTGGGTCCATATTGGCATGAATTTTAAAGACAAAACCGCTGAAATTCTCTTCCTCCGGCTCTACCCTCCGTTCCAGCGCCTGTACGGGGCGGGGAGAAGGGGCAATACGGATAAAACAGTCTAATAACTCCTTCACTCCGAAGTTGTTCAGTGCCGATCCGAAGAAGACCGGTGCGATATCTCCCCTCAGGTATGTCTCCACATCGAAAGACGGATAGACGCCTTCGATCAGCTCCAGGTCTGCGCGTAAGCTGCCGGCCAGGCCCGGGCCGATATGTTTTTCCAGTTCCGGGTTCTGAATGTCTTTAAACTCCAGGCTCTCCGTCACATATTGCTTGCTGGGCGTGTAGAGGTCGAGCTTCTTTTCATAGATATTATATACGCCACGAAAGGCTTGTCCCATATCAATGGGCCAGCTCAGGGGCCGTACTTTTATCTGGAGCTCTTCTTCTATTTCGTCCAGCAGGTCGAAAGGGTCTTTGCCGTCCCTGTCCATCTTATTGACAAATACGATGACGGGAGTTTTGCGCATCCGGCATACTTCCATCAGCTTCCGGGTTTGTGTTTCCACACCTTTTGCGATGTCGATGACAATAATGACGCTATCGACGGCTGTCAATGTCCGGAAGGTATCCTCGGCAAAATCCTGGTGTCCGGGGGTATCCAGGATATTGATCTTATGCCCGGCATAGTCGAATGCCATGACAGATGTAGCCACGGATATCCCGCGCTGTTTCTCGATATCCATCCAGTCCGAGGTAGCTGTTTTTCTTATTTTGTTTGACTTAACGGCTCCGGCTACGTGTATAGCTCCGCCGAACAACAATAATTTTTCTGTAAGCGTAGTCTTTCCCGCATCGGGATGACTGACAATAGCAAAAGTTCTTCTCTTTCGTATCTCTTCTGAATAAGCCATTTATCGTTTTATTCTTTAATCCGGTTGATCATATAATGCAGGCTTTCTTCCCAGTGAGGGATGCTTAAGCCGTAGGTTTCTTTTATCTTTCTTTTGTTGAGCACGCTGTATTGAGGACGTAAGGCCCGGGTGGGGTAATCTTTCGTTTCGATAGGGAAGACGCGGCAGCCGGTATTTGTCAGTTGGAAGATTTTCCGTGCGAAATCGTACCAGCTACAGACACCTTCGTTGGAATAATGGAAGATGCCGGCTTTGAAATTCCCTGCTTCGGCAGAGCGGATGATCGACAGGATGGCCGCTGCCAGGTCGCCTGCATAGGTAGGCGTACCAATCTGGTCGGAGACCACGCGCAATTCGCTGCGCTCTTTTCCCAGGCGGAGCATGGTCTTCACAAAATTATGCCCGAAGGCGGAATAAAGCCACGCCGTACGTATGATCAGGGCTTCCGGGCAGACAGCCCGCAGAAACTTCTCCCCGCTCTCCTTCGTCCTTCCGTAAACAGATACGGGGCAGGTATAATCATTCTCCACGTAAGGAAGGCTGCTCTTTCCATCGAATACATAGTCTGTAGAAATGTGGATAATCCTGGCCCTGAGGGCCTGGGCGACTTCCCCCAGGTTGCGTACCGCCTCGCTGTTGATCCGCATGGCAGGCAACTCATTGTCTTCGGCTTCATCTACAGCAGTATAAGCAGCGCAATTGACGATATATCCGACATCATTTGCCTGTACATACGATAAAAGAAATTCTTTATTGCAGATATCCAGCGTATCCACATCGGTAAAGAGAAACCGGTAGTCGTCCGGTGAGCCGGCAGACAGTAGTTGCAGGGAGCTACCTAACTGTCCGCTCGCTCCGGTTACTAAAATTGTTTTCATATATGTCATTCTCCTGTATTTGATTCACCATATACCTCTTCCCTGTATTTTTCTGCAAGTATAGCAAGGAGTGCAGCAAGTTCCCGGATTGCCTCTTCCGTTTCGGGGTTTATTTCTTTTTGTTGCATTTTAAGCGTCAGGTAGCCATAGATAGCCGTAAAGCAGGTTTCCAGTTCCGGTATTTCTTTTCCTCCCGATTTTGCCCGAAGTTGTACGATATAGGGCAATGCTTTGTAATAGGCTGCGTTGTAAAGCATTTCTTTATGCGAGGCAAGCAGGCGGAGGTGGAGGTCTGTCAGTTCGGTAACGACATTCGTATTCAATTGAATATGTCCTTTCTGCATAACCCCTTCCGAGCGCATCATCTCAACAATCTCTTCGTACCAGCGGTTTATCTTGTCTTTCACCTCTTCCGGCTGATTGTAGCGGTCAACAACCTGACGCCGGATAGCATCTGCATCAAAGCGGTTTGCCCGTATGATGTCTTCTATCTGCCACATATACAACACGTATTCCGCAATATTTTCTTTTCTCTTCTTCTGAGCGATAATCATAGCGGCAAAGATAGGCTATTATCAGCTATTGCCTGATAAAAATTAGCATCTTTAACGCCTAATTGCCGGCTGGCCAGGTGAGCGGCCTGCAGATTGGTAAGGAAATAAGAATCGGGTATTTGTATGGGATATTCGTTTGCGTTGGTTTTCAGAAAGATGGTATTCTCTCGTCTGGTAATAGTCTGCTCTTCATAAGCCATGGCGGTAATATCTTCGCGTAAATCTTCTACCAGGCGGCTTACGACCTTATCATGCCTGTAATAGATAAGTTTCCCTTCCCGTTCGATGGAAGAGAGAAAGGAGCGAAAGACATCCAGGTATTCTTCCGGCGTTTCATACTTCAGGCCGGGCGTCCACAGGATCGTAGTCAGGATAGCAATATGCGGGCGATAAAAGGCTAAGCGAAAAGGCGAAGCAGGCGACAACAAAACCTCCGGATGGGCTTCTATCAAAACAATGCGCGCTTCGTCGCTCAGTCGTACACCGGTAGGTAACTCGCTTATACGACCGCTTAAAACGTAATCGAAATCTAATCTCTGCTGCTTAAGCGCACGCACAATCAGGGAGATGATGGCCTTCCTGCCATGTGTTCCGCTTATCACCAGACGTGTCTGGAATTTTGTCCAGTGGTATATAAATTCAGAGATAGAACGGATAAGCACCCCTAATTTTTTGGCGCGGAGCAATTCCGGATTATCCGGACAAAGGTCGTTCCCCAGCACAATAAGATTCATGTCTTTTGTCAGTTTCTCAGGAAACCAGCCTTCACCATGACAAATACAGCCGTTTGCGCGAAGCCCCTCCTCTGTTTCCTTATCCAGTACAGCACAGGAAACGCTTACCTGGTAACCTTTTTCTCTGATAGCATAAGCAAGTTCGAGCTCTGATTTCCCTGACACAGATATGAAATGAAGACTTTCCATGACAACAACAATTAGCTTATAAATATAAAAACAAATGCAAATATATAATTTTATTGATAATTGAGATCAAAAAATAAATAATTCTGTTGAGTGCCTCCTCCCTACCGGGGAACAGTGGAATGCCACAGGGGTTCCCTTGAATAAATGAATCTCAGATCGTAAAACAGCAGAAGGCGTGCGAGGCATTTGTATGCGACGCACGCCAGAAGCATGAACTGAGAATATTTATTTTACAAAGGTCGCTTTCAGCAGGTAGTCGGCGCAGCCTTTGACGCCTTCAAACTGGGTGCCTCCGCTGTAGTTTTCCAGTTCGACGTAGAAATCCTGAATGCCGTTTGCATAGGCTACCTCGTATATTTTCTGGAAGTTCATCATACCCGATTCGCCCAATACGGCTACATCCTTGATGTGGAGAGCACGGATGCGGTCGGCGTATTTCTTCATATAAGCTACCGGGTCTTGCTGTCCCATCACTGCCCAATAGACATCCAGCTCGAATATCACCAGCGAAGGATCGGTGTTCTTCAGCAGACCGTCATAGATGATCTCAATCCCTGCGGGGGCATTCCGTCCGACACGTCCGGTAACCGGTTCCGTGCCTCCGGGTACGACGCGGGCAAACTCGCCGCTATGGTTGTGGTATCCCCAGACGAGGCCGCCGGCTTTGGCTATCTTTCCGGCTTCGTTGAAGACTTCGCCTACATAGGCTACCTCCTCGACGCTGCGCGTAGCCGGCTGTCCGGGCTGGATGATGTACTTCACGCCGATGGCGGCATGGTGGTCGGTCGCCTTCTTCCAGAAGTCTTTGATCTGTCCGAGATTGTCCGCCGTGTACGGGCCGCGTACCGGAGGATTCAGGTGCGAGCTGGTGATCGTCAGTCCGGCATCGTCGGCATACTTTTTAAAGTCGGCCATGGGCGTACCTCCGATCTTCCCTTCGGAGGAATAGCCGGCCAGTTCAATCGAGGTATAACCCATCTGGGCTACTTTCTTCAGACCGCCCGGTACATCGGGAGATAGTTCCCGGCCAAGGGAATAAATCTGAAGCCCCAGGTTTTTCGCATTCGTCTTTGTCGCTACCGGGAGGATAGCATTCGCGCTACCGGTCTTGCCGGCTAATGCGCCGCCCACAACAAGGAACGACGCATTGCGTAAGAAATTTCTTCTGTTTGTCATGATACGATATTGATAATTAGTAAGAGTAAGGCAGCGAATACGGACGCCGGTAGGCATAGCCATACAGGCGGTGAGCGGCGGCTTCCTTATCGTTCACAAAGCTTAAAGTTGCCGGGTTCCAGCGGACCGGACGGTTCAGTTCGCGGGAGATATTGGCCAGACAGCAGAGCGTATTGGTGCTGCAACCTACTTCTACCGGAGCAATCGGGTTTTCGCGCGAGCGGATGCAATCCACAAAGTCCTGCATGTGAGGCGAGCTGATTTCGAAGGCCAGGGCGCCGGCGCGGTTCCGTTCGCCCTG
>JAISZA010000208.1 GCA_031269535.1 Tannerellaceae bacterium
TGCATTAAATGACCAGGTACGGTAGCCGCCGGAAAGGTTACGCACGTCGGTAAAGCCGCTCTGTGTCAGGATACGGCAGGCTAAGTAACCACGCTGGCCGACGGCACAGAAAACGATGAGCGGTTTGTCTGCCGGCAATTCTGTCAGGTGCGCGCGCAAGGCATCGAGCGGGATATTGATCGCTCCGGGTAGCGTGCCTGCATGGTATTCGCCGGGGGTACGTACATCAAGCAGTAAGGCTTTGTCTTTCCATGCTTCCAGCTCGTACCAATGGATGATACACATTTTTCCTGTCAAGATATTTTCGGCTACGCATCCGGCTACGTTTACAGGATCTTTTACGGAAGAATAGGGAGGTGCGTATGCCTGTTCGAGCCTGACCAGGTCGCGCACACTGCCTTTTTGACGGATGACCTGTGCGAGCATCTCGACACGCTTGTCTGCTCCCTTGCTGCCAATCAGTTGTCCGCCCAGTAGCTGTCCGCTGCCGGGTGCGAATAATATTTTGACAGAGAGGGTTTCGCTCCCCGGATAATATCCTGCATGCGAAGCGCTGTGGGTATAAGAAGAGAGATAGGGGATCGCTTCCCGGCGGAGTAGTCCGGCATTGGCGCCGACGGTCGCTACCGTCAGACCGAATACGCTGACGATGGCGTTTCCTGCTGTGCCTTCGTAGGTTTCGGTATTGCCCAGGGCCATATTATCTGCTGCGATCCTGGCCTGTTTGTTTGCGGGGCCTGCCAGGGGGATCAGCGCCGGCTTCCCGCTTACAAGATGGGTAACTTCCACGGCATCTCCCAGCGCATAGACGGAGGGATCGGATGTCTGCATATAAGGATTGACAGCGATACCTCCGAGGGAGCCGATGCGCAGGCCCGCCTCTTCTGCCAGACGGGATTCAGGGCGTACGCCGATGCAGAGCAATACCATACCCGTATCAAACCGGCGCCCGCTCCGGAGGCAGACTGTGATACCCTGCTCCGTTTCTTCAAACTGCTCCAGGCCGTCTTCCAATATCAGTTCCACCTGTTTTTCCCTCAGATGCCGGTGCAGGATGGAGGCCATCGAATAATCGAGTGGCGCCATTACCTGATTTGCTCTTTCTACGATGGTGACACTTATTCCCAGTTTGTGCAGATTCTCTGCCATTTCCAGACCGATGAATCCTCCGCCTGCGATGGTTGCATGGCGGGTTTTTCTTTCCTCTATGTATTTCCTGACGGCATCCGTATCGGCCACATCCCGGAAGCTGAAAATCCCTTTGCCCGCTATCCCCGGCAGATTGGGGCGTATAGGCAGGGCTCCGGGGGCAAGGGCTAATTTATCGTAACTTTCGGTATAGGAGTCGCCGGTAAGGAGGTTGTTTACTTCTACCTGTTTCCTCTCCGGGTGGATGGCCGTCACTTCATGCCTCAGGCGTACGTCGATGCGGAAACGGCTGCTGAAACTCTCTGCCGTCTGCAGGAAGAGCCTGCTGCGCTCTGCAATGACACCCCCTATGTAGTAAGGCAGTCCGCAGTTGGCATACGAGATATATCCGCCTCTCTCAAAAAGAATAATTCCGGCCTCCTCGTCTAACCTTCTCAGACGAGCCGCTACGGTTGCTCCTCCGGCAACCCCTCCTATAATCAGATAGTTCATACGTTGATAGTTTATACGTTATTGTTTATGCATAGACGCCGGCAGGTGGCGAAGGTCGTTCCCTGATATGTCTTGGAATATGCGAAGTCCAAATTCGGGGATGATGGCCAGGACATGGTCGAATACGTCAGCTTGTATGTTTTCATACATTATCCAGTCTTTTTCGGCAGAGAAGAAATAGAGTTCGAGGGGGATGCCTTTGTCGGTAGGCTGCAAATGCCTGACGATACAAGGGAGTTCTTTGCTGACGAGCGGGTGATTCTGCAGGTAACGCATCAGATAGGCGCGAAACACGCCTATATTGGTCTGCCGGCGTCCGTTGACAAGGACGGTGCTGTCTGTCTTATTTGCCTCATTATATTGTTTCAGCTCTTCTTCTTTAGCGTCTATATAATCTGTTATCAGTGGGATACGGCGAAATACGGCAAGCATTTCCTCTGAGCAGAAGGCCACACTGTTCATATCAATAGAGACGGAACGTTTCACCCTTCTCCCGCCCGACTCGGCCATCCCGCGCCAGTTCTGGAAGGAATCGCTGAGCAGGGCGTAAGGGGGGATGGTGACGATGGTATTATCGAAGTTTCTTACTTTAAGGGCAGCCAGATTGACCTCCAGAACAATGCCGTTGGCATTGTATTTCGGCATCGTAATCCAGTCGCCTGCCCGCAGCATATCATTGGCAGAAAGCTGAATACCTGCTACAAAGCTCAGAATCGTATCCTTGAATACCAGCATCAGGATGGCAGCCGAAGCGCCCAAGCCGGCAAACAGGTTTACTGCCGATTTATTGATGAGGATGGCAACGATGAGGATACCTCCGATAAAGTATGCCGTTATTTGCATAATCTGCACAAATCCTTTTATCGGCTTGTTCTTAAAAGACTCTTTCCGGTTGAAAAATTCATGAACAAGATTGAGCGAGGCATGGATAAAGCGCAGGATGACAGCAATTATATAGAGCAGGCATAAACGCTGGAGAAAATCCAGTGTACGAACTTGTTCACCCTGGGAAAAGGCCAGGGGGAGCAGGATGTAAATGAGGGTAGCCGGGACAATATGAATCAGTTTATCAATGATTTTCCTGTCCACAATCAGGTCGTCCCATTCATTTTTCGTTCTCGCAGCCATGCGTCTGAAGAAGCCTAAAATGATGACACGCAGGATATAGTCGGCAGCATAAACCAAAATAAGAATAAACAGAAGGATGATAATATTGTTAAACGTATGCGACGTCTCTTCTATCAATCCCCAATTTGTCAGGCATTTATTCACCCATTCCCGGATATTTTCCATCGTATTGTTCACCTTGTTCTTTCAGCCCAGGCAATCATGTCCGGGATTGGATACTTAACCTAATTTACTTATTTTTTTCAGACGGTCCATATCTATCAGTTTGATTTTCCGTCCGTCTAAGGCGATGATGCGTTCGGTTGCGAAGGTGGAGAGTGTGCGTATGGCATTCGAGGTAGTCATATTGGAGAGGTTGGCTAAATCTTCGCGTGCCAGATAGATGCTGAGGGTCGCTCCGTCTTCTTCCAGGCCGTAGCTGTCTTTGAGGAATAGCAAGGATTCTGCCAGGCGGCCCCGGATATGCTTCTGAGTCAGGTTGACTGTCCGCTCGTCGGCAATTCCCAGGTCAACAGACAGCTGGCGAATGAAGAACATAGCAAAATTGAGATTCCCTTTCAGAAAGTCGGTGACAATAGTCATGGGTATCATACAGACGGTAGATGCTTCGAAAGCGGAAGCATTGGTCAGGTAATTCTCCTGTGCGAAATAGGCGCGGTAGCCAAAATACTGGATAGGCTTGATCATACGGATGATCTGGCTCCTCCCCCCGACCCCTTCCTTGAATATTTTGACTTTGCCATTTAATAAGCACATCATATCCTTCGGCTCATCTCCCTCGTAATAGATGAGCTGATTCCGTTTGAAGCACTGAATTTTTGAACTTTTCCGGAGTATGTCCCGTTCTTTATCTGTCAGGACCCTCCATACTTCTGCCAAACTTGCCGAAATATCGACTTCTTCTCTCTGTTGTTTGCACACGACCGTAAGACTGTTCTATAACATACTTGTGAAGCACAAATATAGATATTATCTTTTGAATTGTGATTATTTTGTAACATAAAAAAATCAGAACCTGACGGATTTGTTCTATTTTTGTAAAAAGTGAAGGTCGCTTGCATATACGTATTTTTATAGGGATCGCTTTATTCCTTCTGTTGAGTGCCGGAAATGAAGCGAAGAACCGTAAGGACAGCCCGGAACATCCATTCGCTGAATCTGGTGAAAAGGCTATCCCTCCGGTAGATTCCATTATGAATACAGTAATCGAAAACGCGGCCCGATACAGAAAACTGCTTACGAGCTCCGAAGCGGAGGTATATATTAAAGGACGAACCAAAATACTGAAACAAAACAAGCTGCTCCGCTTTGCTCATCATTTGTTTCCCGTGAACCAGAGAGTGCCCGATATGGTCTTCGAGATGCTCTGCCTTTCCCGCTTTGAAGCGCCTAACTCTTTCTTCCACGACTTTAAAGCGCTTAACGGCAGCAGTGTCCCCAACAGACAGAAGCAACAGGAGATACTCAGCTTCCTCAATCTGAATATCTATGCCTCCACGGCTTTCAATAACGAGATATTAATGCCCATAGCCAAAAATGCTTTCCGACATTACGACTTCCACCTGACGGGCATCGACGAATCTTCCGGCTCCAGGGTGTATCGCATTAGCTTCCTTCCGAAACATATCAGCCAGAAATTAATCAGCGGATACCTGTACATTGCCGACGGCACTTGGACAATTGCCCGGATAGAGCTGAGCGGGCGTTACTATTTCTCTGATTTTATTCTCGGCATAACGTATGGACAGGGATTCAACCGTTTCAATCTCCCCGAGACAGCCGACCTCAGCCTCACCTACCGGATGTTGGGCAATGCCGTAAGCAGTACGTACCATTCTAAATATACTTATACCTCCATTATCTGGTCGCGCGACCGTTCGGGCAGGCAGCCGCGGCGCGAGGATGCCTCGCTCAACCTTTCACGTTATTACGGGCATTCGCCGGCTACGGTGCCTATCATCCTCGATTCTCTCTATTGGAAGCGGATGCGGGACCTGCCTCTGAAGCGTGAAGAGAAAACCCTCTATATCCAGGCTACCGACAAAAGGCTGCGGGTGCCCGACTCGGTCTCTTCCGAATCCCCCAAGGCTTACCTCAGGTTTACTGAGCTGATAACAAACCCCATCAGTGCGGACTATAAAAATACGTATATCCGCTATTATGGCGTCCTGAATCCCTCGCAGTTAGGGTATTCCAGGAGCAACGGCATTTCGTACCGGCAACGACTGAGGATACAGAAGCGCTATGATAATGAAACCCAGCTCCGTTTCATGCCCGAACTCGGATTCGTCTCCAGGCGGAAAGAGCTATTCTTTAAAGCGGAAGGGGCCTGGGATTACCGGCCGGAGAAGCTGGGAAGCCTACGGCTGCTGGCAGGTAACGGAAATCAGAGTTACTCCTTCAGTATGATGCGGAAAATCAATGAACAATTGGCAGACTCGTCTTTCAATGCCGAAGACCTCAACCTCCAGTATTTCCGCCATTACTATGTAACCCTTACAAACCAGATAGACCTTTTCAATGGCTTCCAGCTGACAACAAACGCCACCTACAACCTCAGAAATCCGGTAACGCGCAGGTTCGATATCGAAATAGGAGACGAGGTGAGAGAGATTATTAACAGTGATTATCACGATTTTACAGCTACTGTGGGCTTTTCCTGGACACCTCGTTATTATTACCGGATGGACGGGAGGCGCAAGCAGTATATCTTTTCTTATTATCCCACGTTCTCCTTCGAATTTGCCAAAGCGTTCCCCGGTATCGGGCATAACGAGGGCGATTACGGGCGAATCGAAACCGATGTGCAGCAGAGCGTGTCGCTGGGATTATTGCAGAGGCTTAATTATCATGTCAGCGCAGGGATGTACACTTCGAAAAAGTCGTCCTACTTCACTGATTTCCGCTATTTTACCCGCCGGAACTTCCCCGACACCTGGGACGATCAGATCGGAGGGGTCTTCAATCTGCTTGGCAGGGAGTGGTTTTATGCTTCCGACCAGTATGTACAGGCCCATTTCATGTATCAGAGCCCTTTCATCCTGCTCCAGTTGTTCGAGAAGAAAGCTTCCCGTTATGTCTTTGCCGAACGGCTCTATTTCAGCCAGCTGTGGACACCGGCTTTGCCTTCGTACACCGAAATAGGATACGGTATCGGCAATCATCTCTTCAATATAGCCCTCTTTGCCGGTTTCAGCAAACTGAATTACCAGAGCATAGGCGTCAAATTTGCTTTTGAATTATTCCAGTAAAGAAGGGGGAGACAGCGGGGGAGGCAGCGGGCGTGCCAGCATGATCCCCAGGCAGGTCTTCCCTTTTTCCGCGTATTCCTTCAGCGATTCCGTATTGACGATCACCTTCATAGCCTGCGAAGAAGCATGGATAAAGCTCAGCTCCCCGTCGCGTCTTGTGATAATGCCCACATGCGAAATATCCAGTCCTCCGATGGAAGTGACAAAGCCTACCATATCCCCGTTCTGTATCTGAGGAGCAAGCGAGTCGATCGCGCATCGGGGGATCAGAGAATAGAAAGACGTCCGCTCATTCACCTTCTGCTCTGTCTCCCGTATCAGGGGGATGAGGGAAGAATCGGCTTTCAGCTGCCGGTAGCTGTCCGGGTGAGACGACATATAATGGAGGTCGAAGACGTAAGCTTCGCCTCCGGTCTCTTCTTTCCCTTTGTATTTCACGATCTGTTTCCGGTCGTTTTCGTACATCCAGTCGGAGGTATAATGCAGACGGTCAGTATATCCTCCTATCTTTCCTTCCCGGTAGCGGAGCTGCCGGAGCTGGTCGCAGTAGGCATCAAATGCCGGCTCTCCCGCCGCCAGGGTGCGTGAGAGGGCAATCACATTCTCTACGAACGTAGAGCAGTCCAGCTCGCGGAGATTGATAACCAAGCCTTCCGGCTCTGTCTCCAGCGTAGCGCCTACGTAGGGCGTTTCGAGGAAGAAGGAGGCTGTTTCCAGCATGAGGGAATCAAAAGGCAGGGAGTCTTTTCCTGCCATATACAGCAGGTAGTTGTCGAACACGGCGCGGTCTTCCTCCGTATAATATACGGTATCGGTCTGAGCATAAACGCCCGGAAAGAAAAGTAATAACAGTAATACTCCTATGTTTGTTTTCATAAAATAAAAGTTTAAGCAGGTAATGTCTGAAGCAGATCCTGTAATTTGATCAGTTCGTCGCGATACTGGGCTGCTTCTATAAATTCGAGTTTTTTGGCCGCTTCGCTCATCCGCTTTCGGGTATGTTCGATGGCCTTCTCTAACTGGGGCCGGTTCATGTACTGGATGACAGGGTCGGCCACGAGGTTGGGTTCCGGTTCGATATAGGGCAGAGGCTCTCCGCCCTGCTGCTTTTCTGCCAGCAACGAGACGCTTGTTTTTACGACTCCGGCAGGCGTGATTCCGTGCTTTTCGTTGTATGCCAGTTGTTTCTCGCGCCGGCGATTGGTTTCGTCGATCGTAAGCTGCATACTGTCGGTTATCTTATCGGCATAGAAAATCACTTTCCCGTTCACATTACGTGCGGCGCGGCCGGCGGTTTGTGTGAGCGAGCGGTGCGAACGCAGGAAGCCCTCCTTGTCGGCATCGAGGATGGCTACCAGCGATACTTCCGGCAAATCCAGGCCTTCACGGAGCAGGTTTACGCCTATCAGTACATCAAAAAGCCCTTTGCGTAAATCGTCCATGATGCGGATACGCTCCAGTGTCTCCACGTCGCTATGGATGTAATTACAGCGTACGCCCATGCGTAGCAGGTACGAACTGAGCTCTTCCGCCATGCGTTTGGTAAGGGTGGTGACTAATATTCGCTCGTCCAGCCTTGCCCGGCGGTTGATCTCCTCCATCAGGTCATCGATCTGGTTCAGGGTCGGACGGACGTCGATCACAGGGTCTAACAAGCCGGTGGGGCGAATCACCTGGTCTATCACGATCCCTTCGCTTTTGGCCAGTTCATAATCAGCAGGCGTAGCGCTTACATAAATAGCCGTTGGCGTGAACTTCTCGAACTCTTCAAACGTAAGCGGGCGGTTATCCATGGCCGCCGGCAGACGGAAACCATAGTCCACCAGGTTTTGTTTGCGTGAGCGGTCGCCCCCATACATGGCGCGTATCTGGGGGACCGTGACATGACTCTCATCGATCACCAGGAGGAAGTCTTTCGGAAAATAATCCAACAGGCAGTACGGGCGTTCTCCCGCCTCCCGTCCGTCGAAGTAGCGCGAATAATTCTCTATGCCGGAACAATGCCCCAGCTCACGGATCATTTCCAGGTCGAAGGAGACCCGTTCGTACAGCCGTTTGGCTTCATAAGGTTTACCTATCTGATTGAAAAACTCTACCTGGCTGCCTAAATCCACATCAATCTGGCTGATTGCCATATTAATCCGCTCCTGTGTGGTAACAAAGAGGTTGGTGGGATAGATATTCAGCTCGTCCTGCTCGCTTATATCCCTGCCGCTCAGAGGGCTGAAGGAAGAGATGCGCTCGATCTCGTCTCCCCAGAACTCAATCCGGTAGGCCACGCCGTCGTATGATTCAATGGCGGGGAAGATATCTACGGTATCCCCGTTTACGCGGAAACTGCCGCTATTAAAATCGACTTTATTGTTCACGTACAGCGCATCGACAAACCTGTGCAGCAGTACGTCTCGGTTGATTTTCATTCCTCTCTCCAGGTGGATAACCTTCTCTGCGAAAGCCGTAGGGTCGGCCATACCATAGAGGCAGGAGACCGAGGATACCACAATCACATCGCGCCGGCCCGAAAGCAGAGAGGCGGTCGCACGCAGGCGGAGCTTGTCTATTTCTTCATTGATCTGAAGGTCTTTCTCTATATACGTATCGGTCGTGGGCAGATAGGCTTCGGGCTGGTAGTAGTCGTAGTACGATACAAAATACTCCACGGCATTCTGGGGGAAGAAGGCCTTAAACTCACTGTACAGCTGAGCTGCCAACGTCTTATTATGGCTCAGTATCAATGTCGGTCTCTGTACCTCGTTGATTACATTGGCAATAGTAAATGTCTTCCCCGAACCGGTCACCCCCAGTAAGGTCTGGTAAGGCACATCGCTCTCCAGACCTTCAACCAATGCTGCGATCGCTTCCGGCTGGTCTCCCGTAGGACTGAAAGGGGATGAGAGTTCAAAAATCATGGATGATCAGTCCCTCCCAAAGGCATGACAATCCAGAGAATCAGGTAAGCGATCACCCCGGAAAAGAAGGTGAAAACACTGATCAGGATATACGCTACGCGAACCAGGGTAGGGTCCAGCCCCAGGTAATCGGCAATCCCGCCGCAGACTCCGGCAATCATTTTGTCATTCGAACGGACAAGTCTTTTTTTCGTTTCCATACTATCGTATTTTTTATTATTGCAACAAAGATATACTTTTCTATAGATTAAACCAATAATTGAGCTTTAACATGAAGGTATTGACGGAAGGGAGGCCAAACATACGCTCAAGGTTGCCGCCCCAGCCGGAGAAGCGGTGAGCAGAACGCTCCGACATGCGATGTTCCCATACGAAGTAGAACGTAGCGCCGGGCCTGTATTCCCAGCGACCTACCAGATTGGAACGGAACTCATTGAAACTGAAGTCCGGATTATGAAATTCAAAGTGCTCCTCTCCGGTTTCTACCGTATAGAGGCCATCCCGGAAGGAGATATCCTGAGGGGCGTATGAGCTGAAACGTTCGCTGCTCACCGGCGAGCGGGCATCGGCAGCCTTCTTGAAGTCGCTGTAGCGGGCGGTGGAAGTAAAAGGCGAACCGTAGAATTGGATGGATACATCGGGGCTCAGGTTCAGCTGCATTTTCAGTGTCAGCCCATAAGTCTCCTGGCTCATATACCCCATCAGGTAAATGAGAGGAGCCTTCGTTGCGGAAGGAATGCTTGCTACGTATTGCGTATGGTCGGTATTGTATGAGTAGGTAAATTCCCCGGCGAGGTGCACATGGTTCCCCAGGCGGAGGCTGAGGGCAGGCGTAAGGGTATGGATTTTGTTTATCCGGTTCCGGTTGTAGTCGTTTACATAATTCAGTGCGAATACAAGCCGCCGGGCCTTATCCGTATTGAAGGCTGCCGTCGTACGAAAATAGGGATCATAGCGCAGGTCGGGGCCTCCGCGGAGCTTGCGGGTGTCGATATAGTTCCAGCCATAGCTTTCCGACACGGTCCATTCATAGCGATTCAGCAGCATGCTCTTCCAGCTCAGGCTGAGGGTATTCAGGTTGGGCCGGTGGCTGAAGTCCCACTGGTTCAGTTGCGCGAGTGTGAGCGTGTTCGATCGGAAGGCTTTCCAGGCGCTTGTCTGGCGGAACTCCAGTTCGGTATGGGCCGACAAGATATCCGCCTGCTTCAGGTAACCAATCGTGTTCAGGTCGAAGCCGGGCGAGGCCCAGCTGAAGGTTTCCGAGAACGCCCATCTGGAGTTCCCCCTTCTGCCTGCTTTCACATAGCCTCCCGTACCGTTCAGCGAGCTGCGGGAGGTATTCAGGCTCAGATAATCCGAGGCCGAAACGCGCTGGTAATAATGGACAGGGCTTTGCTGGAGGGCTGTGATGGCTTCGCGGCTCCCGTTCAGCGAGCTGAACATCCCCTTCATATCAATATAATACAAGCGCTCACTGAAGTATTGCGTATAATCTATTCCGGCGGTGAAGGCCCCGCGTACCAGCTGTTCGTTCAGGTAAGGCTGTTCCGGCGAACGGTTAACGGAGGTAATCATCCCTCCCAGCAGGCTATTCCCTTTCCAGTTCTTCTGCAGGCGGACTACCGTGTAATTCGTCAGCGGTTCGACCACTTCCCGTGTTTCCGCGCCGTCCCGGCTCACGTATGCCGACGAGCGGGCGGTGAGGCTCTGTATCACGCCGATGGTAAGCCCTCTGCGGTTGGTTCCCGTCAGTTTCAGGGCGCCGATGATGGCGACGTTCCCTTTCGCTTCGGCAAAGCTGCTTACATTATCCGTTGCCGGCGAATACGAGGGAGCCGCGCCGATACGGCGGGTATAAAACATCCTGTCGCTCCCGGAAGTAAAATCGAGGATATGCTTCCCTTCCAGGAAGAAAGGCCGCTTCTCCTCGTAAAAGGTCTCATAAGCCGTGAGGTTCATCACCGAGGGGTCGAGCTCTATCTGTCCGAAGTCGGGATTTATTGTCACATCGAGGGTGAAGTCCGAAAGGCCGAATTTCATGTCCAGCCCCGCATTTCGCTCCCAGCGGTCTCCCTTCCGGTAGGGATTTCCGCTTATAGCCGGCTCCCTGCCGTACTTCCCCATCACATAAGGGAGTATCTCTATGCCTTTGGGCTGGGGCAGGTCCGTCATGCCCTGCATCATACCGAACGAAAAGACATGTCCGTTGTTTTTCAGCGGGATCAGGCTCCAGTTCTGTACTTCGTTAGTATGCCGGATGATGCGCCGGATATGCAGCCCCCAGATGCCATCGCCCGTTTGCCGGTTGTAGCGAAGCTGGCTGAAGGGAATGCGCAGTTCGGCCGTCCAGCTCGAATCGGCCATATTTACGCGCGTCCGTCCTTCCCATACAGCATTCCAGCTACGGTTTATATCCAGCTTATCCGTCACAATCAGGTCGGTCTTATTGCCTCCGGTATTGATATTGAACTCAGGCGCTGCGCGGTAATCGTGATACGTATCGAAAGCGATGCTGATCAGGTCGCCGATACTGTTGTCGTCACGGTTTCCGATGAAACGGATTATTTTTTCAGGTTCCGTATCCCGGCAACAGACTCCCACATAGATATATTGCTCATCGTATAATAATTTAGCGCGTGTCGGCGAGTGAGAAGTGATTCGCTCGTAGGGGCTTACCTGTACGAAAGTCTCCGTCCATTCCCCCTGTTTTGTCCAGAAATCTTCATCGAGGCGTCCGTCTATCACCGGCACGCCATTCTCCACTTTCGATATGGAATACATACGTTTATAAGCCTTTTCAAACGGGATTACCGTATCCTGCCGTTGTCCGTAACAACAGAGCGCAACGAGAAAGAAAAACACAGTATAAAAAAAACCTTTCATGATTCAGATTACAAGAACAATTATCCGGCAAATATAAGAGAATTTATTGAATATATTTACTTTGCGAGTTACGAGGGGTGCAATTCAAATGGTCGCATCGTCATTGCGAGGTACGAAGCAATCCAGGGTGCCCGCTCTGGATGAGTGCATTTGACTACGTCGATTTTCATTTCAAAGTGTCGCATCGTCATTGCGGGCCGTCATTGCGAAGGGAGGGTGAAGCAATCCAGAGCGGGCACACCCTGGATTGCTTCGTACCTCGCAATGACGACGGAAATCCATTGAATCGGGTGCAATTCAAATGGTCGCATCGCCATTACGGGCCGTCATTGCGAACCCAGAGGGTGAAGCAATCCAGAGCGGGCACCCTGGATTGCTTCGTACCTCGCAATGACGACGGAAATCCATTGAATCTGCGACCATTTGAATTGCACCCCTCTGTTTGTTAATTTTTTTTTACCTATAAAAAAACGTATTACTTTTGCATAACAAATAAATCAAACGACATGAAACCCATTTACACACTTTTTATCATCTGTACAGGGCTGCTGTCGCCGCATTTTGCGCCGGCGCAGGACAACGATATCCAACAGCAGAAAGATTCGCTGCTGAAAGTGATTAACAACTCGGAAGGAAAAGCGAAGATAGAAGCATACGGCGCGTTACATATGTTAATGTTTTATCGCGTAACAGACCGCAAGTCGTATGACGAATATTCGGCTCTATCGAGGGAATACCAAAAGGAGGCTGAAAAACAAAACAATCCAAAACTGCAAGGGCAGATGATGGCATCCGATATTATTGTTGCCGTTCGGTGCGGTGAATACGACGAAGCACGGAAACGCGCGCCTGAAACCTTGAACTTTCTGAAATCCATAGGAAATACGGAAAGCGTTTACGTCGTCCATAAACAGCTGATTCTTTCCCGTTGCAGAGCAGGCGAATACGATCAGGCGCTGTCGGAGCTGAAACAAATGTACGAACTCTCCATGACAGGAGATGATGCGGAAGGACAGTTTTATTTCAATTATTATTCGGGAATCGTATATATGTATCAGGACCGCCTGAAAGAGGCCGAAGAACATTACCGCAAAAGCATTGAGATCTCAAAAGCATTAAAAAAGAAACCGTTCCATTTGGTACAGGTCTATTCCGAATTGTGTAATATGTTACAGACAACCAAACGTTTCTCCGATTTTTTCTCCATGATGAAAGCGTGTGAAAATGTGCTGAAGGAAATCGAAAAAGAAGACAGGCAAAACCGCAACTTCAAACCCGACTGGGAAAACCTGTGGACTTTGTATGCTTATGCTTATAGCGCTCAAAGAGATTTCGACAAAGCCGGATATTATTGCGATTTATTGGAGAAAAGCGATCAGACCCCAACCACATTATTCAATATTACCAATATCAGGGCAAGTATTTTCGATGCCCGCGGCGAGTACGAAAAAGCCCTGGAACAGATTGACAAATCCATAGAGCTTGATTCTTTTTATCTTTATACACGGCACAGGAAAATCGAAATCTTATCGCATTTGGAAAATGCACCCCGCACATGGGAGGAAACAGAAAAAACCATCCTGATTACGGATTCCATTCGCAACGCCAATTTCAACGCTCAACTCGACGAGCTGCGCACACAGTATGAAGTAGATCGCCACATCGCCGAAAAACAGCGTACCCGCAACTACCTGTTTTTTGCCCTCGCCGGATGCTTCATCCTCGCCCTCGCCCTGGGTATATGGATCTATTACACCCGCTTAGTCAGACAGAAAAACCGCTCGCTTTTCCACCGCATACAGGAGCTGACACACATCAAAAAAGAAGCGGAAGAACGCCAGCTCAACGCGCCGGAAGAAAAGCTCAGCCGCGAAATGCAGTTTTTCCGCCGCCTGAGCCAATATATGCAGGACAAGAAGCCCTTCACCGACTCCGCCCTGAACCGCAAAACGCTGGCTGCACACATGAACACCAACGAAATGTATCTTGCCGACGCTATTCGCGAAGCGACGGGCGAAACCTTTTCCTCCTACATCTCCGGCCTGCGCCTTCAGTATGCCCTCATGCTGCTGAACGAACAGCCCGGTTTGACGCTCGACACCGTCGCCGCATATTCCGGATACGGTTCGTACTCGCCCTTTTTCCATTCGTTCGCGAAAAAATTCGGTATCACCCCTTCGGAATACCGCAAAATGTCCGCCGCAAAGAACGGAAAATAAAAGTTTTTCTGAATCAACAAATACTTTTTCTGAATCAACAAGTCTGTTTTTTGCCTCCGGAATATCTTTGCTGCCATATTAATTAAAAAAATAAGTAAAGATGAAAAAAATGTTATTCGCAGGTTTATTCCTGCTTTCGATGGTGGCTGTAAATGGCCAGGAGATTTTCAGTAAAGGCGCCCAGAGAGTAAATGCAGGTATCGGCGTGGGAACCGGTATACCGGTTGAAGTATCGTATGAACGTTCGATTATCGACGGGTTGATTAAAGGCAAAAACGGCGCCATAGGCGTCGGCGCTTACGGCGGATGGTATCACCGCAGCGTGTCCGACTGGAGTTACAATCACTATGTACTCGGCGCGCGGGGTGCTTTCCACTACCAGTTTATAGACAAACTGGATACGTATGGCGGCCTCATGTTAGGCTACAACATCGCGACCGCCCGCTGGGCAGGCGATGGCGAAAGCATCGGCGCAGCCTCCGGCAGTGCGTTCGGATATTCCCTGTTCGTAGGTGGACGCTATTTCTTTAAACCCAAACTGGGTGTTTATTCCGAGGTAGGCTACGGCATCTCATACCTGAGTGTAGGCGTAACCTTCAAACTGTAATCCACCTCTGTCTGCCCGACATGACATGCGCAACTCCCTGCTGGATTTACATTCTGCAGGACAAAAAAGAAATGAACTGTCAGATTGGCTATACAATGAATCTGTCCGAATGTATGAAGCAGATAAACAACAGCGATATCCAACTGGTATACCTGCGCAAGTTTGATGATTTCCGCGACGCCATCGGGCACAAACTGTTTCTCGAAGAAATATCAAACGCCTCGTTGCAGCGGATTATCAGAATGTACAAAAGAAAACAGTAAAGACACCTCTCCCAACGCTTCCCGAAGGCTATACGCCGCAGGTGACGGCCGACCGCACGTCAAATGGTCGCATCGCCATTACGGGGCGTCCTTGCGAACCCGAACCCGGAGGGTGAAGCAATCCAGAGCGAGTACCCTGGATTGCTTCGTACCTCGCAATGACGGCGGAAG
>JAISZA010000232.1 GCA_031269535.1 Tannerellaceae bacterium
GTTTCTGAGTCTAACCGCGACAAAAATAGATATAATCCTGTGAACAATGACGAGGGTGAGGGGGGAATTAAAAATTAAAAATTAAAAATTGAAAGTTTTTTTGGGGAGGCTGACGGGAATTCAGGAATCAGGAATCAGGCGTTGTCAGGAAATAAATGCTACAATAACCTGGATTGCTTCGCTTCACTCGCAAGGACGGGAGGGTCGTCATTGCGAGCGGAGCGAAGCCATCCAGTAATGTCGGTAATGAAAAAATGTAACTCCCCGGGGGGGGGAATGTTGCCGGAAAATGCCGGCAGGTTTTTTCCCGGGGGGGGAATGTTGCCGGAAAATGCCGGCAGGTTTTTTCCCGGGGGGGAATGTTGCCGGAAAATGTCGGCAGGTTTTTTCCCCGGGGGGAAGGTTGCCGGAAAATGTCGGCAGGTTTTTTCCCCGGGGGGAATGTTGCCGGAAAATGTCGGCAGGTTTTTTCCCGGGGGGGAATGTTGCCGGAAAATGTCGGCAGGTTTTTTCCCGGGGGAGAATGTTGCCGGAAAATGTCGGCAGGTTTTTTCCCGGGGGGAATGTTGCCGGAAAATGCCGGCAACAAATCCCCCCGGGGGGGAATGCAGCCGAAAAATGCCGGCAGACTTTTCCCCGCCTCCGGATGGCCGGTGATTATTTCCGAAATGTACGCTCTTCCTGATTCTTAATTCTTATACTTCGCACGGTTTAAAATAGTGAGATGAAAACAGAAAAAAACGAATCCGACACCCACAAAAGAAGTTTACTTTATTTCTGTTTTCATCTCACTATTTTAAACTGCGCGAAGTATAAAACTTCCCTTTCGGAAAATTTCGCGTATATTTGCCCGGCAAAGAAATAGAATACATATTTTGTAAGCCCCATCATCTATGTCAGACACGATACGGATTTACTGTAAAAATAACAACTCTTCCTACGATGTGCCTATAGGCTCGTCTTTGTCGGAAATCTATGAGGCGGTAGGCGCTCCCCTCCTTCACCGCCCGATGAATGCCCTGGTAAATAATAAGGTAGAAGGACTGACCTACCGTTGCCGGCAGCCCAAGGATATCGAATTTGTCGATTATACCCGGCAGTCGGGCTTGCGTACGTATGTGCGCTCGCTATGTCATATCTTTTCCAAGGCGGTGAATGATGTGCTGCCATCGGCTACCCTGAATCTGGAGCACCCTGTCTCCAGAGGTTATTATTGCGTGATACATAACGGCAAAAGCCTCGAAAGAGAGACGATAGACAAGATAAAGGCGCGCATGCAGGAGATTATCGATGCCGACCTCCCGTTCCGGCATCACAGCCTGCGCACACCCGAGGCCGCCGCCCTGTTCCGCCGGCGGGGACTGGAAGACAAGGCCAGGCTGGTCGAAACGGCAGGCATGTGCTATACCTCGTTCTACGAATTAGACGGATACATCAACTTCTTTTACGGCTGCCTGACGCCTTCGTCGGGCTATATCCATCTCTTTGATATTACGCCTTATTCGTGCGGTATCCTGCTGCGCATTCCCCGGAGAGACGATCCGACCGCACTGGAACCGCTGATCCGGCAGGATAAAATGTTCGATGTCTATAAAGAAAGCCTGAACCTCAAACGGACGCTGGGACTGAGCAATGTAGGCGATCTGAACAAGGCGGTAGCCGAAGGGCACACCTCGCAGATCATCCTGGTTTCGGAAGCCATGCAGGAAAAACAAATTGCCAAAACAGCCGAACAGATTGCCGGCCGCTACGAGGAGGGAGTGCGCATCGTTCTGATATCCGGGCCTTCTTCGTCGGGGAAAACAACCTTTACCCAACGGCTGGGAATCCAGCTGATGACGAACTTATACCATCCGGTAAGCATCTCTTTAGACGACTACTTCCTCAATCGGGCGGATACGCCGCAGGATGAACACGGTGAGTATGATTTTGAATCGCTCTACGCCCTCGACCTCGAATATTTCAACCGCGACCTGCAGAAGTTGCTGCGAGGCGAGGTGATCGACCTTCCGAGCTACAGCTTTACTACCGGCACCCGGCTCTATAAAGGCAAGCAGCTGCAACTGAAGGCCAACTCCCTCCTTATCATCGAAGGCATCCATGCGCTGAATCCCGAACTGACGGCTGATATCGACGATATACATAAGTATCGTGTGTATGTCTCGGCTCTGACTTCCATCTCTTTAGACAATCACAACTGGATACCGACAACCGACAATCGCTTGCTGCGCCGCATCGTCCGCGATTACCGTTTCCGCAACTATTCGGCACGTGAAACGATCTCGCGCTGGCCGAGTGTGCGCAAAGGCGAAGATAAATGGATATTCCCTTATCAGGAAACAGCCGATGCGATGTTCAACAGCGCCATGTTGTATGAGCTGGCTGCCCTTCGCCGCTTTGCCGAGCCCCTCTTGAGCGAGATCAGGGAGGCCGACTGCGAACATGCGGAAGCTTACCGCCTGATACGTTTCCTGAAATATTTCGCCCCCATTTCCGACCATGAACTACCCGGCACGTCGCTGCTCCGTGAATTCCTGGGAGGAGGCTCTTTCCAGTACTAACCGCTCATTCCCGTCTGATGCGAAAAGCGTTTGTCAAACTTCATCTCTCTATCCTGCTGGCAGGATTTACCGGTGTTCTGGGGAAGATCATTACGCTGAATGAAGGTCTTTTAGTCTGGTATCGTGTGTTTATAGCAAGCCTTGTGATGGCAGCGCTTATCCTGCTGAGGAAGAGGGGCGCTGCGGGTTTGTGCCGGCTGGCGGGCGGCATCTCCTTCGGTGAGCGGCTGCGGCAGCGCGGTCTGTGGCAGATGATGGGGACAGGCACCTTGCTGACGCTTCACTGGGTCTTTTTTTTCGGTAGCATCAAGGCGTCGAATGTCTCTATCGGGGTGGTCTGTTTCTCGGCGACGGGTTTGTTTACAGCCTTGTCGGAACCTTTGCTGAATCGCCGGCGCATACGGCTCAAAGAGATTGTATTCAGCCTGATACCTTTAGCGGGCATTCTGCTGATTTTTCATTTCGATGTTCGTTACCGTACCGGTATTCTGCTGGGGATTATCTCTTCGCTGCTTGCCGCCCTTTTCACGATAACCAATAAGCGGGTCGGGAAGGAGCGTTCTTCCGGTACGATGCTGTTTTACGAAATGCTCGGCGGCCTCCTTTGCTTGAGCCTGCTGATGCCTTTCTACCTGCATTATTTCCCCGTAGCAACCCTCATCCCCAGCCTGCACGACTGTATCTGGCTGCTGATTTTCGCCACCTGTTGCACCGTGCTGCTTTATTTACTGCAGATAGAAGTGCTGAAAAGCATCTCTGCCTTCACCCTGAACCTGAGTTATAATCTGGAACCCGTCTATAGCATCCTCATCGCTATGCTTTTCCTCGGCGAGGCGAAGGAGCTGAATTTCTCTTTCTATATCGGCCTGGGGCTGATATGCTTTTCCGTTTTATTGCAGACGAGGCAGGCACTGAAGCACTCTCCCTGAGTGATTTCGTTTGAGCCGGGTATAATAAAGAAGGAAAAAGATTGTTTATAATTACAGATAAAAGAAAAAGATATGTTAGATATACCAATCATTCGGCAAGACTTTCCCATCTTAGGGCATAAAGTCTATGACAAACCGCTTGTTTATTTCGACAATGCGGCTACGACACAGAAACCAAGGGTCGTGGTAGAGAAAATCAGGGATGCTTATTATAATGTCAATGCGAATATTCACCGGGGTGTGCATTTCCTCAGCCAGGCGGCTACGGAAGCGCATGAAGAGGCGCGGCAGACGGTTCAGCAGTTTATCCATGCCCGCTCCGCTCACGAAATCATTTTTACCAGAGGGACTACCGAGGCTGTCAACCTGATCGCTTCGGGCTTTGCCGATGCGTTTATGTCGCCCGGCGACGAGGTTATTCTTTCCGCTATGGAGCATCATTCCAATATTGTGCCCTGGCAGCTGCAGGCAGCCAGAAAGGATATCGCTCTCAGGGTCGTCCCTGTCAACGAACGGGGAGAGCTTTGCATGGAGAGCTACCGGGATTTGTTTTCGGAGCGGACGAAGCTGGTCGCCCTCACCCATGTATCCAATGTATTGGGGACGATCAACCCCGTGGAAGAGATTATCCGTATCGCCCACCGGCACCAGGTTCCCGTGATGCTGGACGGGGCGCAGGCCGTACCGCATGTGCAGGTAGATGTACAGGCGCTGGATGCCGAGTTCTACGTTTTTTCCGCCCATAAGATATACGGCCCTACGGGCATCGGGGTGCTCTATGGCAAAGAGGAATGGCTGGAGAAGCTCCCGCCTTACCAGGGAGGAGGCGAGATGATTGCCACCGTCGCATTCGAAAAGACGGTTTTCAACGAACTCCCTTTCAAGTTTGAAGCCGGGACGCCCGATTACATCGGCAGCACCGCCTTTGCAGAAGCCCTGCGCTATGTAGAAGGGCTTGGGATCGAACGGATAGCCGCCCACGAACAGGAGCTGCTCCGCTATGCCACGGAGCGGATACAGGCTGCCGGGCCGGTACGCATCTTCGGACAGGCAGCGCATAAAAGCAGCGTCTTGTCTTTCCTGATGGGAGACATACATCCATACGATATGGGAATGCTGCTCGACCGTCTGGGCATAGCCGTGCGATCGGGGCATCACTGTGCCCAACCCCTGATGAAGCGGCTGGGTATAGAAGGAACCGTACGCGCCTCGTTTGCTTTGTATAATACGAAAGAAGAGATCGACACGCTCATAGCGGGGCTGGAACAAATACAAACCATGTTCTTAAAAAAGTAAGCCTATGCTGTTGTACTATATCAGGAAGTATCCCTTTTCGCTGGGCCTGCTGGGGCTTGTTGTTTATCTCTCGTTTTTCAAACCTCCTTCCATCGATTTCCTGGCTTTTCAGGGGTTCGATAAGCTGGTGCACTTCTGCATGTATGGAGGAGTCTCCGGGGTGTTATGGCTCGAATTTCTGCTGAATCACCGTGGTCAGCCGCTTCCGTTGCGTCACGCCCTGACAGGGGCGGTGCTCTGTCCTGTCTTTTTCAGTGGATTAATAGAGATAGGGCAGAAATACCTTACGTATTACCGTGGGGGCGAATGGCTGGATTTCCTTGCCAATACGGGCGGAGTGCTGTCTGCCTCTCTTTTTGCCTGGTATGTTTTACGTCCGTGGATACGGAAGAAATAAGCCGTATGCTGTTGCCCTATCTGAAAACGGATTGTATCGAGGCCGGCTGCGACGAGGCCGGGCGGGGCTGTCTGGCGGGCGCCGTCTTTGCCGCTGCCGTGATCCTTCCTCCTGATTTCAGGAATGAGCGGCTGAACGACAGCAAGCAATTGAGCGCCAAACAGCGCTACGCTTTGCGCCCGCTGATAGAACGCGAAGCGATGGCCTGGGCTGTAGGCTTCGCTACGCCCGAAGAAATAGACCGGATAAATATCCTCAACGCCTCTATCCTTGCCATGCACCGGGCGATTGAGCAGCTGAGCCTCCTCCCCCGCCACTTGCTGATCGACGGAAACCGCTTCACGCCTTATCCCGGCATCCCGCATACGACGGTAGTCGGGGGAGACGGAAAATACCTCAGCATAGCCGCCGCCTCCGTGCTGGCCAAAACCTGCCGCGATGATTATATGGACGTCTTAGACAAGGAATACCCTGCTTATCACTGGAAAGACAACAAAGGCTATCCCACCCTCGCCCATCGCCAGGCCATCCGCTCCTCCGGCCCTACTCCTTATCACCGGAAGACTTTTCGTACCTCCCCCCTCAACTCTTAATTTTTAATTTCTTTCAGTTTCCCCGGAACCGCCCCATCAAGTGCGGGTTGACGGGCAGGGTGCAGGAGGAGATGGATACCGTGACGGCGTCGGTGTAAACCATCGCGCATGAGTTGGCTGTGGTTCCGCGGCGGTAGTAGAGGGTGCGGGAGGTTTGCGGCAAGGGCTGGTATGTTGCCGTTGCTCCCGTAGGGCCGGGGATATCTGTCCAGTTTACCCCGTCGTCGCTCTTTTGCCACCGGTAGGTATCGCCATAAGAGCCGGAGACTTCCAGCAGCCTGAACGGTTCGGTATCGCTCTCGCATTTGATCTGGTCGCCGGTAGTGATGGTGCCGGCGGTTACTATGGCGACTACAGCGGCGTCGGTATAGGCCCAATCGCAGTACCTCGAGCTCATGCCGCGGCGGTAGTACCGGGTTTGCGTCTGGGTGGTGGGAGTGTAAGTGGGCGAGATGGAGTCGGGGATGGTTGTCCACGAACCTTCGATGCCGGTGGGACTGCTTTGCCACTGGTATTCCGTGTCATCGGGAGCGACGGCGCCGACGACGGTGAGCGGGGCGGAAGATGTCGGCGCACTGCAGAAGTACTGGGCAGCGATGGTGCCGGCATTTACCCTTACTACCGTGGTGGAAGCCGTTACGGTGGTGCCGTCCTGATCCATCTCCAGCGTATAGGTACCTACCTCGGTGGCTTCGTAGGAGGGGCCGGTGCCGACAAGCACTCCGCCGAAGTACCATTCATAGCTCCTGGCATATCCCCCGGCGAGGGTGACGCTGGGACCGCACATATAGGTGATGGCGGAAAACTCAAACGTCCCGAAGGCCGAGAAGTATCCGAAGGATGTCGCACTGGTACTGGTGCCGTAAAAATAACCCAGCGAGAAGGCGCCTTTGCTGTTACTTACGGAGACGACGCCGGTGGCAACCGACGTAATGTCTTTCCGTGCATATTTCCAGTCGGTCATATTAGGGACGGTCGTAAAATCGGATGCCTGCAATACGGTGGGATCTCCGTTGACCGTGAAGCCATCTTCACAGCCAGCGCGCACCAGGACGAATATATTGTGAGTGTTCGAAGCTTCTTTATTGAAGGCTATGCGCCGGGAGCCGATGGAATACATGCTCGGTATGAGTACGGCACCCAATTCCGTCCTCGTTGATGAGGCGCCGAATCCGGAGAGTTGATATACATAGACCGGATAGTTGCTTTCTATGACCGCCGTTAGGTCGGTCGGCATGGGATGGATCATCTGTTGCCCTGCGCTCAGCGACGTGGGAGTTCCCCCGTTAATGGAGACCTCGGTGTTGTCCTGTGTCGCCAGGATAAATACATTTTCGCTGCTTGAGCCGGCGAAACCGCGTATCACCACGTATGTACTGCCTAAGCCCTCGACCGGCACCAGCTGGTCGCCGGTCACGTCTGCTGAGCTGCCAACAAATAAGAGGTCGTCGCAGACCGTCACGGCTACGGGTTTGTCGGCTTCGATATGCGAGCCGGCCAACCGGGCGGTTTGCATGAAAGTCTCTGCGCGGGCGGCAAATGTTTCTCCGCGGTTGAGGGTGACGGTTTTGGTTGAGTTGGCGGTTGTTCCCACGATATTGGCTGCCGGCGTGATGCTTACCGTCGTGTTATTTTGTGTGGCCACAATGTGAAACTGGGGATAAGCGTTCGGATAGCCGGTGCTTGTCAGGTACAGCGTCTGGAAGGGTGTATAAAATTCCGTGCCCAGCGCCTTGGCTCCTTTGAGGGAACATGTCCCTTGAAGAAACATTATTGATTTGGTAATAGATGCTAACCGGCTCGGTGGAGGTGAAGCGGATCCCGCGGTTGTATTTGTCGCCGACGAGGCTGTTCGGTGGCAGGATATTGTTCTGTATCGTATCCATCTGGAGAGGGGAGCTAAACGAGATTTGTTGCGACTGGTGAGGCGCCAGGTTCAGCACGCGGTTGTTGAATCCCGGAAAGGCCGGCATCTCCATCGTTACGACCGCCGGGTCGTCGCCAGCCGTAATCATGAAATACACCGGACGGTCAAATTGACTGTCTAAATGCGGCGCGACAAACCAGAACTCCGTATCCTGCGCCCGCAGGCCCGGCGCGAAGCAGCAAAAAAGCAAAATGCATCCCAGTAAGAACTTTATTTTCATTATATTATCTCAGTTTTTCGGCCTTTATGTTGTGTATAAAATAAAGGCTCCTTTATTTTGCACACAAACAGAGGAGTTTTCAGGAGTCCGCAGGGCATAGGCAAAACCATGTGGTGCACCAATCTGATCCCTCCGCTGCCGGAAGATATCAGGCAGAAGGAAAGACAGAATTTGCTCCCGTCCGGATTTTTTTCGGACGGGAGCCGTTTTTTTTTGGACAGGAGCTGTTTTTCCCCGGACGGGAGCGGGGAAAAAGGGCTGAGAGAAATATAAAAAAAACAGTTTTTTTTTCTTTGAGAAACGAAGTATATTTTGTTATATTTGTGTGCAAAATAAAGGAGGGTTTATTTTGCACAGAATTATTGAAAAAAAAGTTTATGCACGGTTACAAAAGCTCCAAAAAAACTTTTTCAGAGTCTATGCACAGTTACGAAAGCTCCGGGAAACTTTTTCAGAGTCTATGCACGGTTACGAAAGCTCCGAAAAACAACATTTTTAAAATCTGTACACGATTATTGAAACTCCAAATAGCTGCTGCTTATATCCATCACCCATACCTTATACACAGAAAGGAGAAAAGATAGATTATTTTTATCACTACAATGTTTTAAAATCTGTTAAACAAAGGTATAATATTCAATTCCCTTTCATATTCCTGATTAGTTTACAATCTCATCAAAAGATAAGTCGGGTCGGATGCTTAAAATGGCGAAATATTCTTCGGCATATTTATGGTAGCAGAGGAGAGCCTGCTTCTTCTTTCCCAGTTTGAAGAGGCTGCGGCATTTCAGCCGTATGCCCGATTCTTCAAGACTGTCTTGGATAAGAATGACTTCTGCCATATTCAACAGTAACGGGTAATCATTCCGGACATCTGGATGCTCTGTCAGCTTCCACAGAAACTCAATAATCATATTGGCATAGCTTGCCTTGTAGTTATCCAGCCATTCTGTTTCGTGAAAAGGCAGCAGCTTTCCCTTCCGGGTAATGCAAAGGGTGTCACGGAGCAGATTTTTGTTTAATACGGACTGTTCCCGGATCAGATTGACATTCCGGATAATCTGTTCGTAGTCGCTGTACATCTTTTTGTTGTCGTACGACAGGGTCCAGAATTCGTTGGTTTTGTTCAGTCTGACGTCGCCCATCATATTCAGGATTGTCCGTAGTTTATTGAAATAGACATTCCGGTTATTTTGTGCACTCTCATAATCTTTGTCAGGCCATAGGGTTTTCTGGAGTTCATAGGAGGTTATCCCTTTGCCGTCGCAGATAGTCCTGAAGTATATAAGCAGAAAAATCCGGGTGCCGGTCAGTGTAAACAGATGCGTAATATCGGTGCCATCCGAATCCAGCACCTCGAATCTGCTGAGCACATTAATGGCCGGACAGGTGATAGTCTGATTTGCTTTATGGCCCGGAGGATATCCGGCCTCGGTTTCGGATGCGGTAGCTTTCGGCAACGAATGAACAGCATGGATATCCACCGTTTTCTTTTTCCGCTTGACTACTGCAAATATCAGCAGGGAGAACAAGGCAAAGGACGCAATAAGATACGGAAAAAGGGTGCGCACTACAGCAGCAGAATGGTTCTCTGCCTGCAATATATCAAACATACCGAGAGGCGGATAAGCGATAGAATAGATATCAATGCGGCTATCGCTTCCTGTCGTATAAGAAAGGATAGCGAAAAGAGCCGAACTGTCTGCCGGCATGAAAAGGTCGCAATTAGACTCTTCATCATTGAAGAAAAAAGGAAGAGGATTGGCAAGTTTACGGTATCCGGGCGTATGCAGGCTGTATTCATGCAGAAAGGCTTCTGTTTCGTAAACATTATTGGGATACGAAAGTGTATAGAAAATCTGGTCTGCCTGGTTTACAATTAAGGAGTTGCTGTTCGTAAAGTGAGCGCCTGTATTGTTTAATTCCCATAGTTTGCGGACGTTGCGGGTACGGGGATTAAGGGCATAGAGGTCGTAATAATTATGCGGCGATTCATATTGTTTACCGGAAGCATTTCCATAACCTCCAAAGTAAAGCAGGAGTGAATCGTTCCATACGCCCATGCTCGCCAGGTAGCGGGGATGAATAAGGCCGGATAAATCGGTGCTCTCCCACTGCTGCAACGAGTCCGAATAAGCTTGCAGGAGCGCCGAATACTGGTGAAAACCATACCCTCCCAGGGTATAGATCACCTTGTTTTCCTCGTCGTAATATTTATTGTGATGCCGGTAGCGAGAAAAAGTCAGCCGGTTGTCATTATTATCCCATTCCCGGAGTGCAAAATTGAAATGTCCGGGTTTGTTTTTCTCAAAATCATACATTATAAGCTCATCGTTTGTCTCGTTGTAGAAGAATTGGTTAGGCTCCACATTAAAAGGTATTCCCTGTCTGAAGGCAATCGTGTCGGTGATATTCCGGCCGGTGGTGTCATATACGTACAGACGCGCTCTCTCCAGAATAAAGATTCTCTTACGCTTTCTGTCGAAAGCTATTTTCGGATACCTGCCTGTTACCGTAAGCGTCGCCTGTTTCTCCCACTGGGCGTGATTGTCGATTTCCCACTTCGCATGGGCTATGGTTGCCCTGGCTTTCTCACATTCATCCCATACCACACCATTGCCATGCTTATCAAGTTTCCAGTATCTGAGTAATCGTTTCTTGCCATCAAAAATCTTTACATCTCTCAGAATAAACGGAGCCACATCCGTTGTCATAAAGTCGGGATGGCTATTCCCTCCGAAACAGATATGCGCCCGATTCAGTCCCCTGACATCATATTCGGCCGATTTACGGATTCCGCAGAGTGTAAATTCTATCCTGCTATAGGCTGCATCAAACGTCAGAGATGCTTCTACCCACTTACCTATAGGATTCTCCGGCAGTTCGTCCAGATTAAAATCCATCAGTGTATGGTCTCCTGCCACAAGTATGATATTATTATACAAATAAGTATTTGAAATAAGGTCGATATTATTGCTTTCATTGCCTATAATCCGTAGGATATATCCAAATATTTCCGTCTCGGCTCTGATTCGAAAGTCAAAGGTCAGGGTAAAGCCTCCAGAAAGTGAAAGGGGTTTGTCAGGGGTTAGGTTCAGTGAGGTTCTGTTGTCTTTATTGGCCCGAAAGGCATGAAAATAAAGACCCCTATCCATGCCATCCTTCACTTGGTTTGCTTCAACGAAAGATGTTAGGAATATGATTATTAACAGTACAGCAGCTTTTCTTACACCTTTCATGCTCGGTAGTTAGTGTTTCTTTTTATCTTAATTTCTCCTTTTTCCGGTATCAAACAAAAAAACATTATATGTCTGACTGCCTAAGGACAGACAAATATAGAAAACGGGAATGAGAAAAACAAATGTATTACTTTAT
>JAISZA010000099.1 GCA_031269535.1 Tannerellaceae bacterium
GCCTTTAAATACGAAGTTGTTTGTTTTTGACATCATTGTTTGAATTTAAAGTGATGTCGCAAATATAATAAATATTTATTGATAAACAATGATTTTGCAATTTTATTGAGTGCATTTCAAATTGTCGCATTGTCATTACGGGCTGTCGTTGCGGTGAAGCAATCCGGAGCGCGGGCACCCTGGATTGCTTCGTACCTCGCAAGGACGATAGAAATCCATTGAATCTGCGACAATTTGAAATGCACCCCCTTGTAACTCGTAACTTTTAATTTGTTGCTCATATGTAATTATTTCAGTAGAAAAACAACCAAAATGAAAATAAAATCAGATAAATGTTAGCAAATGGTGTTGTTTCGTCAATATTTATATATACTTTTGCTTTTTCAATCCCGGAATGACAAATAAACTGCTAATGTTAATAGTATGGGTTTCGGATGAATAGGGTATTTTAAGCATACGGAGAGTTAATAAAGAAGCGCTTCCTGTTATTAACTCTTTGTCAGAACGTGAGAAGGAAGCGCAAAACATTTTGATAAAGTCTAACAAAAAGATTGTTTTATGATGAAAAAACTGATTAATGTCTTGCTATGCTTTATGATAAGTATAGGTATGGCGGTTGCTCAAAACACAAGAGTAACCGGGACGGTTATCTCTGACGATGACGGAGAACCGATTGTCGGAGCCTCGGTAATTGTGAAGGGTACTTCGATTGGTAGTATAACCAATCTGGACGGACAATTCGACCTCAATGTGCCGGCTTCTGCGAGAATCTTAGTTATTTCCTATGTAGGAATGGTCAGCCAGGAGGTGGGTATCCAACCTAACCTGAGGATTGTACTTAAATCGGCTACACAGAATCTGGACGAGGTGGTGGTTACGGCTCTGGGGATATCGAGAGACAAGAAAACCTTGGGATATGCTGTCCAGCAGGTAGGAGGTGACGATATCAACACAACCAAAACGAACAACTTTGTCACTGCTTTGAGTGGGAAGGTTTCGGGCTTGCAGATTAAGAATACAACCAATTTTGGTGGTTCTACTAATGTGCTCATCCGGGGCGCTTCCTCGCTGACGCAAAACAACCAGGCCTTGTTCGTAGTGGATGGGGTGCCGATTGATAACTCGAATGTGAATCACTCGACCCAACGCAACGGAGGCATCGGATACGACTACGGGAATACGGCCTCGGATATCAACCCGAACGATATCGAGTCGGTCAGCGTTCTCAAAGGAGCTGCCGCTACCGCCCTCTACGGTTCGCGCGCAGGAAGCGGGGTGATCCTTATCACTACCAAAAAGGGCGGAGGCGTATCGAAAAAACCTGTGGTGAGGCTAAGCTCAAACGTAACCCTCAGCAGCATTGATATGCAGACCATGCCCGAACATCAGAAAGAATACGGCGCCGGATATGGGCAGTACTACGATTCGCCCGACGGATTCTTTGATTATACTGATATCGACGGCGATGGAGTGGAAGATTTACTGGTTCCTTACTACGAAGATGCCTCACGCGGAGGGAAACTCGACGGGACGCTGGTTTACCAGTGGGACTCTTTCTACCCCACCTCGATCAACTATGGCAAGAAGACTCCCTACGTGGCCTCGCCCAACGGGCCGGAGTATTTCTTTCAAACAGGGGTCAGCCTGACCAACAGCATCGACGTATCGGGCGGGAGCGATGTTTCCTCTTATCGCTTTGCTTATACCAACCTCGACCAGACGGGTACCATGCCGAACTCGTCTATCAAGCGCAACAGCGCCAGTTTCTCGGGTAGCTATGATATCGTGAAGAACCTGACGGTCAGCTCTTCGGTTAACTATATCCATACCTCCGCCCTGGGACGTCCGCCTACGGGATACAACGACAATATGATGTCGATGTTCCGCCAGTGGTATCAGTCCAATGTAGATATCAAACAATTAGAAGAAGTGTATAAGTCAAGCGGAGAAAACGCTACTTGGAACAGGGTGAGTTGGGATGATGTCACGCCTGCCTATTGGGACAACCCTTACTGGTCGAGGTACAAGAATTACGAAACCGACCGCCGCCAGCGACTGATAGCTCATGTTAAATTAGACTGGAAGATTACAGACTACCTCAGTATCATGGGGCGTTACGCCATCGATACTTACGGCTACCTGCAGGAAGAGCGCAAGGAAGTAGGCTCGCACGCAGAACGCTTCGGGGTGGGAATGAGCGAAAATACGTCCGGCTATGCACGCCTGGATCGCTCGTTTATTGAAACCAATGCCGACCTGATCGCCAATTTCCGTAAAACCATCGGGAGTGATTTCGATCTCACGGCGTTGGCCGGGGTGAACATCCGCCGCAGCACGCTCGACCAGGTGTATGCTTCGACCAATAACGGACTGTCGGTACCGGGCGTATTTGCCCTGAGTAACAGCCTCGACCCGATGCTCCCACCCGAAGAAAAATATGAACGCATCGGCATCAACGGGATATTTGCCAGCGCCTCGCTGGGGTACAGGAATACCTACTATGTGGAAGGAACCGTACGGCGCGACCAGGCTTCTACTTTGCCTGTGGAAAACAATGCCTATATCTATCCTTCGCTTACGGGTAGCGTCATATTCTCGAACCTGCTCAGACAGGACTGGCTCTCGTTCGGGAAACTGAGGCTGAACTTTGCCGAAGTAGGAAACAGCGCCCCGGCGCTGAGTGTGAAAGATTCCTACACGTCGGTGTCTCCTTTCAACGGAAATGCGATGGTCACAGTGCCCGATACACGGAATAATCCCAACCTGAAACCCGAACGTCAGCGAGCCTACGAAGCCGGACTGGAAGCCAGCTTCCTGAATAACCGCGTGGGCTTCGACCTGGCGCTCTACAACAACACGACCTTCGACCAGTTGGTGCCCATCTCCGTTTCTTTTGCAACCGGTTATAACTCCCGCTGGATCAATGCCGGTGAAATACAAAACAAGGGGGTCGAATTATCCCTTTTCGGTACACCGGTAAAAACGAAGGACTTCAGTTGGGACGTGAAACTGAACTGGGCAAGCAACCGCAACAAAGTGGTATCCCTTTATGTGGATGAAGCGGGGAATGAAGTACGTAACCTCCAGCTTGGCTCCTTGCAAGGCGGAGTCACCATCAATGCCCGCATAGGCGAGCCTTACGGCGTGATAAGCGGTACGGATTATGTGTATCATGCAAACGGAGAAAAGATTATCGGCGCGAACGGCCGCTATCAGTTTTCTGCGGAAAACGATAAGGTGCTGGGTAACGTGAATCCCGACTGGACCGGCGGACTGAGCAATACGTTTACGTACAAAAACCTCGCGCTCAGCTTCCTGATAGACGCGCAGAGCGGAGGCAACCTGTTCTCGCTCGATATGAGTTACGGACAAGCAACAGGGGTTTACACGGAAAGCGCCGGGCTGAACGACCTGGGTAATCCCAAGCGCGACCCGATCGTATGGGCAGACCCGAACGACCATTCCAAAGGATATGCTTCCAATAGCGGTGGTACGGTGCTCCCCGGCGTACGCGAAGACGGTACGCCCAATACCCTCCGGGTGGATGAATCAAGCTATCAGGCCGGCGGATACATAGCCAAACCCAACAAGGCTTTCGTTTACGACGCCTCGTTTGTCAAACTCCGTGAACTCTCCCTCACCTACACCTTCCCGAAATCGCTGCTGGTCAAAACTCGCGCTATATCGGGAGCTTCGCTTGCCTTAGTTGGCTCAAACCTGTGGATAATCCATAAAAACCTCCCCTACGCCGACCCCGAAGCCACCCAAAGTTCTGGGAACATACAGGGATGGCAGAGCGGCGTGGCGCCTACCGAGCGGAATTTCGGATTAACTCTCAATGTTCAATTTTAAACACTGTACGACATGAAAAAAATATATATATCGCTCGTAGCCCTCTTACCTTTGTTTTCCGCATGTACGGATCAGTTTGAAGACTTTAACGAGGACAAGAAAAATCCTTCGGAAGTGAGCGGGGAATCCTTGTTTTCGAACGCGCAGAAAGCCTTAATAGACCATGTCAGCTCAACCAATGTGAATCAGAATCTCTTCAAGATGTGGGCGCAGCACTGGTCGCATACCAGCTACCCCGACGAGGCAAACTACGACATTACAACCCGCAACGTCGCAGCCAACAACTTCCGCTATTATTACCGGGAAATCCTCAAAGACTTCCTTGAAGCGGAAACAATCATCACCGCTACGGACTATACGAACGATCCCAATCCGAAGGTAAAGGAAAACAAACTCCTGATTATTCAACTGCTAAGGGCTTATATCTTCCAGCAATTAGTGGATATTTTCGGAGCCGTGCCTTATACCGATGCGCTCAATCCCGATAATGTATATCCGGCCTACGATGCAGGAGATTTCATTTACAAAGATTTGATTAAAAAAGTAGATGAGGCCACCGGTGGATTAGACGCCGGCAGCGAGAGCTTCGGCTCGGCCGACCTCTTTTACGGAGGCGATGTGAGCCAATGGATTAAATTCGGCAACTCGCTGAAGATAAAGCTGGGCATTACCCTGGCGGATTACGACCCCGCCCTGGCGGAATCGACCATACGTTCCGGAGTGAACGGGGGAGTCTTTGCCTCGGCCGCCGATGATGCCCTTTTCGGCTACCTCACCGCCTCGCCCAACTTCAATCCCATCTATGCAGACGTGATTGCTTCGGGGCGTCACGACTTCATCCCGGCCAACACCATCGTAGATATTATGAACGACCTGGAAGACCCGCGGCGCCCAGCCTATTTCACCCTCTATGAGGGGGAATACAAAGGCGGCGCCTATGGCTACACGGCACCCTATGGTAGCCATTCGCATATCCCCGACGCCATCTCGGCGCCTGACTTCACAGGTATCCTGTTCACTTATTCCGAAATACAGCTCTACCTGGCGGAAGCGGCGGCCAGAGGCTTTAGTCTCCCTTCATCGGCCGAGACCTATTATAACGAGGGCATCCGGACTTCTTTCGACTTCTGGGGCATCGCGGGCGCAGACGACTACTTAGCCAAGGAGGAAGTGAAATACGACCAGGCCAAATGGAAAGAACGAGTAGCCCTCCAGCAATGGCTTTCTTTCTACACCAGAGGGCTGGAAGCTTATACTACCTGGCGCAGGCTGGATTATCCACGCCTCAACATTGCCGAGCGCATCCACGAAGAAAGCGAAATACCCACCCGCTTTACCTTCCCTGTGAATGAACAGACCTTGAATAAAGCCAATTACGATGCTGCATCCCAATTAATAGGCGGCGACTTGCTGACAACAAAAATATTCTGGGATATTTATTAAAACAGAATATTCTTCCTGAGTAAAAAACAAGACGCGATTAAGCGTCGTTTGCTCCCGTCCGGAAAGCAGGACGGGAGCAATTTTTTTCCGTTGGAAACAAATTCAGGTAAGCACAGGAAGTCCGGGGCAAACGCATTTAGGAAAACTAATTACTTTTACCCCCAAAGTATATAAGATCTTCCTCTCGGAACCTGTATCTGTTTCACTCCCGTCCGGTTTATTCCCGGACGGGAGCGGATTTATTTCGGACGGGAACAAATTTATCCGGGACGGGAGCGGATTTATTCCGGACGGGAGCAGCAGGACGACACATTCCCCATAGACTTTTGACTAAAAATCCTTCACTCCTTCACAAGGGGTATAAACATTTGAATGACACAAAATTAAGGTGTGAAGGACGGGGGTTTCATCCTTCACCTTTCCCCCGGCCCCTCCCCACAAGGGAGAGGAGAATGGCACCTCTTTCTCCCCTCCCTGGTGGGGAGGAGCCGGGAGGAGAGGTACGTCCCAACTATACGAGTGGGACTTCCGGATATAAACCCGGACAGCCGTTTCAGACAAAAACCCTCAGCTGATTTCCGTACGGATCACGCAGTAAGATGTGAAGGATCCGGCCCCCATCCTTCACGCCTTAACAAAGTGTCACCCAAAGGCTTATACCCCTTGTGAAGGAGTGAAGGATTTTTAGTCAAAAGTCTATGGGGAATGTGTCGAAATCTCTTGGAGAAAGGGGTGCATTTGACTACGTCGATTTTCAATTCAGATTGTCGCATCGTCATTACGGGCCGTCATTGTAAAGCAATCCGGAGCGGGCACCCCGGATTGCTTCGTACCTCGCAAGGACGATAGAAATCTATTGAATCTGCGACAATTTGAAATGCACCCCTGACAGGAAATCTGTTTTCCCTGTTCACTGAAAAAATTATGCTTACCTTTGCTGCAAATAAAGGAGCATGAAGTTCGGAA
>JAISZA010000120.1 GCA_031269535.1 Tannerellaceae bacterium
AACTCACCCAGATAGCGGTAGGCTTCCTGCACACGGCGGCTGGCAGCTATTTTCAGATAGGGTTCTGCCGTTTCCGCATCGCCTGTCTCCAGACAGCAGACTCCATACCAGTGGTTGTAGGAAGCATTATTGGGCGACTGACCGACTAATTTCGCAAACACCGGTTTGGCTTCGGCGTATTTACCTGCGGTATAAAGCCGTTTGGCCTGTTCCAGACTTTGCGCGTACAAGCCGTGGCAGCAATATAACCCCATCCCTGTCAGGCAGATGATTCTTTTTAGTAACTGTATCATATCCTCTTTTTGCGATATACAGTCTCAAAGGTAATGTTTTTTAGTTAAACTGCAAATAAAATTACGAGTTACGGGTACCCCGGGGCAAACGTTTTTAAGAATCTCTGATTTCTCCGGTTGCTTTGGGAGCAGATATTTGTGCCACGTTATTGGCACAGTTGTAAACTTTTTAAATGCGTTTGCCCTGGCCCGTACCCCCCATAACTTTTTATTCTTATATATTATGTAGAAAATGCCAACAAACTTGCCAAAAACCTGCCACGATCCTGTTCACGCGCATTTCTGAAGCAGCGGAAGCGGGTGAAGCAATCCGGAGCGCATCCTGGATTGCTTCGTACCTCGCAAGGACGATAGAAATCCATTGAATTTGCGACAATTTGAATTGAAAATCGACGTAGTCAAATGCACCCCTTATAACTCGTAACTTGTCACTCGTTTAGCTTTTTATAGGGAAGATATCTCTCAGTTCGGCGAAATCTGTGATGATGTGTCCGGCTGTTTCGTTGCCTGTGTAAGGGTTCCAGGCTGTTTTTTGTAGCCATATTGTCTGGCAGCCGGCGGCTGTTGCAGGGAGGATGTCTTTGTCGTACGAATCGCCGACGACAGCTATCTCTCCGGGGGCAAAGCCTGATTGTTCCACTCCTAAGCGGAAAATCGCAGGATCAGGCTTCCGGATTCCTACGATGGCCGACTCAATCACAGCGCTGAAAAATTCCCGGAGATAAAAATCTTTCAGTACGGCTTCGATATTCCCGTAGAAATTGGTGACAAGGAAGAGGGGATATTGTTCCGAGAGTTTTTTCAGGACAGGGCGGGCGGCGTTGATCGATGTCTGGGCGCCGGCATAGCACCAGTCGGCAATGCCTGTGGCATAACGCACCAACAGATTTTTATCGTCCGGCAGGTCTTGGTTCTCCACTAAGTATTGCAGCTGAGCCTCGGCTTTTAGTCTGAGTACGTGCCAGAAATTATGATGGGGGAGGACTATCCGGTTTGTCGCCAGCCTGCGTTCGCCGGATACGTATGCTTCGCGGAAACGTTCTTTACCGACGGGAATCTGCAAGGCTTCGTAGGCCATCCGGATGACTTCCGCCCAATGTACTCCATTGCTGTCAATTGTTCCCCCATAATCGAAAATAATACCTTTTATTTTACCTGCATCAAACATAAGCTCGTACTTTAAGACTCTAATTTTCCGGCAAAGGTAGCACAAAAACGTTCATGTTTCACCAACATATACACAAACATGACATTCAGCACCGTTGCTTCAAAGACGAAATAAAGCCAGGGTAGGTGGATACTCAGACTGATAAATAAAGCGATAACGCGCGTATTGAACGACAACATATTGGTATATTTCATCAGTGGGAGGCTCTTTTGGCGGAAGGATTTCCGGAACCATTCCGGCGCTTCGCCCCTGTAGTGGTTGCGGATAAGGGCCAGCATACGCTGGAGTTGGGGTGTTTGCTTCTCTTGTCCTCTGGTATAGTTGATGTATAAAATGTATCCGGATTTGAGGATAAAGTCTTTTTTCCAGCGCAGCTTCTTAAACTCTTCCTTTAAGGCGGCGGTATCGGATAGCTCGCTGCCGGCCTTCCCGTTCAGGAAGAGCAGGTGTACATTCCTGTAATAATCAGCCAGGGATGCCTGTCGGGTATGGCAATAACCGGCCACGGCGCCCAGGAGCCATATCCCTGCCCCCCACTGGGGCGTCAGGCGCAGGCAGATGGCGGCATAGATAGTAAAAAACCAGGCATCTCCGCAAAAGCCATCCAGCATACGGCCCAGGGGAGATGTTTTACCCGTCATCCGGGCCAGCTGGCCGTCGGCGCTGTCGTAGGTATTTGCCCAGATCAGCAGAAGCATACCGGCTATATTGACAAGGAGGTTGCTGAAGTAAAAACAGACCCCCGCTCCTATACCCAGGATAATGGCTATCACGGTGACGGTATTCGGCGAAACATGCAGTTTCCGGAAAAGCCTTGCCCAGCCATATCCGAGAGGGCGGTAGAAATGGATATCTATGAACTCTTCCGTATCTAAGGATTTGAGAGTCGATTTTATATCGTGATCGGGCATAGCTGCTGTATTAATGAGTAAATCCGTCCGGCAATATAAGGGGCGGCTTCGTTGCGGCATGGAGCAAAGCTCGGCCAGTCGTTGAAATCAATGATGCGCAGACTGCTGCCGTCGTCGGGGATAATGCAATCGCCTCCGAAGACCTGGATATTCAGTACCCCGGCTGCCCGGTTACAAAGTGTCTGCAGAGCCACGGGATCGAAGGGGATTCCTCTGGCGGCTCCATTGATCTGTTCCAGTCCGAACTTGCTGTGCTGTGTGCAGGAGGGATAGAACCAATAGAAGAAATCCGTCTCCTTCACGCCATAAAACTTCACTAAATCGCCTGTGAGATGTTCGTTTATCACGGCGTTTTTTATCCCGCGTATCGCGTATTCTTCCAGGATGCTCTGTGCTTCTCCGGGATTACGTACGTAGGTTACATCCTCCCGGTGGATGGCATGGAAATCTCCCCGCTTAATCCAGCAATTATGAAACGAGGCCTCCCGAAGCAGGGGCAGCGGGTCGGTATCCGTACGGACAATCAGGCTGCGGGGATAGGGAATCCGGTTGGACAACAACAGACAAGTCATATTCTCCCGTGTGCAATTGTTTATCCCGTAGGCCGAGTTGATAACAATACGGCCTTCATCCTCATACTGTTGCAATTTAGCTACCGGCCTGCTGCCGCGTACCATATTGAAAATAAACATTTCTTCTATGTCCGTTTCCTTCAGGACAGATTCCGGGTATTCATTCACTATGCATCCCCGCTTACGGAGTTCTTTAGCCGTAAGGCTGAAGATGGCTGCATCATTTCCCACGTGGTTGGGCGAGAAGCGGCTGCCTCTCCAGATACCCGCGATTGGTTTTTTGATCATTGACAGATTTTTTTGGGCTATGTATTTAAAAAACGTTCTGCTTCCGCTATATCTCCGGCGTGGTCAATATCTATTATCTTACTGAAAGGATAGGCTTTCAATCTCAGTCCTTCCGCCAGCAACCGGCGCTGATAGTCCCGCATATGCCGGCCGTTTTGCGCGATGGCTTGCTCCAGTACCCTGAGTGCCGGACGTTTCAGGCAATAAATACCTCCAGAGACGTAGCGGCTTCCTGCTTCCGCCTCGTCTGTAAAGCTCCGGATGTTCAGTGATTGGTCCGGATTCACATACAAGGGTTTTTCATCGTCGATATAAGTAGTAACGGCCATCAGCCCGTCTGCTTCTTCCGTTTGGAAAGCCCGGATATAATCCCTGAACTCGTCTTCTTTAAAAACGCTGTCCACCGTAGTCAGGCAAAACCGTTCTCCTTTCAGGCAGGGGCTGAGATGGAAAAAGCTATGCATCGAGCCGGGGGTCGATTGGATGACCAGGTGAAAAGGTACGGCCAGGCGCATTGCCTGCAGATGCGTACGCAACTCCTCCCTTTCCTCGTTAATAATGACACTGATGGAAGTGGCATGATTGTCGAGGAAAATACCTATCAAACGGTCTATCAGAGAAACATCCTTCAGTTTGACTAAGGGTTTGGGGCAGGCGATCCCTTCCTGCAATAAACGCGAGCCTTCCCCGGCGGCTATAATCGCAAAGTCCATCAATCCAGATAATCCAGGGTAGGCTCCCCGATAATTTGGCGGAGTGTATTCTTCAGGATGGTGTGCTGGATGAACAGATCATGTTCAGGCACACTGCCGGGAGCATGGACAGGGCTTTTGAAATAGAACGACAGCCACGACTGTATGCCGGAAAAACCACAACGCAGGGCCAGATCGGAAAACAGCACAAGGTCGAGGCATAAGGGAGCAGCCAGGATGGAATCACGGCAAAGGAAGTCCACCTTCAGCTGCATCGGATAGCCTAACCAGCCGACCAGGTCGATATTATCCCATCCTTCCTTATTATCCTTACGGGGCGGGTAGTAGTTGATGCGTACCTTATGGTAGATATTCCCGTATAATTCAGGGTATATTTCCGGTTGCAGGATGGTGTCGATAACGGATAGTTTACTGACTTCTTTCGTTCGGAATGAGCCCGGATCGTCCAGCACTTCGCCGTCGCGGTTTCCCAGTATATTGGTAGAGAACCAGCCGTCCAGGCCCAGCATACGTGTTTTCAGCATGGGAGCCAGCACGGTCTTGATCAGGGTCTGCCCTGTCTTATAATCTTTTCCGCAGATAGGGATGTTTTCCCGTTCGGCCAGTTCCCCGATAGCGGGCATATCCACGCAGAGATTGGGCGCTCCCATGATGAAAGGAGCCCCTTCGGAAATGGCGGCATAGGCATAGCACATGCTGGGCGAAATGAGGTCGGTGCGATTTTCGTCGAGTGCTTGTTCAAAAGCTTCCAGGCTCTCGTGTTCAGCGCTTTGGCTGATATAGACTTCCGTGCTTGCCGCCCACATGACGACCAGTCGTTCACAACCGTTTTCGGCCTTGAACCGCCGGATGTCTTCCTGCAATTGTTCCGTCAGTCTGCGGCGCGAGGCCTCCGGCTTTACATGTGTACCCTGCAGCCGTTTCACATAATTCCGGTCGAATACGGCGGGCATCGGCCGGATGGCTTCCAGTTCGTCTTTTACGAGATTGAGGTCTTCTTGTTTCAGTACTTCGGCATGTTTTGCCGCTTCGTAGATATTGTCTTCAAACAAGTCCCATCCGCCGAAAACCAGGTCATCCAGTTCGGCTAAGGGAACCACTTCTTTTATTTTGGGGAAGTGATTGGCATTGCGCTTGCCCAGACGTATGGTAGCCAACTGTGTAACGGAACCAATGGGTTTACCGACCCCTTTGCGGACAGATAAAGTACCTGCAATAAATGTGGAAGCTACAGCGCCTCCGACTCCAACAACAAGAACACCAAGTTTTCCTTTAGCGTCTTTTACTTCAACTTTTTCCATGATTAGTAATATGTATTTTCATCTAATAGCAAAAATACAGGTTTTCCTGCGACGGCATTAGGTTACATACCTTACATTTTTCGTCAAAAACAAACATAGTTCTCGCACACAACCTATCCTATCCTGCGCTGTCAGTGTCCAAAAATTGGACAGTGGTGTCAAAAAATTGGACACTCTGAGAAAAGGAAATATTTGTATTGTGTTGATAATGGAATGATTAAAAGTTTGGCACGTTATTTGAATGGGAATATAGGGAAGAAATATATCATTCACTTAATAACAAATACAGTCATGATTAGAATTGAAGGTTTAAGTAAGTTTTTCCGCACAGAAGAAGTGGAAACAATCGCATTGAATAAAGTGTCGATGGAAGTAAACGACGGCGAGTTTGTTGCCGTCATGGGGCCGTCGGGATGCGGCAAGTCAACGCTGTTGAATATCCTGGGCCTCCTGGATAACCCCTCCGAAGGGAATTACTATCTGGGAAATCTCGAAGTGGGACATCTCAAGGAAAGAGACCGCACCCAGGTGAGAAAAGGAAATATCGGCTTTGTCTTTCAGAGTTTCAACCTGATAGACGAACTGAATGTGTATGAGAACGTAGAACTCCCACTCACCTACCTGAAGATTAAACCTTCGGATCGCAAAGAGAAGGTGACCGGGATACTCAAACGTATGAACATCAGCCACCGCTCGAAACACTTCCCGCAGCAGCTCTCCGGCGGTCAGCAACAGCGCGTCGCCATCGCCCGTGCCGTGGTCTCCACTCCCAAGCTGATCCTAGCCGACGAACCGACCGGTAACCTCGACAGCAAGAACGGACTGGAAGTGATGCAACTCCTCACCGGACTGAACAACGAGGGTACCACCATCATCATGGTAACCCACTCCAAGCACGATGCCTCTTTCGCTCACCGCGTAGTCAATCTGTTCGACGGCAGCCTTATCTCTTCCGTCAGCGAATATATTTGAAATGTGAGTTA
>JAISZA010000142.1 GCA_031269535.1 Tannerellaceae bacterium
AACGTGAAGAACGTGAAAAAGAACGTGAAAATCTTCTTGCAGAAATAGCAAAATTAAAGAAAAATGATTTACGTAACATATAAAGAAAAAAGGTCATTAAACAAAGAAGAAAATTTATATCTTTCTTTATTAAACTGACGTATATAATGGAATTTGATTTGCACAATAAAGACAGACTTTGCCTGTACAGTATTATCTTGATGACGACCCCAACCCCAACGCCGCTTCGTGGACAAAAATTGCCGAAAATACATTCGCCAGTTTCCTGTGCGACTCCATCAGGTTGTTGATCCGAGCGAGAAGCAGTTGTGAACCGAACGGCTTGGTCAGGTACGAGTCGGCGCCGCTTTTGTAGCCTTCCGTCTTGTCCTGAGCGCTGTCTTTGGCGGTAAGAAGTATGACGGGAATATGGCTTGTACGCAGGTCTTCCTAAAATTTTTATGGGTGCATTTCAAATTGTCGCATTGATTGTTCGATTATGGTAAATTTTCTGATATTTTTAACCCGACTACCCTACCCTGCTCCAATCAAATCTTTTGCATGTTCGATGGCGATGTCGGAGATTTTGCTACCACTGAGCATCTTGGCAATTTCCATAATACGTTCGTCGTTGTTTAATTTTCGTACTTTAGTGAATGTTGTAGTTGCATTATCTTCTTTGTATACAAGATAATGGGACTCTCCTTTTGCTGCGATTTGCGGCAGATGTGTGATATTGATGACCTGTGCCTTTTCGGATAATTCCTTGATGATATTTCCCATTTTATCAGCCACTTCTCCCGATACGCCGGTATCTATTTCGTCGAAAATAATCGTTGGCAAGTTAGTTCCTTTGACCAATAATGATTTTAGAGCTAACATCAAACGCGATATTTCACCGCCCGATGCTACCTTCGATATTTCTCTTGGCAGCATATCCCTGTTTGCCGAAAACAAAAATGTAATACTGTCTGCTCCATCGGACGAAAAATGTTCGGAATAAGTCAGTTCTATTTTAAACACAATGTTTGGCATTCCTAATAATTTAAGTAACGTAGAAACATGTTTTTCGACAGAAGGAATCGTTTTTTGACGTAAAACGGAAATCTGTTGCGATAGTTCCCTTATTTTGTCAAAATTATCGTTTACAGCCTTTTGCGTTTTGGAAATCATTTCATCGAAATTCTCTATTTCAGTCAATGAAATACCATAATTTTCCCGTATTTCAAGTAATTCGGTTACAGTAGCGACACGATGTTTTTGTTGCAAATCGTATATGACATTAAGCCGTTTTTCGACAACAGCCAAGCGTTCGGGATTGATTTCCAGTACATCATTGATATGGTTTGCCTCTTCGCTTATATCCTTTATTTCGATCAAAATATTTTTCAGTCTGACAACAAGGTCGTTCGATGACAAATGCACCTTCGACAAGTGATTAAGAATATTTTCCGCTTCTTTCAACATGTTTACGACGGATATTTCTTCATTCGACAACAGCGCCGTTAATTTTTCATACCCCGATTTTATTTCTTCAACATTCGAAAGTTCTTGAATTTCAATTTCCAAATCATTCTGTTCATCCGCTTTGAGATCTGCCTGCTGCAACTGCTCGAACTGGAATTTTATATAATCGTAATCCGCTTTTGCTTTGGCGCTACGGACAAGCAAATCTTCCAATTTTTTTTCTTCTACCTTGTATGCGTTGAAATATTTAATATATTCGTCTTTCAAATTTCCAAATTCTGTTACGGCGTCAATCACAGAAAGCTGAAACTTACTGCTCGATAACAGCAAATTTTGATGCTGTGAATGTATATCAAGCAATCGGTGAGATATATCTTTGATTATCGCTGCATTAACAGGCATATCGTTGATAAACGCCCGTGATTTTCCAGCGGGATTAATTGTCCGGCGGATAATCAAATCCGGTTCATAATCAATATCATTTTCCGACAAAAAAGATTCCAGACCGTAACCTTCGATATGAAAAACGCCTTCGACAATACAATTTCGTGCAGTGTCTTTCAGCACATTGGAATCGGCGCGACCACCCAAAACAAGAGATAAAGCTCCCAACAAAATCGACTTTCCGGCTCCCGTTTCTCCGGTGATAATGCTCATACCTTCTGAAAAACTGATATTTAACTTATCTATCAGCGCATAATTTTCTACATTTAATTCTTTTAACATATAATAATTTACGATTTTTGATTTACGACTTGGTCGGAACGCCAATTTAAAATCGTAAATCAATTTCTGTTTCCAAATATTGCAGATCCAACTCTCACAATTGTAGCGCCTTCCTCGATTGCAATTTCGAGGTCGGCGCTCATTCCCATTGACAGTTCACTGCTTTCGGACGAAACGATTCCTTCGGCTATTGCCCTGTCTCTCAAATCTCTCAGTCGTATATATGACAAACGGACAGCCTCTGTGTCGGAATCAAAAAGACCAATGGTCATGAAACCTTTTAGTTTCAATGCATCACAGTTTCTCAACTCTTTCAGAAATGCAAAAACCTCGTCGGGATTTAATCCAAATTTGCTTGTTTCGAAAGATGTATTAACCTGTACCATAACATCTAATGACCGTCCTTCTGCCTGAAAACGCCGGTCGAGCCGGTGCATTAATTCGACGCTGTCTAACGATTGAACGCAGTCGATACCGTATTTAACAACATCCCTTACTTTGTTGATTTGAAGATGTCCGATAAAATGGCGTTCGTACTTTAAATCAGATAATTCTGGATTTTTGACTGCAAACTCCTGCATCCTGTTTTCACCGAGTAAAGTTTTGCCCGATTCAATTGCAATACGAATCTTGTCAGGACTAATTGTCTTTGTAGCAAGCAGTAATCTCACAGAATCCGCATCTCTTCCGGCTTGTTCGCACGCTGAAGCAATGCGATTCTGGATGTTTTTGATATTGCTGACTATATCGCTCATAATTAAGAGTTAACCGTTCCAATCACCATTCGTTTGTTGATTTCAATTTTTTTAGAGCATCGTTGTATTCCGTAATGAGAGTTTTCATAATCGTCTCAACCGGTTCGATTTCCCTGATTAACGATGCGATTTGCCCTATCTCAAGTTCTCCTTTATCTAAATCGCCTTCGAACATGCCGGTTTTTGTACGTCCGCGTCCGATAAATTCCAACAATTCGTCCGCGCTTGCGCCCTTATCTTCAAGTTCTTTGACTTTGTCGAAAAATTCGTTTTTGATTAAGCGCGTCGGCGACAATTTTTTCAATGACAAGAGCGTATCGCCTTCGTTGAGGGTTGTACACAGCCGCTTAAACTCCACATTTGCAGAACTTTCTTCGGACAAAGCAAAACGAGTTCCCATCTGTACTCCGTCTGCGCCCAAACTCATGGCTGCCAATATTCCTGCGCCTGTTCCTATGCCGCCCGCCATAATCAACGGCAACGATATTGCCTTGCGTACTTGCGGAATAAGAGCAAAGGCGCTTGTTTCCTCGCGTCCGTTGTGTCCTCCGGCTTCGAAACCTTCGGCTACGACAGCGTCTACTCCGGCATCTTCGGCTTTTTTGGCGAACTTCGAACTCGAAACAACATGTACAACCGTAATTCCATTGTCTTTTAACAGTTTAGTCCATGTCTTGGGATTGCCCGCCGAACTGAACACAATTTTTACTTTTTCCTCAAGAATGACTTTAATTATTCCGTCTATCTCCTGATATATCAGAGGAATATTCACACCAAAAGGCGATTCTGTAGCCGCTCGACATTTTACGATATGTTCGCGCAGAAGTTCCGGCGTCATCGAACCGGCGCCCAAAAGTCCCAATCCACCATTGTTGCTCACTGCCGATGCCAGCCTCCAACCGCTACACCAAACCATTCCACCCTGAATGATAGGGTATTTTATCTTTAATAAATCTGTAACTTTATTATTCATCTTGTAAATTTAATTCAAAAATGCAAGTACTTGATTTTTTTCAACTTTCGTTCCTTGCGCCGTTTCTATCTGGACAATTTTGCCATCAGACAGGGCTTTGACAGGTTCCAAACCGTAATATGCTTCAATATAGCAAATTATGTCGCCTTTTTTAAATTCGGAACCAATTACAGGAGCGGTAGATTTGTTTTCGATATCATACTGCCAAACAACTGTTCCCTTGCATGTTGCCTGTACCGGCTGGGCTTTGGGATATAACTCCTGAACTTTGGCAACATCGAAATTCGGCACTTCGACAACTGGACGCGAAACTAACTTCGGCGCGCCGGCTTTTTCTTTTGCTGCTTCCAATTCCTGCAAAAATCGCTGTTTTGCAATACCCGATTTGTAATCTCTGTATTGCCGGTCGTGCATGGCGAGTTCGAACAGTTCTTCGTTGTCGGCTCCGAAATCCCAATTGTTTTCTTTCATTTCCTTTTTATATTGCTCTAATGCATCAGGATAAGGATCTTGCGGATCGCCAGTATAAAATTCCAGACCTTTTTCTTCGACAATCTTGACTATTTCGGGAGCAAGAACGCCGGGAAGTTTGCCCATTTTTCCGGTTATCATGTTCATACTGTCTTTGTCGATGTTCGAAAAACGGGGTTCGCCTTTTGCCATTGAGAAAATATTCATCAATGCTATGTTCTTGACATACTGACTGAACGGAGTTACCAATGGAGGATATCCGAGTTTGGGCCATACATATTCGACTTCCTGAAACAGTTGTACAACAAGATTATTTAAGGAAACTTCGGGCTTATTATTCTGACGCAGAGCCATATTGATCGCATTATGCATTCCTTTCAAGTCTGCCATCATGGATCCCATCATTCCTCCTGGCAAGCCACATCCTACTAATAACGAAGTCATTACCTTGTTAGAAGGATCGATGAAATATCCCAGAAAATCGTCGATAAACGATTGTGTGAGGCGATTTGCTTCCATATATGCTTCCATATTGATGTCAGGCACTGAAAAGCCTGCATCCCTGAGCATTGCCTGTATAGTTATGATGTCGGGATGAACCATTCCCCACGAAAGTGGTTCCATTGCTACGTCAATGAAATCGACGCCTGCTTTTGCAACTTCGAGCATCGAAGCGACAGAAAATCCCGGTCCGCTATGTCCGTGATACTGAACAATTATATTCGGATATTTGTCTTTTATTCCTTTCACAATCTGTCCGTTACTGTGTGGACGTCCAATTCCTGCCATATCTTTCAGACAAATTTCTTCTGCCCCTGCTTCAATCAGTATTGATGCCATATTTACATAATATTCAACAGTGTGAATCGGTGAATATGTGATACATAAAGCAGCCTGCGGAATCATTCCGCCTTCTTTCGCATATTTGATTGAGGGGATAATATTTCTCACATCGTTCAACCCGCAGAAAATTCTTGTAATATCCACTCCTTGAGCCTTTTTCACTTTATACATCAATTTTCTGACGTCGGCAGGCACCGGATACATTCTGATACCGTTCAATCCTCTGTCAAGCATATGTGTTTCAATACCAGCTTCATTAAATGGTTTTGTAAAAATTCTTACCGATTTGTTCGGATTTTCGCCATACAGCAAATTCACTTGCTCCGACGCTCCGCCATTGGTTTCGACTCTCGCAAAACAACCCATTTCTACAATTACAGGAGCAATTTGCTCCATTTGATCCGCACGAGGCACATATTTTCCCGAAGATTGCCACATGTCTCTATACAAAAGACTAAACTTAATTTCTCGTCTCATAAAACTACCAATTTAATTTCAAAAAATATTGTCTATTAATAATTTACTTGTCTTAGATTTTGTTTTTTATTACTACAAAATACAGTCTAAAACGGTAGCAAAGTTAATTATTTTATTGTAAAAATGACAAAAATAATTGCGAAAATAAAAATTATATGTAATTTTGCGCCCCAAAAGGAGGTGTTTTTAGAAACGTATGATTATAGTACCTATTAAAGAAGGTGAAAATATAGAAAGAGCGCTGAAAAAATTTAAACGTAAATTCGAAAAAACGGGAGTATTAAGAGAACTACGGTCGCGCAAAAATTTTACAAAAAAATCGGTAGTGCGCAGAGATGAAATGAAAAGTGCAGTCTATCGTCAAAAACTGAAATCAGAAGATTTTTAAGTTTAAGTTAATGAATAAATTTATCCAAAAAGAGTACGATATGAAAGTCGTACTCTTTTGTATTTTGATACGACGGAGATTACATTGTGAAAAACATCAATATCATTTTTTACAGTCCGATTTTCAGTATTCTTTTATCAAATTCGTCGCGGGAAATGAAAGCGCTGTTTCGAGCTTTTACACGGTAATTGTAGATTGTGCTTAGAGAATATCGAAGAAAACCGGCAATTTTAACATTGTCATTGATACCTAAACGAATTAGAGCGAAGATTCTCAGTTCGGTATTCAGGAGTTCTCCCGGTTTCAGGACAATTTGTTCCTCTTTGATGCGCAAAGCATTAAATTCTTCGACAAACGAAGGATAAAGGCTTAAAAATATGCTGTCGAACTTCTTGTACAGTTCTTCCAGTTCGTTTTCGATGAATGATGTCGATTGCAGTATTTTGAATAACTCGTCTTTATTGTTGTTTTTAGCATGTTTATATAAGATTTTGCGATAATTTTCCTGTTTTGTGATATACGAAGAACATACATTGAAAAAATGTGCAATATACTCTTCCTTAATATGATTTGATTCGTTCAGGCTATTGTTCGCCTCAAGCAATTCGTTATTTAAATTGCTAAGTTTCACATTAGTGAGACTTATTTCCTGTCGGATACGGTTTAATCTTTTCATTTGGATATAAATATAACTTATTCCGGCAATGAGAAAAACGGAAAGAACGCTGATTAGGATCAGGAATCGCTGGAGCCGGCTTTTCTGGATGATTTCTTTTGCCCGATATGTTTCGTTAATAATAGGATAAATCATCGAAGCCTCTGACATCCGGTAACGTACATTACAGAAGACAGCATCGTCGATTGCGGTATTGAAAAACCGGTATGCCTGATCGACGTCGCCAATCTGGTAGTAAGTTAAGGCGAGACTTTGCAGTGAAGCATTGTCTTTGATACAGTTAATGATGTCGGTAATAATCGAAACGGCATAATATTTTTTTTGAAGTTCGACTTCGCCTTTATTTTTGTATAAACTGCCTAACAGATAAGCGATTTCGGCGCGTTCCGGATTTTTATCCGTCGTTATATCCAGCAATGACAAAAGGATATTTTCGACCTCTTCGCCTTTGAAAAGCATACGTTTAGCCTGTTCGATCCGGTAATGCAGCGATTGTGTATCAAGTATGAACAGGAGAGTGTCACGGTAAAATTCGCTTTGTTTGTAATAGACATAACTTTGATTGCTTTGCCCGTAGTGACTGCAAAAATTGGTGTACGTGTCATAATAAACGGGAAGCAGTCTGTAAGGCAGAGCGGTTTTATCAATACTTTTGAGCATTTCTTTCGCTTCGATATACATTCCTTTGGTCGAGTACAATGACGCCAGCAGTACTTCGCTTTCATATTGCAGTTCCTCATCTTCTAAATAAGAAGCAATATTCTTATTTTCAATGATGTAATATTCAGCGGAATCGGACTGATATTTTTTATATTCCTCATACAGTTTCAGATTTATATCATATCGCTGCTTTTGCGATAAATTGTTGATATTAAACATCTGTTTAAGGTCACGGATATTCTGCTCTTTGATAATGGCATAAGAATCTTTGTTGTCGATTATTTTATTCAATAACATAAAGATAGAATCGTTAGCATTGCGAGCGTGCAGCTCTATTTTAGCAAAAAACAAAATTGCAATAAGCAACAAAAAAGTATTTTTCATTTCTCTGTCAAATCTACGGTTGATAATTTCCGACTACAAAAGTAATATATTTTTTCTATATTCAAGACGCTTCACTATTTTTTTTCTACTTTTCTACTACTTTTTTCACACATATAAGCAAGGTCTAATAATTTGTATAGAATAAATTGACCTGCACAGGTAACTACTTTTTCATTTGTAGCTTAACTTAAGCGAAATCGTATTGTTTACATTTGTGTAGAATTTTATTATAAATAATGACTTAATAAAAATGAGAAAATGAGTAGTATTTTAAAGAAGAAGTCTTTTTGTTATTTTCTGTTTACGATGGTATTTTTTGTTTCCATATCCGCTCAGGATGTGATAGATGTGATTATCGTTAGAGGGACGGTTGTCGATGCCGGTACGGGCGAAGCGCTTGTTGGAGTATATATTGCCGACGGGAGGAATTTGGGAAACGGAGCCATGACGGATTCGAAAGGACAGTTTACAATTAATGTTCCGCAAGGTGCGGATTTAGTATTTTCGTACATCGGGTACGAATCGGCGACGCTTGGAGCGACGCCGGAGATGAATGTACGGTTGCAGGAATCGGCAGATGTGTTAGGCGATGTGATCGTAATAGGCTATGGCGTTCAGCGCAAAGCCGATTTGACCACAGCGATATCCTCGGTTTCGACCGAAGATATTGAACGCCGACCCATTGTTTCGGCAGGGCAGGCGATTCAGGGAAAAGCGGCGGGAGTGATGGTTATCCAGCCAAACGGATCGCCGGGCGCCGATTTGACAATACGAGTGCGCGGAACAACCTCGTTCAACGCAAGTAACGACCCTCTTTACGTTGTTGACGGCGTCCCGGTTGATAACATCAGTTTTTTGTCGCCGAGAGATATTGCCGACATCCAGATTATGAAAGATGCTTCGTCGGCAGCCATTTACGGTTCGAGAGCGGCAAACGGCGTAATACTCGTTACCACGAAATCGGGGACTGCGAAAGAATCGAAAATCACTTTCAATGCGCAGTATGGCGTCAACCAAGTTGCCAACAGGATTCAGTCGTTGAACGCGGCTCAGTACAAGGAACTGATGGATGAAATCAGACCCGGAGCCATCCCCGATGGCACAACCGACCTAATTGACTGGTTCGACGAAGTTTATCGTGCCGGAATCACACAAAACTATCAACTCTCCGTCGCCGATGGCAACGACAGATTGAATTATTATCTCTCAGCCGGTTATCTCGACGAAAAAGGAGTTCTTAACGCTGCATTTTTCCGGCGTTATTCGTTCAGGGCGAATGCCAACAATCAGGTGCGCAAATGGTTAAACGTAAGTGCAAACGTTTCGTATTCCGAGAATCAGAAAAATGGAATCACTACCGGACAAGGTTCGAATCGTGGCGGAGTAGTGCTGGCTGTGGTCAATCTTCCGACGAGTATTCCGGCTATGAACGACAATGGTTTATACAACCGTGTATTTTACGGGCAAAACATCACCAATCCCGTCGAGGCGCTCGAAAACGGTAAGAACAACAAGGACAGGGAAAATAGAATAATCGCTTCGGGAAACGCAACGATTACTTTCATGCCCGATTTCACTTACAAATCGTCGTTTACTTTAGACCGGAGGAATTATCTGCAAACAGGATTTACGCCGCCGGTTCATGCCGACGACCGTGACGACTGGGGTGCAGGTTGGGATAATCGTAACATGAACACAGTATTAGTCTTCGACAATGTATTGAATTTCAATCGTACAATCGACAGGCACAGTTTTAGCGTAATGGCGGGGTCGTCGTGGACAGGTTCCGACTACACCAACAGTTGGATAAATGCAACGCATTATCTTGACAGCGAAATCAAAACGCTCAACGCAGCCAACAAAATTGCATGGAATAATACGGGAACAGGCGCTTCGCAATGGGCGATAATGTCGTATTTCGGAAGAATAACCTACAATTTCAACAATAAATATCTTGTCACTGCAAACGTACGCACAGACGGATCGTCGAAATTGCATCCCGATTATCGCTGGGGAACATTTCCTTCATTTTCTGCTGCATGGCGTATATCGTCCGAAGATTTCATGAAAGATATCGAATGGATTAACGACATGAAAATACGCGGAGGATGGGGACAGACAGGTAATCAGTCGGGAATAAGCGATTACGCATATCTGCAACGTTACAGCACAGTGCGGCACGAATGGTGGATCACGGGACAAACCGACATCCTGCCAACGCTTGAGCAGGCAAATCTCAGAACGAAGGACTTGCGATGGGAGACGACCTCGCAGACCGATTTCGGAATTGACCTTACTCTGTTGAAACGACGGCTGACGCTCGCTCTGGATTACTATTACAAGACAACAACCGACATGTTGACAAATGTTTCGTTGCCGGCTTCCGGCTCGAGTTCCGTACGCAACATACAGCGGAACGAGGGCGAAATGACCAACACGGGATTCGAATTTACGGCAAGTTCGCGGAATTTGCAGGGCGAGTTTTCGTGGAACACTGATTTCAATATTTCGTTCAACAAAAACAAGCTGAAGACGCTCGAATTTGCTCAGATATACTACGAAGCGGAAACAACCGACGCTCTTCATCAAACCCCGATTGTGCGCAACGAACCCGGACGTTCGATGGGTGGATTTTACGGATATATCAACGACGGAGTTGACCCCGAAACAGGCGAACTGATATATCGCGACATCAACAAAGACGGCAAGGTAACGGCAAGTGATAAAACGTACATCGGCGACCCGAATCCCGATTTTACTTACGGTCTGACTAATTCGTTTTCGTGGAAAAACTTCAACCTGAATATATTTATCCAGGGGTCGTACGGTAACGATATTTTCAACGCTTCGAAAGCCGACGTCGAAGGAATGTACGATTTAAAGAATCAATCGACTAACGTGTTGAAGCGGTGGCGAACTCCGGGGCAAATCACCGACGTCCCCAAAGCGGGATTCAGGCTTGAGCCTTCGTCGTATTTCATCGAAAACGGAAGTTATCTCCGTGTAAAAGATATTTCGATATCTTACAATTTCAAGGGAAGTTTTCTGAATAAATTAGGGATAAGTCGGTTGCAACCGTATTTTACGGCGAGCAATCTGCTGACGTTCACAAAATACTCCGGCATGGATCCAGAAGTCAATCAGTGGGGCAACAGCGGTAGCGTTCAGGGAATCGACTGGGGAACTTATCCTCACAGTAAATCATTTATATTTGGTATTAATGTTGAATTTTAATAAAAAATTAAAGATATGAAACTAAGATATATATTTGGGAAATGTCTCCCGTTGTTAGTGGCGGTTCTGGCGTCGTGTTCGCTGGAGCGCGATCCGCTTGATTCGTATTCAGATGTTACCGAAGGAATTGAAACCGATTCCGTTCGTATTGTTTTTAAGGATAAAGCGGCGATTTTGTCACAACGTCAAACGCTGTACGACAAGCTGAGAGACGGTCAGGAACACTGGTATCTCGACATGCTGCTACTTGGCGACAGCCATTCGGATAATGCGTACGCAGGTTCGCCAGGAAGCGAAACTACGCCTTTCGAAGTCAATTCCATCGAAGGATCGAACACTAATCTCCTTCGCGACTGGAACGGTCACACAAGCAATATCGGGCAGGCAAATTTGTTGATAAACAACATCGACGACACGCCCGACCAGTCGTTGACCGCTGCCGAACGAGCGCAGTACAAGGCGGAAGCAAAGATTTTCAGAGCGATTGTTTTCTTCGATATGGTGCGTATCTGGGGGAATATTCCCGTCGTGACAATCAATGCCGACGATATCACATCCGACAATATCGACAAAATATATTCGCAACATTTTCCGTCGCAAAGTTCTGAAGAAGAGACGTACAAGCAAATCGAAAAGGATTTGCTGGAGGCTTTGCCCGACGCTCCGGCGACAAATTCCGACGATAAAAGGATTTTGTCGAAAGCGGTTGCCAACGCAATGCTGGCTAAGATGTATGCCGAAAAACCGTTGCGCGATTATGCAAAAGTCATACAGTACTGCGATGCGGTGGCTGCCGACGGTATTGATTTGGCAGACAATTTCGGCGATTTGTTCGGCGTGATTCTCACGGACGACAGTCAGCCGGCAAGCCAGAGCAATCCAGCAATCGACGCAAAAGCGCGAAATACCAAAGAATCAATCCTCGAAACGCAGTTTTTCTCAGGCAACACAAACTGGGTAACGTGGATGTTCGGCAGGGCGCTGGAAAACTGGACGTTCTATTTCGAATGGGCAAAATGGATAACTCCTTCGCTTGATCTTATCAAGGCATTCAACAATGCCGGCGACACAAAACGTTTAAACGAAACGGTTGTGTTCTATTCATGCGGCTGGAATATCTATTATCCGTCGGGCAGCTATGCGTTTATGTACAAGTGTCGTTCGGGATTCAACAGTATCATCAAACTTCGCTATGCCGATATTCTCCTGCTTAAAGCAGAGGCTTTAATCATGGGCGACGGTAGCTTGAACGAAGCGGCGAATATTATCAACCGCATCAGACAGCGCGCCGGGTTGCCGAATCTGTCCGGTTCGATTACAGGAAACAAAGATTCCATGTTAGATGCACTTTTAAACGAACGCCGTCTCGAACTTGCTCTGGAAGGTCAACGCTGGTTCGACCTCGTTCGTCTTGACAAAGTCGAAGAGGTGATGAACGCCGTTTATGCACAAGACAAACAACGACCGGCGCAAAAATACGCTTTCGACGTCAATTCGTACCGGCTTCCGATACCGCAGGTGGCAATTGACCAGAATCCGAATCTGATACAAAATCCAGGTTATTAACATTTAAAAATGATAAGAAAATGAAAAGTATTACATACAAATCAGTCTCCCGCATCTGTATATTAGCGGTAATCGCAACGACGGCAATATTTTCGTCGTGCAACGACAGAGATTATGGAGAATTTATTTTGCCCGTTCCCGTGATAGAATCGTTTACGGTTAGTCCACAAACTTTCACTTTCGGCGACAATCTGCAACTGACAGCCAAAGTTTCGGACGCAGAAATCGACATTGTCGCTTTAAATGTCAACATTACGGCAAACAATAAACTTGTCGCCTCGCAAACTTTGTCCGTTAAAAGCGACAAAACAGTTGAGGTCGATGCTTCGATTTTCGTTCCGTTAGCGAAAGATATATCCGATAATGCGGATGTTACGATTTCGTTGACAGCAATAAACCGGGCGCAGGGAGCAACAGTGCGCGAACTGACGGGTTTTACAGGTAAACGTCCCTATTTCGAACGGCTGTATTTAGTGACGGAATCCGGCGATGTTGGCGTTCTTGTTCCGCAATCGAGCAACAAAGACAGGTACGAAGCGTCGGAACTGTCGTTGCCGAAATCATTTCGTTGCCGTATAGCGCAGAAAATCACCGGCGACAGCCGAATTGACTACAGCAGTGCAGTGTGGGGCGAAAAAAACGGAAGAATAGAGCCGGTCGATGAATCGGGAGATTATATCTTTGTCTGGTCAGGCAATGGAAACTATACAACGAGTATAATTTTCGACAGTTATACATTTAAAACAATATCGGGCGGAGGCAGTTACCAGCCAGGCGACCTTCTTGTCGATAATTTCGAAAACGCTATTATTGTTGATGGAGAAACATTGATGAAAACCTCCGTTAATCTGACAAAAAATCAGGAAATAAAAGTTTTCCACGAGTTGGCTTCTCCTGATGTGGTGTATAATCCCGATTTCTTTGAACGCATTGCTTTCAACAAAGTCAAATTTCTTGGCGAAACGGGAAATTACGACCTGTATTACAATGCAGGCAGGAAAAACGTGATAGTGGGCGTCGCCAGTCCTTCGTATCCCGATTATCTGGTCGCCTGCGGTTATGGACTTGGATATCCGAGCAAGGTTACTCCAACTCAGTTAGACGCAGCCTATCCGGGTAAACATCTGGTTACTACCTCATGGGGATTCGATCATGTGTTGCAGTATATTCTGTTTCGTAAGACAGGCGACAATATCTTTCAGGCAACAGTCCTGATGCCCGGCGAACACGATAGGTATGCAGATTTCAAGCCTTTCGAAAATACGGACTGGGGAAATGAGAAAAAAGCTGGGGACTTCACTTTCACAGGCGAACGAATCATCGCCAGCGACGACAATTGGATAATCGCCGACGGAGAACAGGCTGTGTACAGGATTACTGTTAATTTGACTGCCATGACGGTTGATATCGTAAAAATAACAATATAGAAAATGATGATTATGACGAAATTGAGAAGTAAACATTTGATTTGTGTTTTCGCAGGACTGGCAATACTGTTTGCCGCCTGCGGAGATGCAAACAACAACAAATCGAACGGCGAAACAGGCAGTGAAACAGAAGGAGACGTTACGCTATTTGTTACTACAAATACCCGTTCGTTCGATTTTAAGAAACAAACGGTTCGGTTCAGCGAAAAATCGAACATGGCGCCGGCGACCATCATTCTCGATCCATCGCAACGCTATCAAAGCATGGACGGATTCGGCGCTGCGATAACCGGTTCGACCTCTTACAATCTGCTGAAAATGTCGTTCGAAAACAGAACGAAGTTTCTGAAAGAGACTTTTTCGCCCACCGAAGGCATGGGATATAGTTATATTCGTATATCTATCGGATGCTCTGATTTTTCGCTCAGCGAATACACCTGCTGCGACACTCCGGGAATAGAAAATTTTGCTCTGCAAACCGAAGAAATAGACTATGTGATTCCCGTAGTGAAAGAGATACTTGCCATCAATCCCGACGTCAAAATCATGGGGTCGCCGTGGACTTGTCCACGCTGGATGAAAGTGAACAATCTCACCGACCGGCAACCGTACAATTCCTGGACGGGCGGGCAACTCAATCCGGCTCACTTTGCCGATTATGCCGATTATTTTGCGAAATGGATTCTGGCGTTCAAAAATAAAGGAATCGACATCTATTCGATAACTCCGCAAAACGAGCCGCTGAACCGCGGCAACTCCGCTTCGCTGTTTATGGGATGGGACGAACAGCGCGATTTCGTGAACACAGCATTGACGCCAAAACTAAAAGCGGCAGGATTGAAGACGAAAGTGTATCTGTTCGACCATAATTACAATTACGATGGCATGGGCGAGCAAAACGCTTATCCCGTGAAGATTTATGACGCAGGCGTCGATGAACTTGTGGTCGGAGCCGCTTATCATAATTATGGAGGCAGTCGCGACGAGTTGAACAGTATCCACAGCAAATATCCCGATAAGGAACTGTTATTCACCGAAACTTCGATAGGGACGTGGAACGATGGCAAAAATCTGTCGGTTCGTCTAACGGCTGATATGGAAGATATCGCGCTGGGGACGGTCAACAACTGGTGTCGAGCTGTGATAGTCTGGAATTTGATGCTCGACAGCGATCGCGGTCCAAATCGTGAAGGCGGCTGCCGGACGTGTTACGGCGCTGTAGATATCGACCGTACAAATTATACGAGTATTACAAAAAACTCTCATTACTATATCATCGGACATCTGTCGTCGGTGGTTAAGCCGGGAGCCGTACGAATCGGCACAAAAGGCTACTCTGCCGCCGAAATCACATGTTCCGCATTCGAAAATCAGGACGGAACTTACGCTTTCGTGCTGCTAAACAGCGCGGACGAAAGCCGTAAGATTACTCTGAGCGATGATGTTCAGCATTTCAGTTACGAGGTTCCCGCAAAATCGGTGGTCTCATATTTGTGGAAAAAACATAATTCAAAAAAAGTAAAATTATAGATCATGAAAAGGCAAAAATATTTGTTTTTAATTCTAACCGGAGTCTTCTTCCTGACTGCATGCGACGAAGATATCAATAATAACGATTTCGCCGGTAATCCGGTTATCAAATCCGAAACTCAGTTTACCGGCGCTCTGTTTGGCGACAGCCTGACATTTACGGTCGAGGTAAACGACGAACTCCCGCTTTCGACATTGAAGACGTCGCTGTATTTCGGCGACGAAAAGGTGTCCGAAAAAATTATCCGTACAAAAGAAAACGGAAAATATACGGGAAAAATATTCGTTCCCTATTACGTTGATATTCCCGACGGAACGGCTACGCTGGAATTTATTCTGCAAAATACTCATCTGGCGACAGCCAAACTGTCGGTCGATGTGCCTGTTGCGCGTCCCGATTATCTGTATCTGGCGCTTGTTGCCGAAGACGCAGTATATGCAATGGAACGTACCGGACTGTATGAATACACTGCTACCAGAGCATTTCCGACTGAGTTCCCGGCGTATATCAAGGCGCCGGCGATGGGCGATGCAGGAAACGAAATCCTGTTCGGCTGGGACAACAGCGCCGGAAAAATAACGCAGGGCGTTAACGAGTATATCCCGTTCGCTACCACGCAAAGCGGAAAATATTCAATCACATTCAACACCAAAACGTACGAGGCGACGCCTTTTGTCAGTTATCTCTGCAACAATACGGAAATGAGCAGAATAAATAACGACAATTTCGCTATCGACCTCGAACTGACGCAAGGTCAGGACGTCGTTTTCGACGGTATAGGCGACATAGCTGAATGGTGGATCGACCCGGACTTTTTTACAAAGGCGTCCGACAACAGATTTACTTTCGTCCCAATAGACGGTAAATATCGTATCATCGCCGATATTGCTCTGAAATACTTCAAGGTGGAGGCAATGCTCGGCTCCGAATTGGCTACTCTGCAAACCGACGGCTCAGGCGCTGTATGGATCATAGGCGACAATGTCGGAAAACCATCGGAAGAAGCAAACTACGTCGGATGGAACACCGATAAGGCGCTATGTATGTCGCCAATCGGAAACAAAAAATACCAATTGACAGTAGTCGCCGGAAAGAGTATCAACAGGGAAAGTATCAACTTTAAATTCTTCCACCAGAAAGGCTGGGGCGGAGAATTTAATAACACAACCCTGACTGCTTCAGGCGATATTGTCATCGTCGGCGACGGCAGCAACGGCAGAGACCCGGGAAATCTGGGACTCGTCGAACCTCTCATCGAAGGACTTACTTACGTCTTTGTCGTAGATGTCTCGGCGGGAATCAATAACGCGGTATTGAATGTAACACGTTTATAACTGATACAACAGATTTACACAGATTTTTTAACGGGCAGACTGTCGCAAACGACGACAGTCTGCCCGCTGTGTTTCTATCAAGAAGAAGAATAAACAAACTATAACAATCAGCCATTCTGAACTTCTTTCAGAATCCTCTACACAAAGGGAATTGCGGGTCAAGCCTGCAATGATGGATTCCTATGGTTCCTATGGTTTGCTTTAACTGTATATAAACCGTTATACCTTATTTATTTCGCATCTTCATTCGAGTCCCACATATCCGGTATATGTTTCAGTTTGACTGTCTGTTATTTTGCGTGTTATTTTATAAAAATGGTTCTACTGGGAATTGTGTGGAAAAGCATTATCTTTGCGGGATGAAAACTACGAATCCTAATCAAAAAAGGCAATAGCGCCTCAAAAAAAGATTTTGCCAAATAATTTTTTTTTCAAAATCAACATTTAATATTACTTTTGTATCCGGAACAAATGTGAATAATTTATTATAACACGTATAAAATAAAATGATTAGAGCGAAAAAGTTTCTTGGACAACATTTTCTGAAAGATAAAAATATTGCAAAAAAAATCGTTGATTCGCTCGACGCTGAAACGAAAAATATACTCGAAATCGGTCCGGGTACGGGTGTTTTGACTCAGTTTTTGCTTCAACGTCCCGAAAATTTAAAATTGGTAGAAATTGATAGAGAATCAATTGCTTTTTTGAGAGAAACATATCCCGAACTACGAGAAACTGCAATCGTAGAAAACAGAACAACAATTCTGTATCAGAATGATTTTCTCGAAATGGAACTCAATAATCTGTTCGACGGCGACAGTTTTTCCGTGACAGGAAATTTTCCGTATAATATTTCGTCGCAAATATTTTTTAAGGTGATAAAGTACAAAGAGATTATCCCCGAAGTAGTTGGCATGGTACAAAAGGAAGTCGCCGAACGTATGGTTGCAAGTCCGGGAAAGAAAACTTACGGTATCCTTAGCGTACTTTTGCAACGCTGGTATAATGTTGAATATATGTTTACTGTCGATGAAAATGTATTTGTTCCGCCTCCAAAAGTCAAGTCGGCGGTGGTAAAAATGACACGCAACGACCGTCAAGATATGCAATGCGATGAAGAACTGTTTATTAGATTAGTCAAAACAACTTTTAACCAGCGGCGTAAAACTATCAGAAACTCAATAAAACCATTGCTCGGCGACAAAACATACGAGTGTGGGTTTATGAATCTGCGCCCCGAACAACTTACTATATCACAGTTTATTGACTTTACAAACGAATTGGAGAAAATTTTATGACAAACTCGCTGCTTTGGAAAATAGAAAAAAACAACTGTCGCTCTCAATCGTTCCTCTTTGGAACTATACATGTCTATGATTCAAATGTTTTCAGGATTCCGGATATGTTGTACCGGCTCATAGATTCGGTGGATATATATTTGCCCGAAACCGATAATCGACGGATTTCATACGCCAATATGCTGAATCACATCACGGTCGACGACCCCGATTATTCTCTTAGGGATTATTTCAGCGCCGAAAACTATTCTAAAATATTTAATTTCACCGAAATAGATGCGAATATTCTGAACAGATACAAGCCGTTTTTTGTTTCGTCGTTGATACTGTCTAATAAGGACATGCCTGCGGATTCGATTGATTACGAATTGCTGGATTATGCTTTGTCTGCAAGCAAAACGATATGCGAACTCGAAAGGTTTGAGGAACAAATAAATGCAATTAACAATATCCCCTACAAAGAACAAGCCGAAATCATCGAAAAGGCTATGCTCTCGCTCGACACAAAAAATGACTTTAACAGGCTGATGAACAATTATAAAGAACAAAATTTACAGGCTTTAAAAGATAATCTTAAAGAAATAAATCCCACCGAAGTATTTATTGATTCTGTCCAGAAAAACAGGAACATAAACATGAGCAATAAAATCAATTCTCTGTTGTGCATGGGACATTCGCTGTTTGCTGCGGTCGGCGCCATGCATATCCCTGATACGGAGAATGTAAAGGGGATTGTGTCTATTCTCGGCGACATGGGCTGCAAGGTCGAACCGATTGAATTTTCGTTTACATATTAATGATTTTTACAATGTTAACTTTTAACAAAGATTTTTCGAATTACATCTCATCGCACAGTTCGCCCGAAGACGCTCTGTTGCAGGAATTAACACGGACAACGCATCTTCACGCAATGCAGGCGCGGATGTTGTCGGGACATATTCAGGGAAAATTTCTTGAGCTGATAAGCAAAATGATTTCTCCTACAAATATTTTGGAGATAGGCACTTTCACAGGATATTCCGCTATTTGTCTGGCTAAAGGATTGACCGATAATGGAATTTTGCATACTATCGACATCGATGACGAATTACGGTATATCGCCGAAGATTTTATCGGACGCTCATCGGTGGGCGATAAAATCCGCTTGTACACAGGCAACGCTTTAGAGATTGTCCCTCAAATGGATATGCTGTTCGACCTCGTCTTTATCGACGGCGACAAACGAGAATATTCCGCATATTACAACCTTGTGATTGAAAAGGTTCGAAAAGGCGGATACATTATTGCCGACAACGTTCTCTGGTCAGGTAAGGTGCTTGACGAAAATGTAAAACCTAACGATAAATTTACTGCCGAATTGTTGGCTTTCAACGATCTTGTCCAAAACGACAGTCGCGTGGAAAACCTGCTACTGCCTGTCCGCGATGGAATGATGATAATCAGAGTCTTTTAAAAAACGAGTTTTTGATTTTTTTTTGAAAACAATATCGCTAATATACAGACATGTATATATTCTTTTTAAAGAAAAATATTGAAAAATGTTAATGGTATTATTTTTTGTATTATCTTTGCAACGATTTTTATTCGGGGTTTTAATGGGGATGTCGGCTCCCTATAAAAATAGACAAAATAGTTTTTAGGAGTCCCCTTTTCTATCTTTAGTGTCTCATTCTAACACCTTATAATTACAATATAATGAATAAAGCGCTTATCTTACTCTTTGTATGGATGATGGTTTCTTATGTGGCTCACACACAAGAGACTGATTTCTCCGCGCCGGCCCATTCGCCGGAAAGTTGTACCAGTATTATGGTAGGGAAAAAGGCTTCGGCAGATGGTTCTGTCATCACAAGCCATACCTGCGACGGAAATTACCGTACGTGGATGAACGTTGTAGCAGCGCAGACGTACGAACGGGATACACTGACAGGTATCTATACCGGGCGTATGCACACTGAATTTGCGGATGATGAGACAAAAGTGAAGCTGAAAGGAAGCATTCCACAGGCACACGCTACCTTCCAATACCTGAACACGGCCTATCCCTGCCTGAATGAAAAACAACTGGGAATGGGCGAAACAACTATCACCGGACGAAAAGAATTAGTCAATCCCCAGGGAATGTTCATGATTGAGGAACTGGAGAAGATAGCCCTGCAGCGTTGCACAACGGCCCGCTCAGCCATCCGCCTGATGGGCGAACTCATACGGATGTACGGATATGCGGATCAGGGAGAATGTCTGACCATTGCCGATCCACGGGAAGTCTGGCACTTTGAAGTCTTTGGCGAAGGCCCCGGTAAAACAGGCGGAGTATGGGCGGCAGTCCGCATCCCTGACGAGCATGTAGGCGTATCGGCCAATATCCCCCGCATCTCTTCACTCAACCTGAAAGACACGGCAAACTACATGGCCTCGGCCAATGTCTATGAAGTGGCGAAAAAACTGGGATACTGGGATGGCAAAGAGCCTTTCTGCTTCTGGAAAGCATACGGAGGCGGGAAGAAGGCCTTCAATATCCGGGAATACATTATCTTTACCCGCCTGGCTCCTTCGCTGAATCTTTCGTACGAAGCGGAAGAACTGCCGCTTTCCGTCAAGCCGGAAAAGCCTGTAGCCGTCGCAGACGTGATGGCCCTGCTGCGGCAAACCTATGCCGACAGTCCCTGGGATATGACGCAGCACCTGAAAGGCTCCCCGTCGGCCAATCCCTGGATGACGACCGATATGGTGAATATGCTGAACGGAATAAAAGACAGCACCGTAGTGCGCTATCGCCTGGTAGCCGTCCCGCAGTGTTCGTACTCACACGTCATCCAGCTCAGAGACTGGCTGCCCGATGCAGTGGGAGGCATTGCCTGGATGTCGTTCGATAACCCGGGGCAGAGCCCCCGCTTCCCTATCTTCTGCGGAACGACCCGCTTACCCCTTGCTTTCGGTATCTGCGGACAGCACCGCTTCCGCGAAGATGCGGCTATATGGACTTACCGCCGCGCCAACAAACTGGCGACCGTCCGTTGGGGAGCGACAAAAGAAAGCATAAACAAAGCCGTCGCACACTTTGAAGAGAAAGGACAGAACGAACTGACATTTGTGGAAAATCAATACACCAGACTTCTTCAGACAGAAGGCCCGGAGAAAGCAAATGAATTTCTGACAGGCTATACAGCCGATTTTACAGGAGCGACCCTGCTACGCTGGAAAGAAATGGGTGATACTTTCTGGGCTATGTTTGCACGCGGATTTTAATTCTTTTAATTACTTTAATATTATTACTTAATGAGAACACTTATCATTGCCTGTATGCTTGCTTCGGGCACAACGGGACTCTTCGCGCAAGCCTATCAGTTTACGGAGATAAAGAAATGGGAGGCAACTCCGGTTAAAAATCAGGCTTCTACCGGCACATGCTGGTGCTTCGCAACCGTCTCCTTCATGGAGTCTGAACTACTACGCATGGGAAAGGGGACATACGACCTTTCGGAAATGTTCATCGTCCGCCAGAAGTATCTCAACCAGCTGCAGGATAATTATATCCGCCAGGGAAAAGGGAATATCGGACAGGGAAGCCTTGCCCATACCTTCAAAAACGTTTTCAGGCAGATCGGAATCGTACCCGAAGAAGTCTATCATGGGATCAATTACGAGTCCGACAGGCATAACCACAGCGAAATGCTGAAATACCTGCACGCCCTTGCCGATGTCGCCGTCAAAGCCAAACAGCGCAGCCCGGAATATTATGAATTGATAGATAACCTGTTCGATACTTACTTAGGCAAACTCCCCGGGAAATTCACGTATCAGGGAAAAGAATACACCTCCGGCTCATTCGCCGCTTCGCTGGGGCTGAATCTGGACGATTATATCGAACTGACCAGCTTTACACACCATCCCTACTATGTGAAATTCGACCTGGAAGTACCCGATAACTGGGAACATCAGCTGATGTACAACCTTCCTCTGGACGAACTGATGCAGGCTTTGAATCATGCGCTGGATAAAGGCCATACGGTATGCTGGGACGGCGATGTGAGTGAGAAGGGATTTTCTTTTGTAAACGGCATAGCCATTCATCCGGAAGTAAAAAATGTGGACGACTATGCCTCTACCGACCGCGCCCGTTTTGAAAAGTTAGACGAAGCAGGACGGCTGGAAGAGGTGTACAAATTTGAACGCCCCTATCCGGAAGTAAAAGTAAGCCCCGAAATACGCCAGAAAGGCTATGAATCGTTTGTTACAACCGACGATCACCTGATGCATATCACAGGCATAGCCAAAGATCAGAACGGAACAACGTATTATATCACCAAAAACTCATGGGGAACAGAGCGTAATGCCTCCGGAGGATACCTGAATATGTCGGAAAGTTTTGTACGTGCAAAGACCATTTATATCATGCTGCATAAAGATGCGATACCTGAAGCGACAAAAGCAAAGTTGGGTATCTGAAGAAAACAAATATTTCGCTTATCTTTGCGCTCTATAAAGTTAAACAATTCGAATATGCAACTGTCGATTGAACGGAAAGACATGGATAAATTCCTGATGATTGGGGATAAAGTACTGATTAAACCCAAGAATCCACAGAGCCAGACCAAATCAGGCCTCTATCTGCCGCCTACGGTTCAACAGGGTGAAAAAATACAATGCGGATATATCATAAAAACAGGGCCGGGATATCCCTTGCCTTCGCAAACGGACGAATCCGAAGTGTGGAAAAAGAAAGAAGAGGAGGTGCATTATCTCCCCTTACAGGCACATGAGGGAGACCAGGCCGTTTATCTGCAAAGTATGGCATACGAAATCAAATTCAACGACGAACCCTATATGATAATCCCTCATTCGGCTATTCTGATGCTCATCAGGGATGAGGGATTATTTGAATAAGCCCGGAGTTGAGAAAATAAGCTGGATAATGAATAAAATTGTAAGCAAAGAACAATTCTCTGCGAATGTAGTGAAACTGGAAGTGGAAGCTCCGCTCATTGCCCGCTCGCGCAAGGCCGGCCATTTCGTTATTGTGAAATTAGGCGGGAAAGGTGAACGCATCCCTCTCACGATCGCTGGCTCAGACCCTGAAAAAGGGACTATTACGCTGGTCGTACAGGCCGTGGGAAACTCATCGGCAAAGATATGCGGGTTAAAGGAAGGCGACCTGATTACCGACCTGGTAGGGCCATTGGGACAGGCAACCCATATCGAAAAGCTGGGAACGGTAGTCTGCGCCGGAGGAGGCGTGGGAGTTGCCCCCCTGATGCCTATCGTGGAAGCCTTTCACGAAGCCGGCAACCGCGTCATTGTCGTTCTGGCGGCACGTACCAGAGAACTGATCATCCTCGAAGAACAGATGAGAGCTTGTTCCGACGAAGTAATCATCCTAACCGACGATGGCTCGTATGGCACGAAAGGCCTGGTAACAAACGGAGTGGAAAGCGTCATCCTGCGGGAGAAGGTAAACTTATGCGTCACTATCGGGCCTGCAATCATGATGAAGTTTGTTGCTGCTCTCACCCGGAAATACGAGATTCCCACCGTCGCTTCGCTGAATACCATCATGGTCGATGGAACCGGCATGTGCGGAGCCTGCCGGGTCACCGTAGGCGGAAAGACCCGCTTCGTCTGCGTGGACGGCCCTGAGTTTGATGCCCACCAGGTGGATTTCGATGAGATGCTCATGCGTCTGAGAGCATATAATAGTTGAAAAAGAATAAAATCCCCCTGACACACCCATGACAACAGAAGATTTAATAGCTGCACGCCGTTCGGAACCCTGGAGAGAGGAACTGAGAAAGGCTCGGAAAAATAAGGAACGCACCGACATCCCACGGGTACGTATGAACGAACGGGATGCCGTCTGCCGCAGCCGGAATAACGAAGAAGTTAATCTCGGACTTACGGCCGGACAAGCCGTGCGCGAAGCCGGACGCTGCCTCGACTGCCCAAGCCCGGCCTGTATGAGCGGCTGCCCGGTAAGCATTCATATCCCTACGTTTATTAAGTATATCGAAGCCGGAAAGTTTCTCGAAGCAGCGAAAACCCTGAAAGAGACCAGCGCATTGCCTGCCGTCTGCGGACGGGTATGCCCGCAGGAGAAACAATGCGAAGCCCGCTGCCTCCACCTGAAGATGAAGAAAGAACCGGTAGCGATTGGTTACCTCGAACGCTTTGCCGCCGACTACGAACGCGAAAGCGGACAAATGTCGGTTCCCGAAACAGCCGCTCCCAATGGTATCCGGATTGCTGTGATAGGCTCCGGCCCGGCAGGACTGTCGTTTGCCGGAGACATGGCGAAGCGGGGATACGACGTGACTGTGTTCGAAGCCCTGCACGAGATTGGAGGGGTGCTGAAGTATGGTATCCCGGAGTTCCGACTCCCCAACCGCATCGTGGATGTTGAGATTCATACGCTGAAACAAACGGGAGTGAAGTTCATAAACAACTGCATCGTAGGCAAAACAATTACTTATGAAGACCTGCATACGGATGGATTCAGAGGCATCTTCGCCGCCAGCGGAGCGGGATTGCCCAATTTTATGAATATCCCCGGCGAGAACCTGATTGGCGTCATGTCGTCGAACGAATACCTCACGCGCGTCAATCTGATGGATGCCGCCAACCCGGAAACCGATACCCCCGTATGGATCGGAAAGAAGGTAGCCGTGATAGGAGGCGGAAATACGGCGATGGACTCTGTACGCACCGCCCGCCGCCTCGGAGCCGAACGGGCCCTCATTGTCTATCGACGCAGTGAAGAGGAAATGCCGGCACGTATCGAAGAAGTGAAACATGCCAAAGAAGAAGGCGTGGAGTTTCTCACGCTCCATAATCCCATCGAATACATCGGGGATGAAAAAGGACGTGTCGTACAAATGCGCCTGCAAAAGATGGCCTTAGGCGAACCCGATGCTTCCGGGCGACGGCGCCCCGTCGCCATCGAAGGCGCTGTGGAAACCCTGGATGTGGACGAAGTGATTGTCAGCGTGGGCGTATCGCCTAATCCGCTGATCCCGGCTACATTTAAAGGACTGGAGGTAAGTAAATGGGGTACTATCCTGGTAAACGAAGCAACCATGCAGTCTGCCCTGCCCGATGTCTATGCGGGAGGCGATATCGTAAGAGGAGGAGCAACCGTTATCCTTGCGATGGGGGATGGGCGCAAGGCTGCCGCCGCGATGGATGCTGCACTGAAAGCAGAAAAATGAAATATACGATCCTGATTCTTTCGCTCTTGTCGTGCCTGACTGTTCGGAGCCAGACCTACGAAGAGCTGATTGAGAAAAGCTATGACTATCTGGAAAAAGAAGACCTCCCTGCCGCCGAAGTAAGCCTGAAAGGAGCCCTGCGCCTGGAACCGGGCAATCCGAACAACTATGCCCTGCTGACCAATTTAGGCACTATTCAGCGCAGGCAGGGAAAGAAGGAAGAAGCGATTGTTTCCTATACTGCCGCCCTGAGCCGGCATCCGGATAACATCACGATCCTGGAAAACCGCGCTTCGCTGTATCTGGAAACAGGAGAAACAGACAAGGCGCTGAACGATTACAACCTCCTACTACTGAAAGACCCCATCAACGAAGAAGCACTCTACAGCCGGGGAATGATCTTCCTTCAGCAGGAGCATTTCCTCTGGGCCGAACAGGATTTCGACAAAATGCTGGAAGTAAACGAGGCTTCTTTCTATGGCCGCCTGGGGCATGCCGTCCTGGAAAAGACACGAGGTAATTACGATGAGAGCGAACGCATCTACAACTACCTCATCGACAAACTCCCCGGCGAATGGCAACTCTACAAAGGACGAGCCGACCTCTACTTCCGGATGGGTAAAAACGCCCGTGCCATGAACGACATCAATAAACTATTCTTCGAAAGCACTCCTGATGCCGGCCTCTACGTCCTCCGGGGCAAAGTAAAACTCGCTTTATACGAGCGCGAATCCGCCGCCAGAGATTTCCTCAAAGCCAGAGAAATGGGCTACGATTCCCGCATAACAGACGAACTGCTCCTCATGGCCCAATGACCGAAGCCCATTGCAGGTCAGCAGGAGTGGCTCCCATTTGTAAAACAAGTCTGCCTCCTTGCATAAGTTCCGCATGAGTAAACCAGGGTTTGTTCAGAAGTTTTCCGTTCAGGATAGCCGATTGGATAAATTTATTGTTTACCGAATTATTTCTGGCTACGACGGAAAACGTCTTTTCCCCAGGGAGAGACAAGGTCACCTTGTCGAATAACGGACGCCCGATCGAATACTCCGGCATACCCGGGCAGAAGGAATAGAATCCCATGGCATTCAATATATACCAGGCCGACATTTGTCCGCAATCTTCATTTCCGGAAAGTCCGTCGGGATCATTGAAATACAAGGAGTGCAGGATCGAATCGACCAACGCCTGGGTTTTCCAGGGTTCACCCAGGTAATTGTATATATGTGTGATGTGGTGGCTGGGTTCGTTCCCATGCGCATATTGACCGATCAGCCCTGTGGCATCGGCCAGGGTATGCTCTCCTTTGATATAGGAAGGAACGGAGAACAAGGAATCCAGTTTCCGGGTAAAGATATCTTTTCCTCCCATCAATTCGATGTATCCGGGTAGGTCTTGCGGAACAAACCAACTCCATTGCCAGGCATTACCCTCCGTGTAGTTGCGTCCGGGCAACCGGGGATTGAAGGGTGTATCCCAACTCCCATCGGCTTTTTTCCCTCGCATAAATCCCGTTTCCGGATCAAAATAGTTTTTATACTTCATCGCCCGCTTCATATAGGCATCGTAAATGTCCCAATCGTTTTTGTCTTTTGCCATTTGTGCAATGCACCAATCGCAATAGGCATATTCCAATCCCTCCGATACGGAACGGTATGCCCAATCTGCCGGGATATAATCCTGTTCGTTATGATACTTACGCGCAATAGGCATGAGTTTATTCCTGACTACTTCCGAAGGGAAAAATATCCGGGTCGTATCATATAGCGAGCTAGCAATACAGGCGAGGTATGCCTTGTTTACATCGTAATTGCGTATGCCTTTCATATAGGCATCCACAATCACTGAGACCGCATGATAGCCGATCATGGTTCCTGTATAATTTGCCGCTAATTCCCACTTCGGAAGAATCCCCCCTTCATCGTATTTACTCAGCAGTGCCCGAATAAAGTCATTATCCCGTTCGGGATCCCAAATGGTCAGCAACGGATGGAAAGCCCGGTAGGTGTCCCAGAGCGAAAAAATTGTATAATTAGTGAAATTCTCCGCGGTATGGATTTTCTGATCCATACCTCTGTAACGTCCGTCTGCATCCGAGAAGACATTGGGACTGATAGAACAGTGGTAAAGAGCAGTATAAAAGATTTTTCTTTCGTCTTCAGTTCCTCCTTCCACTTTGATTTTCCCCAATTGAGCTTCCCATTGCTGCTTTGCATTTGCCACAATGCGATTGAAGTCCCAATGTGGTATTTCCGTATCCAGATTATTTTTAGCTCCTTCTATATCGACGGCAGAAATCCCTACTTTGGCAAGCACCGTCTCACCGGCATTCAGGTCGAATGTCAAGACGGCTTTCTGATTATCCTCATAGAGTTTGCAGCTGAATGGTTTGTTAAATCTGGCATAAAAATAAATGTATTGATGAGTTGCCCAGCCATTGGTACACTTGCCTCCGGCAATCTCCGTATCGCTAATTACATGCAATTCAACCTGTTCATTGGTATGCCCATGCAATGTATGTGTCATATCAATCAATACGCCCGAAGCCCCTCCCTGCCGATAAGTGTATTTATGGAAACCCGACCTTACCGAAGCACTTAGCTCCACTTCCACATCATAATCTTTCAGGTGGACGGCATAATATCCCGGTTCGGCTTTCTCATCCTGATGCGAGAACCTGGAACGGTAACCATCGTCAGGCGTTTTCTCATCTCCTGCATATAAAGGAACCGTTCCCCGGAAAGGCATGAACAGCACATCCCCGTAGTCTCCGATCCCCGTACCGCTCAGATGTGTGTGGCTGAAGCCAATGATTGAACTGTCCGAATAATGGTAACCGCTGCAGGCATCCCAACCTATCGTACGGGTATCGGGACTCAATTGAACCATCCCGTATGGAATCGTAGCGCCGGGAAACGTATGTCCATGCCCTCCCGTTCCGATAAAAGGATCCACCCAATCAGACACATGCATGTTCTGCTGTCTATCGATACATGAGAAAAACAGCAGGGCCACAGGAAAACACATAATCACTTTATTCATAATCTTATCATTTACTGTCTGTAATCAGTTTGACTTCCCACCGGGGACCGCGTGTAAAGCCGGAAGGACCAATCTGGTTACGCATGAGTCCGGATAACTTAAAGTAGTTTGCATACTGCCGGTTCATTAATTGCTCACCGGCGCCCACTTCGATGCCTTTGTCATTTTGGTCGGCGCCAAAACCTCCCAGAGCGGCCCCCTTGATGTCGGGCACATATCCGGGTGACTTCCCTGCTATCCATGTATAACCAAAGAATAAAGGATGGGCTACTTCTCCTCCGATCTTCTTTTTCCAGTCGATTGCCAGTTGGGCGAATAATTCGCCGGGAGAAAGGGCGATCAGTATGTCATCGTTAATAAGCATCGTAGCGATGTGAACATTGAATGAAATTGTTTTATCAAATCGCCCTGTAAACAGAAGGGAATCCTCTATATAACATATGGAGGTTTCCGGGCTTTGCGGTTGGATAGCTTTCGCCACTTTGACGGTTTCGTAAGCAAGAATTTCTCCCATCTTCTCCATTTGTGAGTAGTCGGTTTTTAGAGGATCATCGGGACCGGTTCGCCGGGGGACGGTAAAAAGAGGAGCCACATTGCCGCCGGCACCGTTTACAAAAAGGCAGTTTACCTGATGCCCGAAAGCCTCTTCCACACGCCGGGCAGCTGCTCCGGGATAATCTGCCGATACCTCGTAATTATCACAAACGGCATCGGCATGGCAGGCATAGTTCATCAGAATCACTTTCGGATTTCCCTTCATATCAGATATTTTGACAACACCTACTTCATCATCTACCGGTCCGTAAGGAATCCGTTCCCGATTCAGGTAACTATGCAATTCATCGTAATACCACGACTCACGGGCATGTCCGTCATCACGTACAATCAAGCGGATAAAACCTAATTGCGGAAAACTTTTATGGCCTGCACAGATGGTCGCTTCAAACAATCCGGACAAGGCTGCCTGTACACAAATAATCACCTGTTCTTCGTAGAAAGCTGAATAATTGGTTTTTGAAAACCGAAAAGGTGCCGAATGATTATGAGAAGCGCAGATGAGCAGATGGTCTATCCCATACCGTTCCTTACATAACTGCTTCACCCGGTCGCTTTCCATGCCGGGTAAATCAACCGATACAAAAGCAAATCGCTTTTCTTGATTTTCCAGTACAAGACACCGGGCATAGATAGAATCATGTACCGGTTCCGTGATGGGAGTAATATTCACTTTGGCTGTTCCTGCCAGTAACTTATTTTTTTTAGGAATTATCTGACCATTCGACACAAAAGGGAACAGCAAACAAATAAATAAAAAGATGGAATATGTTTTCATACTGTATTTATTTTAGAATATGTAATTGATTATCCAAACGGATAGTCTGGCCGGGTGTCAGATCGACTTCAACCAATTTATCCCGGTAATGGATACGGGTGTGTTGTGCTGTTTTGCCCCGGATGCCTGCTCCTGATACCTGAAGCAGGCAAATCAGCATACCATATATTTTTCTCTTATTTATGATCATTGTTATCTGAAGAATTAATATCCCGGATTTTGTTCCAAAATCCTATCCACATTCCGGTCTATTTCAGATTGAGGGATAGGCCAGAGATTATGGTAATCCTGTATATTGAGTCCGGGGCGGAGCGGATTATCGTTGTATTTACGTACTCTTTCGGCGAGTTTACCCATTCGCATTAATGTAATCATGCGCCATTCTTCCGTATATAATTCTCGGGTGCGTTCGTCCAGAATATAATCCATGGTGACTTCATCCGGCTTCACAGGCATTGCCTGGGCACGATTACGCACGACGTTGATGTCGTCGGCTGCTTTGTCCTTCATGCTAAGCCCCAGATAAGCTTCGGCCCGGATCAGATAGGTTTCAGCAAGGCGGAAAGCATACACATCTTTATGGTTGACACCTCCCCCCGATCGGGCCAGGTCCGTGAAATGTTCAAGCGGAGCTGCTACTTTCATAAAATAAGGAAATAAATAGTGACAGGTATCATCTAAAGGACTCACTCTCTCTCCTGGTTTATAAAGCGACCATTCTATTTTTTTGCCATGGTATTTTGAAGCCGGATTGTCGAAATAGTAAGTACGTTTGATGTTGTGCTCTGCATTGCGCTGATCTTTGTCCCAGTTACCTCCTCCCCATATATCATACAATACATAACTGGTAGGTCTGTTCCATGAAACCGGTCGTCCTAACGTGTCGCTATAGCCGGTATAAATGCCATCGGAAAATTCACCCCGGAATGCAAGGAATCCATCCGGTGTATTCCCCATTCTGAAATAAGCGGCTCCATACATACGTTCACCTGGATAGGCGTCTCCCCCGGTGATATTGGGGTCTATCTGGATAACCCAGATTCCTTCTGTGTTTTCCGGGAGATTGTGATTACCATAGCCAAAAAGGTCAAAATAGGGATCGCCTGAGCCAAAGATGTCTTTCCCCAGCTTCGTACCGAACCTGTGGTTCATCAGTGCATACCCATAATTGTCAATCACATGGGATGCAGCCGTTACACATTCCTGGAACTCCGATTGGATGAGGTGTGTTTCACTCAGGAGATGCCATGCCGCTCCCTGTGTGATACGTCCAGATGCCTTCTCTTTTCCGCGTACGGGAAGATACTGCGTGGCAAATGCCAAGTCGCTTTCCATCAAGGCATATATTTCGGCTTTGGGAGCCCGGACGAAATCAGTCTTTACATAATCGAAGGCTTCTGTTACGAGCGGTATATCTCCAAAAAGAACAACCAGATTCCGATAAGCAAATGCTCTGAAAAACATAGCTTCGGCAAGCATCATGTTTTTTTCATCCTGGTTGAGCCAAATGTCATCATCCGAATTAGTGATGGCATTTATCAGTACATTCGCTTTCTGAACACAGCTATAAAAATTATTCCAAAAGGCACCCGAACCACTGGTAGGAGATAAGTTACTTACGTAATTCGACATTGTACCTCCTCCTGGATTTTCTCCCTGGTAAGAAAGATCGGTTCCAAGCGTAAACATAATTGTCGTATTAGGTGCATTTTCCGTCCACCAAAGTCTTACATGCTGATGCAAACCTACAATACCCTGCTCAATATAGGCAGGTTTTGAATACGCATTTTCAGGAGTTAAAAAATCTTTGGGGTTCTCTTCCAGCAAATCCCCGCTACATGCATTAAGCAGAAGAAAGGAGAGACTTCCTGCTATAAAGAATTTACCTGATTTAGTTATAATCTTTTTCATTACTTGATTGTTTTAACAGATTACTAAAAACTTACTCTCAGTCCGCCAATGATACTTCTCATCATGGGGGTATTGTCATCCTCAGGATCCCATCCCGGCCAATTTGTCCAGGTATAGAGATTCTTTCCGCTGACATATATCCGGAAACTATTCAGACCGATCTTATTCAATACCGGTTTGCCAAATGAATAGGAAAGTGAAACGTCCTGCAGGCGGATAAAACTTCTGGACTGATAAATTCCCGGATTTAAGGGTGGAACATAAGAGATAGCAGGGACATTGTTCACAGGATTATCCGGTCTCCAATAGGGATATACAGAAGGTCTGTTATACCGTATGGCACCATAATCACCTCCAGAGACAATTAATCCAAAAACATTATCCTGATAGAATCCGTTTCCTCCCTGGATTGAATTAACAAAGAAAGAGAGATCAAATCCTTTGTAGGCAAAAGAATTGTTGATACCCCAACGATAGTTGGGCGTTTTGTATCCCACAATTGTCCTGTCGTTAGTTGCATCTACCACATTATCGCCATTTATATCTACCAGTCTATACATTCCCGGATAGTACCCCGACATGATAGAACCATTGAAGAAATCTTCCTCCTGCCATACACCATTTACTACATAATCGTACAGAGCGCTGATGGGCTTTCCTTTAAACCATGAATTTCCCAGATCCTGCTCACTTCCGTCTCCGTAAAGTTCGATAATTTTATCCCGGTTTAAAGAAAATAAAAACCTTGACTGCCACAAGAAATCCCGGTTTTTGATATTAACGGAAGTCAACGCTGTTTCTATACCTTTATTGTTTATTCCGCCGATGTTTGTCCACACGCTACTATAACCCGATATCTGGGGAATATTTCTTTTCACAAGTACATCCTTTGTTTGCGTATTATACACATCAATCTCAGCCGTAAGCCGTTGATTGAGTACAATCAAGTCAAGTCCTAAATTGGTAGAAGAGGTGGATTCCCATCCCAAATCAGAATTACCCATAGAAGATGGAAATACTCCCACTGCTGTACTTCCGTTAAAAGCGTAAGTTGTGCTTTCTACTCTTGACAAGCTGGCATAACGACCGATTCCCTGATTCCCATTTAACCCATACGAAAGCCGGAGTTTTAATTGATCGAGCCAAGGTATTTCATTTAAAAACTTTTCACGTGAAAGAACCCATGCCAGGGAAACAGAAGGGAAGCCGGCATACTTTTTATTTTTCCCGAATCCGGAATAACCATCGCGACGATAGGTTGCCGTAAGAAGGTATTTGCTATCGTAGGCGTAATTCAGGCGGGTCATGAACGAAATACTGCCTTCTTCCCAGGCATTTGATGAAACCGATTGTGTCTCACCTGATTGCAGGGAATTATATCCCAGGACAGGATTCTGAAAGCCGTAGGCAACCAACTTACTCTCTTCTCCCTCCCTCTTCTCTCCACTGTACAGCAAGGTTCCGTTCAGACTATGGACATTATTGAATATCCCGGAATAAGACAGGATATTATTTATCAACCAGTCACGTCCTTCTTTCAAATTTTTCATCCCATAATTGTTGAAAATGGAACCTTCAAAAGTGGTGGTCGGGAAGAAATTATTTTGCTTGCGGATATTATATGTTTCGGAATAGTTTACCTCATACCGAAGTCCTTTTACAAATGGCACATCAATTTTTGCAGACAAGACATAAAACACTCTGTTTGCAATATCTTTATCATCTACATACTTGTTAATAAGCGGATGACGCTGCATACTTTCGTTGGCAAGATAAATAGGATAATTTCCTTTCTCATCGGTTGTATTAGCCAGCGGACTTGCTCTTAATACATACGTCATAGCTGCTGCATTATAAAATCCATCCATAGATACGGTTTCTTCATTATTATAATATCCCGAATAATCCAGGCGGGAAACAGTTGTATTTAATCCAAGGCTAAACCATTCCGTTATTTTGTTTTCAAAATTAGCCCGTAAAGAGAATCGTTTAAAATCATCACCTTGAATAATACCATCCTGACGCACATACGAACCCGACAAATAATAATTGGTACGATTTGTCTGCCCCGATACACTTAAATTATAGCTCTGAACCGGAGCTGTATTTTCGATCAGATCAATCCAGTCCACTGTTCGTCCTGCGAGGTAATTTTCCTGTTCTTCTACGGAACGCAAGCTTTTGGCAACCAGGTTCCGATCAGTAATGTCCGGACGAGCCGGGCGACCTGCCACGCTGGTTGGATTCGTCCTATACCAAGGCAGAAGGTCTTGCTGGTAATAGTTATAGTCAACAATACGAATTGCAAATTCATCCGCGTTCATTACTTTAGTACGTTTGGTCGGCGCCATTCCCTGAATACCATAATACATATTGAAATTGAATAGTGGCTTCTCACTCTGCCCTCTTTTAGTGGAAATAATAATGACACCGTTAGCCGAACGCGATCCATAAACAGCTGCTGCGCTCGCATCTTTCAATATATCAATCTTCTCAATGTCGTTGATATCCATATCCGACAGGCTGCCGTTATAGATTATTCCATCCACAACTAATAAGGGTTCTTCGCTTGCCGACAGCGAGGTTTTTCCACGGATGGAGATTGCTCCCGATTCACCAGCCCTGGAGGCGCCACCCACATTCACACCTGCCATATAGCCCTGTAAAGCTTGCGACAGGTTTACATTGGCTGCCATTTCTTTATCATCCATTTTCAGACTCACAACGGAGCCGGTCAAATCACTTTTTCGTATCGTGCCATAGCCAATAACGACCACCTCTTCCAGGAGAGATAAATTCTCCGATAATGTGATATGGTAGACCGTGTTATTACCTATATGCACTTCGGCGGGCGTATATCCGATGAAACTGATTTGAACGATACTTCCGGTATTTACCTGGAGGGTAAACTTTCCATCCGTGTCTGTAATGACTCCGTTGCCGGTTCCTTTTTCCAGAATGTTTGCGCCAATGACAGGTTCACCGGCTTCGTCTGTCACGGTGCCCGAAATGGTTTTTTTCGCTTGCTGGGGTAGAGGTACATTCGAGTATTTTATGAGCATGATACTATGCCCTTCGATGAGGTATGTAATATCTGTGCCGTTGAATACTGCTTTCAGGACATCTTCAACCACTTTGTTTTTTAATCTGACGGAAACAGTTTGGTTCAGATTCACTTCATTCGGTTTGTAAACAAACAGATAATCCGATTGTTTCTCAATCTCGGTCAGGACTTCTTTCAGACTGATGTTTTCTACTTCCAGACTCACTCTTGAAATCTGAGAGTGAGTTTCTGTTGCCATTAATCCTGTTGTAACAAGTAGTAGAAAAAAAGTAGGTAGTCTCATTTTTCTATATACATTTTTTATGAATGGCTTAAACAATAATTGTATTATCCAGGTTGATTTTTTTTTCATACATTTGTCATGTAAATAAAGTTAATATTAAAATAGATTGTTTCACGTATGACTTTATTTGCCGGGAGGTATTGCCGTACCTTCCGGTTTTTCGTTTCATCTGATCTTATTTATTCCATAGGCATCTCCATTTAAAAGATTATTCATATACAGTAATTATCCAGACTCGTTATCGTGTGCATAAGCGTGTCTTTACATCTTTGCTTTATGAAAAGGAACTTTCCGCCCTTTCATTAATAAAACGATTGAAAGAGACAAGCTGCTAGTGCACGGATTGTTAAAAACAAAAAAAGAATGGGAAAATAATCCGCCAGATTGGCACGTAAATGTTTTAGTGTTTTGGAAAGGTGGTAGTTTACTCCTTTAATGCTGATCCCCCATGCTTCGGAAATTTCTTTCTTGCTGAGGTTCTGAAAACGGTGCATAAAGAAGATTTCTCTGGTCTGGCGGGGGAGGCCTGACAGGGTAGAGGCAATGATTTGCCGGATATCGTCTGCAAAGATTTTTTCCGGGTCACAGGCTTTCAAAGTCGATATACGTATTTCGAGTTCCCGTTTCCCGTCTTCCGAAAGATTAAGAATGACATTCTGCCGGATAGATTCACGATTCAAATGATCCAGGGCTTTGTTCTTCAGGATAGTAAATAAAAGACTTCCGGGATGCTCAATCTCTTTCAATTGTCCGATTTCCCATAATTTTATCAAAGACTCGGATGCAATGTCTTCCGCTATCCAATCATCGTGAACATACGATTTGGCAAATAGAAAACATTTATTGTAATAAGTCGTGTAAAACTTTTTGAAACCCGATGACTCCGAACTGTCCATGTTTATTGTTTTCGTACAATTAACCATACCAGAGCCGGGACGGGAGGCTCCGGTTTGAATCTTCCCGCAATGCGGTTATCGCTACATTCCCTCCAATAGGAGAAATTTGTTTTTTCATGGGAGATAAGCTTTTTAAAAGGTTTACAAATGATGATTTATTCATATATGGTAATTATATTAGACTCGTTATCACGTGTGTATTTGAATTTATATCTGAGTTTGAGTACTTTTAAAACATGCTCTATTCCGTCTTTGGTACGGAACTTGCCGGAATAGCGTTCGCCATACAAAGTTTGATTTTTCACGTCGATGCGGATGTCGTAATAGAGTTGCATTTTCTCAAGGACATCTGTAATCGGTTCATCTTCGAAAGCGATAATGCCTTCCCTCCACAGGAAATGGTTGTGGTTTTGCAGATAAGCCAGTTTCAGCTGTTTATTTTCCGTATAGACATATTGGTTCGGCATCAAACGGATGGTTTCAGAGGTATGTCTGGATATCACTTCCACGGAGCCTTTCAGCAGCGCTGTTTCGAAATACGCTTCTATCCTGTATGCATTCACATTAAATTCCGTGCCCAGCACCTTTATCTGATAATCCCGGGTGGTGACAATAAAGGGTTTGCTTTTATCTTCCGGCACTTTAAAATAGGCCTCTCCATCCAACTCCACTTTTCGTTCTGTCCCTTCGAACCGGTTGGGAAACGTAAAGCGTGTCTTTGCATTCAGTATCACCTGTGTACCATCTGTCAGTGTGATCTCTGTCCGTTGTCCTTCAGGTGTATAAACGGTTTGCGAAACAGCCAGATCCTCCTTCCGGGAAGACAGAAAATAGCAGAATGCAAATGCCAGCAAGAAGATTGCCGCTACTTTCAGGCATTCAGACGCTATCTTTACGGATAACTTCCGTTGCACCGTTTTTCCGGATGCCACAGACTCAGTTTCGCTCCACAAGGTGGCATCATACATATGGCGCAGGAGCAGAAACTCCCGTCTGTTCTCTCTGCCGGCATCCAGCCATTTAGCTACAGCTTCTTTTTCTGCCTGCGAAGCGTTTCCTTCAATATAACGCTGCAATATATCTGTATCCATACCTCTTTGTTTTATGAAAAGGAACAAATATCTCCCTCCCATTATAATAAAACGATTGAAAGAGGCAGCCTACTAGTGTACGGATGACAAAAATAAAAAAAAACACTTTGGTTACTATGTCAATAAACATTAACTGATTCCAAATCCAGTTAATTCGTATGCTTTTTTAATAGTTGAATGAATATTTTTCCTGCCATATTGTCATTGTATTTTAAAGTTAATTCAGACAGAACATCCAAATATTAGGGTGCAATTCAAATTGTCGCCTCGTCATTGCGAACCCGCAGGGTGAAGCAATCCGGTCTGGGCGTACCCCGGATTGCTTCGTACCTTCGCAATGACGGGAATCTGCGACAATCTGAACTGAAAACCGACGTAGTCAGATGCACCCCTTTCAGGCAACCTTTACAGGTTAAAAATTTTTCATCCCGTAAAGAGTTTACAGCATACGGATATCCCTTTATCCGTATGCAACCTGTATCCCCGCGGGTCACCCCAAAAGTCGCGGCCTGTGCAAGCGAGGTAGCCGGCTTTTTCCAGACGGGCGGCTAACCAGCCGAGCTCGTTGGGGGAGAGGCGGACTGTTTTCAGTATCCTGCGGTACGTCATGCACCTGTCATTTTCCCCGTCAAGCCGGTTCAGGAGGGAGCAGATTTCTTTCAGTTTTCCGGACAGCATCCATCGTTCAACGGGTTATAATTGATTGTTATTCAGTGTTTAAAAGGGTTTTTGACGGTTGCCGCCCTTACGTGGCAAAGCTCGTCAGTCCCATCTTTTCCGGACTGACTTTGTCTCTTTTTCTGTGTTTTTAAACTTTCCTTAAAATTCCGCTTCTTATAAGGAAGCGGACTTAATCTTCCCCTCTTTTTTTGTTTTTTATAGCGGACATTTGCCGGCCTGAAGCAAGGGGACTTCCCTTTTCTCTGGATTGCTTCGTGC
>JAISZA010000163.1 GCA_031269535.1 Tannerellaceae bacterium
TCCGACCTGGGTCGAACACGTGTCTGACCTGGGTCGGACAGCTGTTTGACCCGGGTCGGACACCTATCTGACCTGGGTCGGACAAATAAAAGTATCCGATACCGGAAAAAGATTTACTTCCTCACGGCTAAACTCAGATTTGATTACCCACCCGATTCGACATAGAGCCAAAAAATATGACCGGATTATCCCGGTGTAATAATAAAACCGCTCGCTTTTCGTTTTATCTGCAAATGGATAAATGCGCAAAGTGAAGGTATATAGGTATGTATTGGCTAAGGTGGGACTGCTCATCTTATTGGTGACAGGCTGTAGTGAGTGGGATGAGACGTATTCGTCGCGACCAGGTCTGCGGCTGGGGTTTTCTGTTGATACGCTTTCGTTTGATACCGTATTTACCACCATAGGTTCGGCTACAAGGCAGTTTATGGTATATAATACGAATAAAGAGGCGCTTCTTATCCGGTCGGTCAGGTTGGCGAAGGGCGGCAGGATGGGCTTTCGCCTCAATGTGGATGGGCATAGCGGTGAATCCTTTTCCGATATCCGTGTAGAGGGGAGAGACAGCTTATACGTTTTTGTGGAGGTTACCGTCGATCCTGTGGGAGCAGACCAGCCCTTATTAATCGAAGACCGGATTGAATTTACAGTCAACAGCACGACCCAATCCCTCCTGCTACAGGCCTACGGGCAGGATGTCAACCTGTATAAAGGCGGACTCGTCCTTACACAGGATACGCTGTGGACGGCCGAACGCCCTTATCTGATATACGACAGTATCGTAGTCGGGAGCGGCATGACGCTTACTATCGAAAAAGGAGCAAGCCTGTACATGCACAATAAAGCGAAATGGATCATCGACGGCAGGATAAAAGCTATCGGCACCCTGGAACAACCCATCGTCTTCAGGGGAGACCGCCTGGACGATTTACTGACAGACCTCCCCTACGACCGCATTGCCAATCAGTGGGACGGACTCTACTTCGGCGCTGCCAGCTTTGGGAATGAAATGAACCACGTCGTCATCAGAAACGGAGAAGGAGGACTACGCTTCCTGGAGTCCCTTGCCGGAGAACCGAAGTTGAGGATTGAAAATTCGCAGATCACCAATATGGAACAGTCTGTGCTGGAGGCAGTGAATTGCACAATCGAAGCCATAAATACCGAGTTCAGCAATGCCACGCAAAGTATCCTCTCTCTCTCCGGAGGTGATTATCATTTCATTCATTGCACAGTAGCCAATTATTATATTATTAATCCGGGGAGAATGGGAATGCCGGTTCTCAGCCTGAAGAATTACACCGGAGATGAGCAGGCGGAGAAAAAGCCGCTGCCCCTGAACGTGGTTTTCGACAACTGCCTTATCGACGGTAGCTTTTCGGAAGGGAATACACCTCTCGGGGGGGAACTCCTGATAGATAAGGCGGACGAAGGAGAGCTGAACTACCGTTTCAATCATTGCGCGATAAAAACGATGAAGATCGGCGATACCTGCTTCGTCAATACACAATTCATACACAAAGACCACCCCACCCGCTATAAATCTATCGGTAACGACGAGAATAATTATTCATTTGATTTCAGACCCGATACCACAAAGGCCGTTATCGGTAAAGCCGACCCTGCGCTTGCCACCCGGTATCCGCTCGACCGTTTGGGTATCGACCGTACGGTAAGCGAAGACGGCCCGGATATTGGCGCGTATGAATACGTCCCTGATCCGGAGAAAGAAAACGAATCCTAACCGCTCATGTACCCGACCCGGATACTCCTGCTCGCCGTCTTCCTGCTTTCTCCTGCCTTTCCGAGCGGGCAGGTCTCTTTCCGTGTAATGAGTTATAATGTTGAGAATCTTTTTGATATATATGATGATCCGGAAACGGAGGATGAAGAGTTCCTCCCTTCAGGCGGCAGACGCTGGACGCCTTCACGCTATATGCACAAACTGAGGCAGATTGCCCGGGTGATCAGTGCGGCAGGCGAATGGGATACACCGGCTTTGGTGGGTCTTTGCGAGGTGGAAAACGATACGGTGCTGACCCATCTGCTTACCCGTACCCCCCTGCGCCGGCAGCAATACCGTTACCTTGTCACGCGAGGTTCAGACCGGCGGGGAATCAATGTCGCTTTGCTCTATCAGCGCGATAAGTTCCGCTATCTCGGACATCGTTCCGTGCCGCTGAGGTTCCGTGCTGCCGGGCGCTCTACGCGCGATATCCTTCATGTATGGGGAGAGCTGAGCAGCCGGGATACGCTGGATGTGATAGTCTGCCATTTCCCTTCCAAATACGGAGGTGAGAAGGAGAGCGAAGCCCTGCGCCTGGAAGCGGCGCATACGCTTGGACGGCTCTCCGATTCGCTCTCACACCTGCGTCTCAATCCTTTACAAATCATAATGGGCGACTTCAACGAAGAACCCGGAAGCCGATGTATGCAGCTGATCACCGGAGCGAACCTCCTCAACCTCTTTGCCGCCGCTACCCCGGCTGCGACACACGGCAGCCAGAAATACCAGAGCAACTGGAACCAGTTAGACCAGATCATTATCCACCGCCGCATGAACCATCCGAAAGCAACGATGCGGCTCGTATCCGGCAGCGCCCGGACTTTCTCTCCTTCCTTTCTGCTGACTGCCGACAAGACCTGGCGGGGGCAACGTCCCTGGCGTACTTACCATGGTTTCAGGTACGAAGCCGGATACAGCGACCACCTGCCCGTAATAGCCGACTTCATCATCGTCGCAAAATGAAAAACACCTGCCGGAGGAAGTAAAAAAGACACGAGAAAAGTTTGGCGGAGAGAAGTTAATAACGTATTTTTAGCCCCTTACTCTCGTAAATATACAAATAGGAAAAATGATTGAACTGAAACGGATAGCCGTCTTTTGCGCTTCGGCCATCGGAGCGGACGAGGTATATAGCCGGCAGGCTTACGAACTGGGGCAGACCTTGGCACAGCAGGGGATCGGTCTGGTCTATGGCGGAGCACGGGTAGGCCTGATGGGCAGAGTGGCAGATGGTGTACTCGCACAGGGAGGGGAAGCCATAGGCGTCTTACCCGAATTTCTGGATAGCCGGGAAGTGGCTCACGACAAACTTACCCGTCTGGTATTCGTAAAAACCATGCACGAACGGAAATACCGGATGTATGAATTATCCGATGGCGTGATTACCCTGCCCGGAAGCTATGGAACGATGGATGAACTTTTTGAAATGCTGACCTGGGGACAATTAGGGCTGCACCATAAACCTATCGGACTCTTAAATACCAACGGTTATTATGATTCCCTCCTTGCCTTCAGGCAAACCATGACCCACGAAGGCTTTCTGAAGGAAAGCCACCGGGACATGCTACTTGTCGGCACCCATGCCCCGGATTTGCTGGAACAGATGAGAAACTACCGGCCCTCTTCCTCCGGTAAATGGTTTACGAAACAAGGAGTCGTCATAAAATAAGGCATTGTCAGGAAATAAACGTTACATTTTTTTTCATTACCGGCATTACTGGATTGCTTCGCTCCGCTCGCAATGACGGGAGGGGCGTCATTGCGAGCGGAGCGAAGCAATCCAGGGTGTTGTAACGTTTATTTCCTGACAATGCTTAAGCCTTATTCAAGCGCCTGGTAAACGGTGTTCAGGAATTTCTCCCACACCTTCGTATCGGGGACGCGGTTCGTGTATAAGAGGATGATCAGCCCTTCCTGAGGGTCGATCACATAATCGGTGTTTGCCATGCCACCCCAGGATAAGGAGCCGGGAGATACCATGGGGGAGAAATCAGAGAGTATATTCCAGCGGGGGCTTTCCGACGGATAAATCTGGAAACCGATGCCGAAGTGGAAATCCTCCGGTTCGCTTCCGGGATGTGCCAGCTGGTCTCTGGCCATGATTTCGAGGGTGCGGCGTCCCAATATCCGTTGGCCGTTGAAGACACCTCCGTTGGCTATCATCTGGCAGAAACGGGCGTACCCTTCGATCGTGCCGTTCAGTCCGGTTCCTCCCGAAGCATAGCGGCGGTCTTCTCCGAAGGGGAAACGTCCGCTCCACATTTCCGCAGGCTCTGTCTTCCCCTCATTCTCCCGGTAGATGTTCACGAAGCGTTCGGCAAAATCAGGCGTATAATAATAAGCCATGTCCGTAATGCCCAAAGGTTCCAGAATCACTTCGCCGACATATTCCTGCAAAGACTTCCCGGAGAAATACTCTACCAGATACCCCCATACATCCGACGAGGGATGATAGTTCCACTGAGAGCCGGGGTCGTAAGCCAGCGGGGCTTTGACCAGTTCTTTTACGTAAGCTTCCAGTGTTTCGTATGCTACCGGGGGCGTTCCCGGTACGCGCTGCGGGCCTGTGATTCCTGAGGTATGGCTCAATACGTGACGGATCAGCACGGGCGATGCCGCTTTGCGCGTTTGCGGATTATTCTCATCGCTCCCTTCCAGACGTACCTGGTCGGTCATTTCCGGGATGTACTTGGATACCGGGTCGTCCAGCTGGAACTTGCCTTGTTCAAAAAGGCTCATCAGCGCTACGGTCGTGATGGCTTTGGTCTGTGAATACATCCTGAAGATATGGTCTTTCTGCAGGGGGATTTGTTTTTCCACATCTTTCCATCCGAAGGCCTTATGATGGATCACCTGCCCCTCTTTGGCTACAAAAGTAAGCGCATGGGGGATGATTCCTTTATCCACATATTCCTGGAGCAGCAGATCAATCCGGTTTAAACGCGACTCATCTACCCGGAGCGCTTTAAAATCGGGCTGATACGAGAATGATTGCGGGGCTTCTTCCGCCTGCCGGGCACATTCGCACGACGCCATAAAAAGCGTCAGACATAAAACAATGATTTTTTTCATACACGATGGAGTTTAATATATAATTAAATGTATAACAAAGGGAAAAGAGGTTTCAGATCCTTTCCAGTACCGTTTCGATCAATCCGGTCAGTGATCCTTTATAGGAGGTCTGCATGTTCTGATCCACTCTTCCGGCAATGATGCAACAGACGGTCATGGCTTTATGCCCCATCAGTGCAGACAGGCCGGCGAGTGAAGAACTTTCCATTTCGTAATTGGTAATCTTTTTACCCTGATAGTCAAATGCTTCTATTTTCTTATTCAGGCCAGGGTCGGTCAGCGGGAGGCGTACTTCCCGTCCCTGGGGCCCGTAGAATCCGTTCGCTGCGATTGTTATTCCACGGACGATATCATCTCTCGTTATTTGTTCAATCAGGGAGGTGTCGGCATCGACCACATAGGGCCGGAGGCCGGGGAGGGGCCATTGAAGTTGTGAGATTAATTCTTCTTCGCATCTTCTGTCGCGCACGGTTTCGTTATGGGCATAGAAATAGAGCACTCCGTCGAAGCCGATCGACTTTTCGGCAGCCACATAGGTGCCGACGGGTACGAAAGGTTGCAGGCCGCCCGAAGTTCCGATGCGCACCAGGGTCAGTTGCCTCAGCCGGGGGTTGAGCCTGCGGGTCGTCAGGTCGATATTCGCCAGTGCGTCCAGTTCGGTCAGTACAATATCGATATTATCCGTTCCGATCCCATGCGAGACGACCGTCAGCCGTTTGCCTCGGTAGCAGCCGGTAATGGTATGAAATTCGCGGTTGGTTACTTCACACTCCCGGGTTTCGAAGTAAGAGGCAACAGCAGATACCCGTTCCGGGTCTCCCACTAAGACGACCTTATCTGCCAGATGTTCCGGTTTCAGATGAAGATGGAAAATACTTCCATCTTCATTGATAATCAGTTCAGAGGGGGGGATTACTCTCATGGGTATGCCCTTTAGTCTTTGATAGGTTTGGAGGGGCCGGTATGGGGTTTGGCAATATTTTCCCGCATGGACGTATCGGCTTCGATGTTTTTCATTTTGTAATAGTCCATGATTCCCAGGTTCCCCGACCGGAAAGCGTCGGCCATTGCTTTGGGCACTTCGGCCTCGGCTTCGATCACTTTGGCCCGGGCTTCCTGGGCTTTGGCTTTCATTTCCTGTTCGAGGGCTACGGCCATCGCCCGCCGTTCTTCGGCTTTCGCCTGTGCAATATTCTTGTCGGCTTGTGCCTGGTCCATTTGCAGCGCGGCACCTATATTCTTGCCGATGTCGATATCCGCAATATCGATCGACAGGATTTCAAAAGCCGTTCCGGCATCCAGTCCTTTGCGGAGCACTAATTTCGAGATCGAATCCGGGTTTTCCAATACCGATTTATGGTTTTCAGACGAACCGATGGAAGAGACGATTCCTTCTCCGACACGTGCCAGAATAGTTTCTTCGCCGGCTCCTCCCACCAGTTGTTTGATATTGGCCCGCACCGTTACCCGGGCTTTGGCAATGAGCTGGATTCCATCTTTAGCCACAGCCGTCACGGGAGGGGTATCAATCACTTTCGGGTTTACCGACATCTGAACGGCCAGAAACACATCGCGCCCGGCCAGGTCGATGGCTGTGGCCATCTGAAACGACAGGTCGATGTTTGCTTTCGAGGCCGAGACCAGGGCGTGTACCACCCTTTCCACATGCCCTCCGGCCAGATAGTGCGCTTCCAGTTCGTCGCGGGTCAGTGTTTTCAGACCGGCTTTATGCGCTTCTATCATTGCGCGGGTTATCACGCCGGGGGGCACCTTACGGATGCGCATCAGGAAGAGTTGTATCAACGAGATGTTGACCCCCGATACCTTAGCCGAAATCCAGAGCAGGAACGGCACATAATAAAAGAATATGATCAGCAGCACGATCGCTGCTCCCAGAAGAATAACAGGTAAAAAGCTAAGTTCCATACAGTTTAATTTTATGAATGAATAGTATCTTCTTCTTTTTTAGTAACCAGTACATTATAGCCATCTACCCGGATGACCCTGATCACCGTGTTTTCGTCGATAAACTCGCCTGTTGATTTGGCTTCCACGGTGATATTGCGGATGCTTGCTTTCCCGATAGGCGCCAAGCGTGAGAGAGTGATGCCTTCGTCGCCGGGATGAATATCCAGCTCGCGGACAGAAGTCACTTTAGAATCAATATCCGTATGGAGCGCTACTTTATTGAACGATTTTGCCCGCAGCAACCAGGCAAAGGTCCCTCCGAATGTCGCCACCGAGGCTATCAGCGTGATATGGCCCGTTCCCGGACTTACCGAATAAGCATAGACCATTCCGCCTACAGCAAAAAGCGCTCCTCCTATCCCCGCAACGGTAATACCCGGCAGAAGAAAGACTTCCAGCAGGATCAGTACGATCGCGGTTCCCATTAAAAAAACAATAACTGCTATGTCCAATATCATAATAAGTAAGGATTTAATGATTCCGTTTCAAATGGTTTATTTCCGCATTACGCGCTCTTTTTTCCAGAGAAGCAGGCTGTTGGAGCAGGCTGTATAAATGTTCTTCTGCCTGAAGGATGCTTGTTTTCAGGCGTTCTTTCTGTGCTCTGCTGCCCTCGGCATAGCTCCTGCGCAATTGGTCTAATCGTTCGGTAAGCTCTGTTATTTGTTTGTCCAGGCTGAGCCGTTTCTCATACAAGCTCCGGGCTTCGGGGCTTTTTATGTCTTCCCAGGTGTAATAAATCAGGTTATTACCGACGACAAACTCAAAATCTTTCCGTTTTTCTTTGTTCTCCGACGGCATATTCGTATGCGCCATGCTGATCAGCTCCGTATAGTCGGCTTCCGGTTTCCAGGTATCGGCTATGGAGCTTATAAGCGCCCGGGCGCGTTTCATTTCCGGATTGTTTCCTTCGACACGGCTTCGTTGTTCGTCCGGGATAAACAGATAGATGCAGACTGAATCTCTGGGCTGATTCCGGTCGGAGGCAAACCAGCCCAGCCCTTTCTTTTCGTCGATGACCAGCATATAGTCGTTGGCAAAAGAGTTGAAAGGCATACCTAATTGTTCGGGGTTCAGGTAGGTATCCGAATGGGTATTGTAACGGGTGACAAACAGATCGTATCCTCCGATGGAGCCTTTCCCTTCGGAGGCGTAATAGATAGTCACTCCGTCCGTCAGGATAAAGGGATAGTTGTTATTGCTGTTCTCACTGTTGATATTCGGAGGCAAGCGTTTCTCATCCTCCCATTTGTCTAAGAGTTTCGACTGGGTAAACAGGCTGTAGTATGGCTGGCCGGCTTCGGGATATGCGTAATAAATCTTATCGCTGATTTCGTTCATATATACGGTCGAAGAAACCGGTTCATCCGTCTGAAAGAAATTTCTGTAAGTAGCCAGGCTGCCGGCTTCTTCGCTCAAGACATAGGCCGAGAGGAAGTCGGTTTTATTTATCACCACACTGTCTATGATCTGGATATTTTCTACTTTTTCCACCATGCGCTGTGCTTTTTCCGCCAGCTCCAGTCTTTTCTTATACGGCTCTGTGTCTTCATTTTTTTTGGAAAGGAGGTCGATGTACTCTGCATACATCCCGGCTGCTTCGTCGAAGCGGTAAGCCTTGATATACAACTCACCCAGATAGCGGTAGGCTTCCTGCACACGGCGGCTGGCAGCTATTTTCAGATAGGGTTCTGCCGTTTCCGCATCGCCTGTCTCCAGACAGCAGACTCCATACCAGTGGTTGTA